>NZ_CP039888.1:1644642-1973571 GCF_005221325.1 Agrobacterium tumefaciens | reverse complement strand
CGAGAGTAAAACCGAAGCTGGAGCGGCCGAAGCTCTATAAGGTCATTCTGCTGAATGACGACTATACGCCGCGTGACTTCGTGACCGTGGTGCTGAAGACCGTCTTTCGCATGGGCGAGGAAACCGGCCATCGGGTGATGATGACGGCGCATCGCTTCGGCAGTGCGGTGGTGGTCGTCTGCGAGCGCGATATCGCCGAGACCAAGGCCAAGGAAGCGACGGATCTCGGCAAGGAAGCGGGCTTCCCGCTGATGTTCACGACCGAGCCGGAGGAGTGAGGGCTTTTATGGCGTTTGCGGGGTTACCGAGCTGGATGGGTTGCCCCCTCAATCCTGCCGGATCTGGAAGCCAGTCTTGTTCTGCACGAAGCCGCAGCTTTCGTAGAAGGCATGGACTTCCGGGCGCTGGCGGCCGGTGAGCAGCATCAACTTGTAACAGTTCGCGGCAAAGGCCGCCTCGATGGCGTGGCGCACAACCGCGCGGCCATATCCTCGACCCCGACGGGCTTCCAGTGTCACCACGTTTTCAATGAGCGCATAGGAACGAGCGGCGCGGGTCAGGTTTGGAACGATCAGAAGCGTTGCGGTCGCGACGATTGCTCCGTTGTTCGTTGCGAGAAACACGGTCAGGCCGGGCTGGGCGAGCATGGCGGCGAAGGCCGCGCTCGCCTCTTCCGCCGTCAAGGCAGGATCGGACGGATTGAGTGACTGGTAGAGTTCGAGCAAATCGGGCAGATCGCCGGGGCCGGCCTTGCGGAGGGCGATGGTGTCGGAAGACATGCGGGGTTTAGTCCTTCTTGCCGAACATTCGCTTCAGCATCTCGGCCATCGGCCCGGTTTCCGGCAGTTTTTTTGGCTGGGCGCTGTTGCGCGCCTGATGGATGTGGGACTGCGCGGCCGGCTTGGCCGCCTTTACCGGTTTTTCCGCTTCCGGTTTGCTGCCCGTCGCCAGCGCCAACTTGTTCATCAGCTGCGAATCCTCACCCTTCACCAGCATGGCGGCGTTGTCGGCGATGGCGTCCAGCAGCGGATCGAGCCAGACGCGGTCTGCTTTGGCGAAATCGCCGAGCACATGGCCGTGCACGCGCTCCTTGTCGCCGGGATGGCCAATGCCGAGGCGCAGGCGGCTATAGTCCTTGCCGCAATGGGCGTCGAGGGATTTAAGGCCGTTATGACCGCCATGGCCGCCGCCGATCTTGATGCGCGTGCGGCCCGCCAGCAAATCGAGCTCGTCATGGATGGCGATGATGTCGGCCGGCGTCAGTTTGAAGAAACGCATGGCCTCGCCGACGGATTCGCCTGACAGGTTCATATAGGTGAGCGGTTTCATCAACAGAACCTTCTCGCCTGCGATCTCGCCTTCGGAAATTTCCGCCTTGAATTTCTTCGACCAGGGCGCAAAGGAGGGCAGGCGCTGCAGCGCATCCACGGCCATGAAGCCGATATTGTGACGGTTTCCCGCATATTGTGCGCCGGGATTACCAAGTCCTGCGATGATCTTCATGGGGCATGTCCGCGTTTTGCCTGACGATGCTGTTGTCACCACCCCGAAAAGTGCCTGATGTCAATCTTTTTATGGGTTTGCGGGGTGGATCGGCCGATTGCTCAGGGGCTGACGAGATCGTAGCGGTCGAATATCCGCTGCTGCGTTCCATCGGCGATCAGCCTGTCCAGCCGGGCCTGCAATTTTGCGATGATCTCGTCAGGAACGCTTTTGTTGCAGGCAAGGCCGAGCTGTTGCCGGCTCAGCGTTATCACTTCCTTGAAGCTGTCCGCAGGCAGGCTCTTGAAGGTGCTTTCCGACATTGGCATGAGGTCGATGCGGCCGAGCTTCAGCTTGTTGAACGTGATCTCGAAATCCGCGCCTACGTCAATTTGCGGGAAACCGAGTTTTCCCAACAGTGCTTCGGTATAGTCGCCCCGCTGCGTTCCCACCCGGTATTTTCGGGCCTCCCCAAGACTGGAAGCCTCGATATTCGCCTCGCGGCGCGCCACGAGAATATTGCGGTCGATGTGGATCGGCGCGACCCATTTGAAGAGCTTTTCCCGCTCGGGCGTTCTCGCCGTGGCGAAGACGCAGTGCATGGCCTGTGTCGTGGCCAGTGCAATGGCCCGCGCCCAGGGCATGACGGCGACTTCGTAGTCCGTATCGGTATCCTGAAGCACGATCTTGAGCTGGTCGAAATAGACGCCGTGCACGCTGCCATCGCTGGCCTGCAGATTATAGGGCGGATAGACCTCGGTCGTCAGGAAGAGCTTGGCCGCACTGGCCGGTGTGGCGAGAGCAAGAAAGATCAGGCAAAAGCGGATCAATCCCATCGCGGCCTCCTCCGGCTTCACGCTTGTCGTGCCGCAACGCGGCTTTGTCCGGACGCCGCATCGAATGCGGCAATCAGCCTTTGGACCGGCTGCGGGCGCGCAAAGTAATAACCCTGCCCGAAGTCCGCGCCCATATCGGTCAGAAGCTTTTTCTGCTCTTCCGTCTCCACGCCCTCGGCAATAACGGTGCAGTTCATCTTGTGCGAGATGGCGGCGATGCCTTCGACGAGCATGCGGTTTCGTTGCCTGATGTCCACGGTGTCGTCGCAGATCGAGCGGGTGAAGGACTGGTCGATCTTGACGATATCGACCGGAAAACGGCTGAGATAGCTGAGCGAGGAATAACCCGTGCCGAAATCATCCAGCGCGATGCGGCAGCCCAGCTGGTGGATGGCGTTGAGGATCGCCCGGATTTGCGGATCGTCCTTCATGATGACGGCTTCGGTGATCTCGATGACCAGGCGTCCGGGGAGAATGCCGTGCCGGTGCAGCACGCCGGCGATGCGTGTCGGCAATCCCGGTTCGAATTGTAGCGGTGAAAAATTCACCGCCACATAGGTCTCTTCCATGCCCGGCAGGCGCGACAGCCTGGCGAGATTGGCGATCGACTGATCGAGAATGAGGTTGCCGATGCGTTGAATGGTGCCATTTTCTTCGGCAAGGCTGACGATTGCGGCCGGGGAGAGCAATCCCTTGTCGGGATGGTTGAGACGCAGAAGCGCTTCGAAACCCGCCGTCTGGCCGGTTGCGAGGTCTTGAATAGGCTGGAAATAGGCTTCGAACCAGTCCTCGGAAAGGGCCTGCGCGATATCCCGCTCAAGTTCTGCATGTTCGCGTGCGCGGTCCATGATCGAGCTGTCGAAGACCTGCGAGCCGTTTTTGCCGGTTCTCTTGCGGCTATACATCGCCATGTCGGCATTCTGCAAAAGCTCGGACGCGCTGGAAGCGTGCAAGGGATAGACCGCCATGCCGATGCTGGCACTGAGGCGGATGCTGTTGTTCTCGATCTCGAAGGGCATGTCCAGCATGGCGCAGACGCGCTCGCAAAATTCCAGGGCGCGCTCTTCCACCTTGTCGCCGGCCAGCAGAATGGCGAATTCGTCGCCGCCGAGCCGCGATGCGCTGTCGAGCGGTGTGAGCAGAGGTTCCAGTTTCAGCGTGAATTGCTTGAGAACGGCGTCACCCGCGGCATGGCCGAGATTGTCGTTGATGGCCTTGAAACGGTCGAGGTCGATGAACAGGCACGCCAGTTCGCTGCCGTTCCGGTCCGCATCGCGGATCTGCAGGTCGAGGATCGCCTCGAAGCCCTGGCGGTTGAAGAGGCCGGTCAGATGGTCGGAAATGGCTTGCTGGCGGTTGCGTTTTTCCGACTGGCTCAGTTCGGTCACATCGGTCATGACGCAAAGGCATGTGCTTTG
Source organism: Agrobacterium tumefaciens (assembly GCF_005221325.1). Taxonomy (NCBI): domain Bacteria; kingdom Pseudomonadati; phylum Pseudomonadota; class Alphaproteobacteria; order Hyphomicrobiales; family Rhizobiaceae; genus Agrobacterium; species Agrobacterium tumefaciens. The sequence goes on along the minus strand of NZ_CP039888.1, from coordinate 1,969,835 downwards.
TTGCGCGGCATCGCCGGAATCGAGGGGTTTTTCGAGAATGAGCGCGTCCATGACGCCGCCATCCATGCAATGGAAACGCACGGTGATGCCGTTATGCGACGCGTCGGGCGAGGGATTCGCCGTCTTGCGTTGCTGAAACAGGGACCTGTCGTCGGGATGGATGAGATCGGCGAAGTTCAGGCCGAGTATTCTGGTGCGGTCATAACCTGTCGCCTGCACCCAATAGTCGCTGACGGCGGCAATCCGGTCGTACCTGTCGAGCGAGAACAACATTGCGGGTGTGCGGTTGTAGATCTCCGTCTTGCGTTCGTGGGCATTCTTGATCTCCAGCTCTTCCTTTTCGAGCTGGGTCTGCATTTCGTTGAAGCTTTTTGCCAGCCGGCCGATTTCATCCTTCGAGCGCCAATCGACGTGGTGGCGTGAGCCGAGGCGGCGTGTCGCCTCTATCGCCGCCGCCAGTCGCATCAGCGGGCGGATGACCATGAAGCGGTTGCCGATGATGGCAGCAAGAACGATGGTGAGGACGGCGAGGATGAAAATCGTGATAAAGGCCAGTTCGGTACGGCTAAGCGAAGTGAGAAGGCCGACATCATCGTAATAGACCGTCAGCTTGCCGACGGTGACGGGCCCCTTGGTGGTCTTGTAGATCACCTCGCGTGTCGTCGATGTGGCATCCTGGATGATGTCGCTGCCGGCAGTCTGGACGACATCGAGCTGGCCGGATGTATCCTTGACCTCGACCATGCGGATCATGGGATCGGAGACGAGCGTTCCGGTAATCTGGTTTATGGTGTCGTCATCAAGGTCCCACAGGGGGCGGGCCAGCGCCTGGGTATTCGTCGACAGCAGAATTTCGATGTGGTTGCGCTGGCTGCGGATTGCCTCGTTATAGGAAAGCGTCAGCAAAAGCGTGAAAAGCGGGGCGACCACTGTAAGAAGTGCGCCGGAAACAATCGCGATAAAGCGGCTTTCGACGGAATGAGCCATGTTAAATTGTAGCTACCCTTTGCCCCAGACTTGCTGCGCTGTGTTTCCGCCCATCCGGATGGGTTCTGCGAGGGGTTTCCGGCAAAGGCCGCGTTCCCACGTGCAATTTCCCAGACCGCCCGATGTTTCCACGACAGCGCAAGGGTATCGTTTCATGGAAATGTTAATCGACACTGAAACGGCTCATGTCTCAGCCGCGGGAGCCGCGCTTTCTGGTTTTAAAGTTCATAAAAGCTAAAAAGCCCGTTCCGAAAACGGAACGGGCCTCATTCTTCAAAGCTGTCAGGCCTTGCGGCCGCCGATTATTCCTCGGAAGCTTCTTCAGTCGTTTCTTCTGCAACGCCTGCAGCCGGAGCAACGATCGTTGCGATCGTGAAGTCACGGTCAGCGATGACAGGCGTGATGTTCTTCGGCAGCTTCACATTCGAAATGTGCACGTTGTCGCCGATCTTCAGACCAGCGAGATCAACCGTGATGAATTCCGGAATGTCGTTGGCCGGGCAGTGGAATTCCACCGTGTGGCGAACGATGTTCAGAACGCCGCCGATCTTGATGTCCGACTTTTCTTCGTTGACGAAGTGAACCGGAACTTCAACGTTGACGAGCGTGTTGCCCGAAACGCGCAGGAAGTCGACATGCATGGTGAAGTCGCGGACCGGATCAAGCTGGTAGTCCTTGGGGAGAACCTTGATCTTCTGGCCGTTGACGTCGAGGGTCGCAACCGTCGTCATGAAACCGCCGGCGTGGATACGCTTGGTGACTTCGTTGGTCGACAGAGCGATGGAAATGGGGGCCTGCTTGTCACCATAGATGACAGCGGGAATCAAACCGTTGCGGCGAAGTTCACGAGAGGACCCCTTACCAACTCGTTCGCGCGCCTCGGCCTTGAGCTCATACGATTCTTTGCTCATGGCAATTCCTTTCGAGGTTATATGGAGAGTTCATGCCCGCGGGCGCTGAACTGGGGAGGTGCCAAGCACCGTCCCACCCGCGTTGCCTCCAAGGGTGTCTACACGGGTGCGGGCGCTATAATACAAACGAGACACAAAGACAAGAGAGGACCCCTTCTCACCGGCATACCTCCTTGGTTTCATTAGGTTGCGCTAATTCACTCGCGTGTTGCAACTTTTAATATATGCTTATCCATTCATATAAACCCGGTGAAAACTTGGCGAATGGTAAGTTTGCGCAAAATTTCAACCGCGTAGATCATAATGCTCAAAGTTCTCCAGTGCCTCACCATCGATCACGATTATCGATATACCGCCGCAGCCGTCTTGGTATGCATGCTGGGCAGTTTCGTTTCGATGCGCCTTTTTTCGAAAGCGCGCCTGGCGACAGGAGTGCAGAAGGTCAATTGGCTGTTTCTGGCGGGCGTCAATGGCGGCGCGGCGATATGGACCACCCATTTCGTGGCGATGCTGGGCTATGTCGCGGCGGGTGACGTGGGGTATGATCCCTATCTGACCGGGCTTTCGCTTCTTATCGCCATTACGACGACAACTGCCGGTTTCGGCATTTCCGCCTATGGCGGGCGCAGTGTATTGGTGGAAGCTGGCGGGATCATCCTCGGCCTTGGCATTGCGGCCATGCATTATACCGGCATGGCGGCCTATAATGTTCAGGGAATGATTTTCTGGGATCAGGCCTATGTCATCGCTTCGCTGGTGCTGGGCGCGGTGCTTGGCGCCATCGCGGTCAATCGTGTTGCCCGGCCTCTCAACCGTTTCTGCCAATATAGCGCGGTAGCGTTTCTCATCCTCGCCATCGCTTCGATGCACTATACCGGCATGGCCTCCATGTCCTTCGCCTTCGATCCGCGTATCGTCATTCCGGAAAATCTGCTGCCGCCGGCCATCATGGGCGGAGGCGCCATCGCCGTGACGCTGCTGCTTCTGGCGCTCGGACTTTCCACCTATGTCATCGATGCCCAGTCCACCCAGCAGGCGGTTGCCCGCTATCGCCATCTTTCATTGCACGATCCGTTGACGGGTATTCCCAACCGCGCGGCATTCATCGAACACCTCAACCGGCGCACGCGCCATATCTCCTTGGGCGCGCATACCGCACTTCTGTCGATCGATCTCGACCGTTTCAAGGAAATCAACGACGTGCATGGCCATGCGGCCGGTGACGCCGTGCTGCGTGCCATCGCTGACCGGGCGAGTTCCGTGCTGAAGGCCGGTGAATTTCTGGCGCGCATGGGCGGCGATGAATTCGTGGCGATGACCCATTCCTATTACATCAGGGCCGATGGTGCAGAATTCGCGCAACGACTGATCGAGCAGATCAGCAGGCCGGTCGAATGGAACGGTCAGACATTTTCGGTTGGCGCCAGCGTTGGCATATCGGTCCGCAACACCGGCTCCATCGATGCCGATACCCTGATGGCGCAGGCCGATGTCGCCATGTACCGGGCAAAAAGCGGGACGTCTGACACGATCTGCTTCTATGACAAATCCATGGACGAGGCCGCGCGCGAGCGCAATGCGCTTGCCATCGCCATGCGCAGCGGCCTCGCCAATAACGAGTTCGAGCTTTATTACCAGCAGCAGAACGACACCAAGAGCGGCAGTATTGTCGGTTTCGAGGCGCTTTTGCGCTGGAACCACCCGGAACGCGGCATGGTCTCTCCCGTCGAATTCATTCCGATTGCCGAGCAGACCGGCTTCATCGTCGAACTGGGCGAATGGGTTCTGAGAGAAGCGTGCGCGCAGGCTGCGCGGTGGAAAAAGTCACTCGCCATTGCCGTCAACGTCGCGCCGCAGCAGCTTGCGGATAATGATTTCCCCGACAAGGTCGAGAGAATTCTTGCCGAAACGGGGCTTGCGCCGGAAAGGCTCGAGCTTGAAATCACCGAAGGCAGCATCATCGCCGATCATCGCCACGCGCTCGTCACCATCCGCAAACTCAAGGCGCTCGGCGTCAAGATTGCCATGGATGATTACGGCACGGGTTATTCCTCGCTTTCAACCCTGCAGAGCTTTCCCTTCGACAAGATCAAGATCGACCGTGCCTTCATCGACGGCCTGTCCACCAATGTGCAGTCGGAGGCGATCGTTCGCTCGACGCTCATCCTGGCGCACAGCCTCAATATCCCGGTGCTGGCGGAGGGGGTCGAGACGAAGGCTCACGTTGAGTTTCTCCGGCGCGAAGGCTGCCTGCAGGTCCAGGGTTTCTTTTTCGGCAAGCCCGGTCCTCTCACCTCCATAGCCAATCTCGTGGACGATACGTTCCTCTCGGCTGAGGATGAAAAGGAAGAGACCTCCGGCCGGCGTTATATCAAGGCGGTTCGCTAGTCCGGCGCAGCCGACGGTGCTCCCGGCAAGACTGGTCGCGAAATTTTTTGTTGAAACATGAACGCTTCCAGCGCACCATCGCACAAAAGCTTTGGGAGGAGCGTATGCCGACAGACATCGCCCATGCGGAACGCGTGTATGAAACGGCACGCCATCGTTCCGCGGCCGCAAGTTCTCCGATTATCGCCTCGTGGCGGCGCTGCATGGTCAAGCACCGTCTTGCGCCTGAGGAAAACCGCAAGCCGATCTTCCTCAGCGAGGTTGAATTTCGCCGCGCCCGCGAAAGTGCCGCCGGCTTGATCGCCGAGAGCACGGATGAATTGGACCGCATTTTTCACAGCGTCGGCAAATCCGGCTGCTGCCTGCTTCTGACCGACGCGCAGGGCGTTGCGCTGGAGCGACGTGGTGCTTCCGGTGATGACCGCGATTTCCGGGCGCTCGGCCTTTGGAACGGGGCCGTCTGGAGCGAAGAAAGCGTGGGCACCAACGGTATCGGCACGGCACTGGTGGATGAGCGCTCGGTGGTGGTCTATCGCGACCAGCATTTCTTCACGTCGAATACCGAACTCTGCTGCACCACCGCGCCCATCCGCGACCATACCGGCCGGGTGACGGGCGCACTCGATATTTCCACCTGCCGTGACGATATCAACGAGATGACCTTCTCCTTCGTCACCCAGGCGGTGAAGGATGCGGCGCAGCGTATCGAAGGCAATCTTTTCCGCCGCGCCTTTCCCGGCGCGCGCATCGTCGTCGTGCCCACCGGGTTTGGGGCGGCGCTCTCGCTGCTTGCCGTGGATCAGGACGATCTCGTGCTGGGTGCGACCCGTGCCGCCCGCCTTGCGCTGAAGCTCGATGATATCAGGATCGCGCAGGGACTGCCTGCTGCGGATATTCTGCAGGAACAACGCCACGACGGCGGGTCCGATCTTGCAGAGGCGGAACGCTCGGCGCTCCGCCGTGTCCTGTCGCGCACCAACGGCAATGTCACGCAGGCCGCCTCGCTGCTCGGCATCAGCCGTGCCACGCTTCATCGCAAGATGAAGAAATTCGACGTTCATTAAGGCCTGCAGGCGCGGGATTCGGCCGATCACGCCGGATCGAGGCGGCTTTGTCGCAGATGTGAGACAATGTGCGCTGCGGAACCGCGCCGCCCCTCTACCGAACCGCGCCATCTAGGCCCACCTTCCTCCCATGCGGTCCGCTCAGGATCGTTTTCATCAGGGAGGATGAAATCATGAATATTCAGGTTCAGCAGAAAGCGGGCGAAGCGCCCTTCAAGCTGAAATACGGCAATTACATCGGCGGCAAATGGGTGGAGCCGAAGTCTGGCCGCTACATGGACAATCTCTCACCGGTGACCGGCCACAAGATCTGCGAAGTGCCGCGCTCGGACGCATCCGACATCGAGTTCGCGCTCGACGCTGCCCACAAGGCCCGCGAAAAATGGGGCAAGACGAGCATCACGGAACGCTCCAACATCCTGCTCAGGATCGCCCAGCGGATCGAAGACAATCTCGACCTCATCGCCCAGGCGGAAACCTGGGACAATGGCAAGCCGCTGCGCGAAACCACCAATGCGGATATTCCGCTGACGATCGACCATTTCCGTTATTTTGCGGGCTGCATCCGCGCCCAGGAAGGCACGATTGGCGAAATCGACAACGACACGGTTGCCTATCACTTCCATGAACCGCTCGGTGTCGTCGGCCAGATCATTCCGTGGAACTTCCCGATCCTGATGGCCGCCTGGAAGCTTGCACCGGCGCTTGCCGCCGGTAATTGCGTGGTACTGAAGCCGGCGGAACAGACCCCGGCCTCCATTCTTGTCGTGATGGAGCTGATCGAAGATCTGCTGCCGCCCGGCGTCCTCAACATCGTCAACGGTACGGGCGTTGAAGCCGGCAAGCCGCTGGCGCAGAGCAACCGCATCGCCAAGATCGCCTTTACCGGTTCCACCTCGGTCGGCAAGGAAATCATGCGTTATGCGGCCGACAACGTCACCAACATCACGCTGGAGCTGGGCGGCAAATCGCCGAACATCTTCTTTGCCGATGTGATGAACGAGGACGATGCCTTCCTCGACAAGGCGCTCGAAGGTTTTGCCTTCTTTGCGCTGAACCAGGGCGAGGTCTGCACCTGCCCCTCGCGTGCTCTGGTGCATGAATCGATCTATGACCGCTTTATGGAAAAGGCGATCAAGCGCGTTCAGGCCATCAGTCAGGACGATCCGCTCAATCCGTCGACCATGCTGGGCGCGCAGGCCTCGCAGGAACAGTTCGACAAGATCATGCGCTATCTTGATATTGGCAAGAAGGAAGGCGCCAAGGTTTTGACCGGCGGTGACCGCAAGACGCTGACGGGCGACCTGAAGGACGGCTATTACATCCAGCCGACCGTCTTTGAAGGTAACAACAAGATGCGGATTTTCCAGGAGGAAATCTTCGGTCCTGTCGTTTCCGTCACCACCTTCAAGACGGTGGAAGAGGCGCTCGAAATCGCCAATGACACGGTTTACGGTCTGGGTGCCGGCGTCTGGAGCCGCGATACCAATATCGCCTACCGGGCCGGCCGCGGCATCGAGGCGGGCCGCGTCTGGACGAATTGCTATCACGTCTATCCGGCGGGTGCTGCCTTTGGCGGCTACAAGCAATCGGGCATCGGTCGCGAGACCCACAAGATGATGCTCGATCACTACCAACAGACCAAGAACCTGCTGGTTTCCTACAGCCCCAACAAGGTCGGTTTCTTCTGAGGTCCTCCCCGGAAGCCGGCGAGGGCAACGGTGCCGGGTCGCCGGCGTGTTCCCAGGGGCTTCGGCCCCTGGGAGCCCGGATCGGAGTTTTAAGCAAAATGAAAGGCCGGAGGTTTTGTCTCCGGCCTTTTTGGTTGTTGCTTACGCCGCGTAGCGCTGGTCTCGGTGTCGGGTCTCACCCACTGAGAACTGCCCCACCTGTTCGGTAAGGCCATCCGCCTCGCTTGCCAGCGAGAAGGCCGAAGCGGTGGTTTCCTCCACCATCGCCGCGTTCTGCTGCGTAACATGGTCGAGTTCGTTGACCGAAGCATTGATTTCGCTGAGGCGGCCGGACTGTTCGCGCGATGCGGTGGCGATTTCGCCGATCTGGTCGTTGACCGACTGGATGCGTTTCTGGATCTGCTCCAGGCTTTCGCCGGTCTTCAGCACCAGCGCCACGCCGCTTTCCACATCGCCTGCCGAGGTTGCGATCAACGTCGTGATGTCGCGTGCGGCGGCAGCCGATTTCTGCGCCAGTTCGCGCACTTCCTGCGCCACAACGGCAAAGCCCTTTCCGGCTTCGCCGGCGCGGGCGGCTTCCACGCCGGCATTCAGGGCCAGCAGGTTGGTCTGGAAGGCGATCTGGTCGATGACGTCGATGATCTGGCGGATCTTGGCCGACGAGGTCTCGATGCGTTCCATGGCGACGATCGCTTCTTTCACGACCGCCGTGGACTTGTGGGCGTCCTGCATCGTGCCCGCCGTTGCCTCGACCGCAACATTGCAACGCGAAAGGGAGAGATCGACGGCCTGCGTCATCTCTCCGAGTGCCGCGGCCGCTTCCTCGAGGGCTGCTGCCTGGCGTTCTGTGCGCCGCGACAGGTCTTCCGATGCGCTCTTCAGTTCGCCTGAGCCGGAGCGGATGGCATTGGCGCTTTCTCCGATATTGGAGATCGTCGCTTCCAGTCCGGCCATGGAGTTGTTGAAGTCGACGCGCAGATGATCGAGCGACGGCACGAAGGATTTTTCAATGCGAAGATCGAGCCTGCCGGCGGCCAGATTGGCAAGACCGGTCGCCAGTGCATCGACGGCCTCTTCCAGTTCCTTGGCGCTTCTTGCCTTTTCCATTTCGCGCTGGGCGCGTTCCTCATCCAGTTCCTCGCCCTTGCGATGGGCTTCGGTTTCCATACGCTGCTTGTCCAGAATGCCCTGGCGGAAGGATTCGAGCGCGCGCGCCATGGTGCCGATCTCATCGCCGCGGGAAACCGCCTTGATCTCGATATTGTTCTCACCGCCGTTGAGGCGCTCCATCAATCCGGCAAGACCGGTCAATGGCTTGGTGAGGCTTGCGGAGACGAAAATGCCGATCAGCGTCATGATCGCAAGCACGGCAAGGGTCGCAACGGCCGCCCAGAAGGCAAGATCGTTGGCGGCGGCCAGGACCTTGCTCTCCTGCTGGCCGATCGCCAGAAGATGCTTCTGGCCAAACACGGTGACCGGGCGATAGGCATAGAAGATGTTGCCGACAGGTGTCTGTGCTAGCACCATTCCGGCATCACTTGCGCCCGAAAGGGCCGCGAGATTTTCGGAAATGGGGGCATCCGCGCCACCCGAGAGCACGCCGGCGCGGCGTTTGCCTTCCGCGCTCAGAAGAATGGCGTCATCGATGGTCTTGCCGGTTTCTTCGGGTGTGACCACCGCGCCGATGCGATCGGTGGCAATACGCATGATGACAGCGCCCTTGCGCTGAATCTGACCCCAGTTGGAGACCGCGAGCGGCATGCCGATCATGGCCGAATCATTGTCGCCGCCGGTGAAGCCGGTTGTGCTGATGACGCCGTCCTTGCCGGCTTCGATGCGCTGGAACAGGTCGTTGATCGCGGCGTTCTGCGGTTCCGTCACGTTGGTCAGGAAGTTCTTTGCCTTGGTCACGGAATAGATAATGAGGCCGTTCTTGTCGATGACATAGATGTCGCTGACGCGGGTATTGCGCCAGACGCTGGCGATGGCGGCGTTGATGGTCGCATGGCGAATGGCATAAAGCAGTCGCAATCCTTCGCCGTTGAAGGAGGCGCGCTCCTCCTCGGAGACGCCTTCGCGGCGGAAAGCCTGGATGATGGCATCCTTTTCCGTCGGCACGACCGTGGTCATCGTTTCCAGCGCCTGGGCGATCGCGGCATTCTGCGACAGTTCGGTGATGCTCTGTTCGACACGCAAAGTATAGGCGTCAAGCTGCTTGGACTGGTTGCTCGCAACCGTTTCGAGCCTGATTTCGCTGGCGTCGATAAGGCCAGACTTGCCCATCTCGTAGGATAACAGCCCCACGGACAGGCAGGAAACCAGCGTAGCGCCTGTAACGAGCGCCGCGAATTTAGCCTTGATTGACAATGATTTAGCTTTGACAGCAGTCGGATTTACACCCGGCATCCTGTTTCCTCCCCCCAAAAAACGTTGCCGCACGGTGGCAAAAATTGCTTACGGTCGCGTTAAAGGGTTGCGAATTATAGGATTATTTCCCGCATTCCGCGAGAAAAACTTCGACCACTGCGGATGCTCCACCGGCACATGCCGTTATAAAACTGCAATAGAACTGGCGCATATCCAGCGCAGATCAACGGCTGTTCATGTTCATGCAAGCTTTTCGCGCTCCTTCTCTCGCCACTATCGATGATGTCTGCGGAACCCGAGCAGATGGATATGACGGAGCCCCTTTGCGATCGACCCCGGATTTCGCCGTTATCGTGCCGATGCACAATGAGGAAGCGAGCGTTGAAACGCTCGTGGCCGAGATCGTGACGGCCTGCCAGCCGGTCGGCCGGTTCGAAATCGTAGTGGTGGACGATGCCTCCTCTGACCGGACGGTGGATGCGGTGCTTTCACTCTGTGATCGTTACCCCATGCTGCGGCTGGTCCGGCACGACCGTCAGGGCGGGCAATCGGCGGCGATCCATAGCGGCGTGCAGGCTGCGCGCGCACCTGTTATCTGCATGCTTGACGGCGACGGCCAGAACCCGCCGGACAATCTGCCCGCACTTCTTGCGCCGCTTCTTTCCGCCAATGCACCAGGTCGGCTCGGCCTTGTGGCCGGCCAGCGCGTCGGCCGGCGCGATACGCTCGGAAAACGCCTTTCCTCACGCTTTGCCAACGGGTTGCGGGCCCGCATCCTGAAGGACGGAACGCGCGATACCGGCTGCGGGCTCAAGGCCTTCCGTCGCGACGCCTATCTCGCCTTGCCCTATTTCGATCACCACCACCGCTATTTCCCGGCGCTTTTTAATCGCGACGGCTGGCAGGTGGCCCATGTCGACGTCACGCATCGGGCGCGGCTGCACGGAAATTCCCACTACACCAATATCGGCCGCGCGCTTGTCGGCATCCACGATCTGATCGGCGTCGCCTGGCTGCTGCGCCGGCGCAAGCGGTCAAACTGGGCTGAAACTTTCAAAACGGAGACATTGCCGTGAATGCACCGGCTTTATGGTCCATGCTGCATGTGAACAGCTGGAAGGAATTCGTATGGGTCCTGACCGGCTTCATGGGCCAGATGCTGTTCACCATGCGTTTTCTGGTTCAATGGATTTCCTCTGAACGGGCGAACCGCTCGATCATGCCGGTGGCCTTCTGGTATTTTTCCATTCTCGGCGGCGTGGTGCTGCTTTCCTATGCACTGTGGCGGCGCGACCCGGTCTTCGTTATCGGGCAGGCATCCGGCCTTCTCATCTACGCTCGAAATCTCTGGTTGATCCATGCAGAACGCCGCCAGCATGCATGAGGGTGTGGCCCTACCTCATGCGCAGGCGGGCGAACAGCACCGGTGGCTGACCTTTGCGGTCTCGGCAATCATTGTCGTGACAGCGCTGCGGGTTGTTGGGCTGGCTTTCAACCGTACCGATCTTTTCGTCGACGAGGCGCAATATTGGTTATGGGGCCGGGAGATGGCGCTCGGCGCCTATTCCAAGCCGCCGCTGATCGGCTGGCTCATTCGCGCGGCAACCATTCTGGGCGGCGGCGAGGGCACGTTCCAGGTGCGGCTGGCCGCACCTGTCGTGCATGGCGTTGCGGCGGCGGCCATTCTTGTGCTGGGCCGTATGATCTATGATGTCAGGCTGGCCTCGCTGGCTGCCCTTGTCTATCTGACGCTGCCCGCCGTGACGCTCGGCAGCCTGCTGATCTCGACCGATACCCCGATGATGTTGTTCATCGTGCTGTCGATGATTTCGGTCAGAAAGCTTGCGCTGGCGCGGGCCGAACGCAGGGGCGCGCTGGGCTGGAGCATCGCTCTCGGCCTCTGTTTCGGCCTTGGCCTGATGTCGAAATATGCGATGATCTATTTTCTGCCCTGCTTCATCGCCGCCGGCTGGCTTTGCGAGGCGTGGCGCATCCGGCTGCGTGACGCGGCGATCGCCGTGCTGGTTTGCATTGCCGTTATCGCCCCCAATCTGTGGTGGAACACCGCGCATGATTTCATGACCGCGCGCCATACGGCTGATAATGCCAACTGGCATGGCGTCCAGCTGAAGATCGGTTCCGCGTTGGAATTCTTCTTCTCGCAGGCCGGCGTGGTCGGACCCTTCGTTTTTGTCGGCATGATTGTCGCGACAATCCGCGCAAAGACGGCCGAAGCCCGCGCGCTGGTCGCGCTTTCGGTGCCGATCGTGCTTCTGATTACGGCGCAGGGCCTGATGTCTCGCGCACTCGCCAATTGGGCGGTGGGGGCTTATGCGGCCGGCGTGCTTCTGGCGGTTCCGGTGCTGGCGGCGCGGCGTTGGCTCATCGTGTCCACACTGGCGCTCGGCGGTATCGTCGCCATCGCATTGCCGCTGATGACGATTGCCGGAACGGAGTTACGCCTGCCGAAAGGTGAACTGGCGATGGCGCGTTATCTCGGACGCTCCGAGCTGGTATCGACCGGCCTGTCACGGGCGCGTGAGGCGGGGGCAGACGCCATCGTCGCCAATGATCGTTCGATATTGGCCGAGCTTTTTTACCAGTTGCGGGATGAGAAACAGGTACTGACGCGGGCATTGCCCGAAACCGGTGTTCCGTCCAGCCACTATGCGCTTCTTTATCCGCTGAAGTCAGGCGAAGCGAAGAATCCGCTGTTTCTGGCAAGTGCGGATGGTTTGCCGGCATGCCTTGCCGGCGAGGCGCCGGTTGCCCGTTGGACCGCCGGGCCGGGCTTTTTAGAGGGTCGGGAAATCGGGCTCTGGCGCCTGCCGCCGCAGTGCATTCCGGAGGGCGTCAATGGACAATGATCTCTCCCATATGCGGATCACCATCTGGGTGACGCTCGCAGCTCTGGCGCTCGTCATTCTGTTTGCGACCTTCCCCTCCATCGATCTCCGGTTTTCCGCCCTGTTCTTTTCGCCGGTGGGGCAGCCGTGGCCCGGTCGGGAGCCGTTTCCCGAATGGTTGCGCGATACTTTGCGCGAGGGTGCGGAGCTCGCCACGCTTTTGGCTTTCCTGGTCCTCGTCGGCAATCTGCGGCTCGGTACGCTGCAGCGAACCGGCTGGCGGGTCTGGGCCTTCCTGTGTGGGCCGGTGATCCTGTGTGCCGGGCTTCTCGTCAATGGCGTGCTGAAGGCCATGATCGGTCGGGCGCGTCCGTTCAGCGTTACCGAATTTGGCGGGCATCAGCTGTTCACGCCCCCTTTCCAGTTCAGCACGCAATGTTATTCGAACTGTTCGTTTTCTTCCGGGGAAACCGCGCTGATCGCGAGCTTTTTCCTGCCGTTCTGCGTGCTTGTCTGGCCGCGTCTGCGTCCCTCTGGGCGATTGGTGGTGGGCGTCCTTGCTGGCGGGGCAATCATCCTCATGTCCGGTCTTCGCATCGCAGCCGGCGGCCATTTCCTGAGCGATGTGGTGATGTCCATCCTGTTTTCCGCCCTGACGACGCTGTTTCTCTACCGGGCGCTGACGATAAGCCGCCACCGTCACCTCTTTACCGGTGATGCCGTCTCGGCCGATACGATCAGCCTTTGGCGCACTGGTCGCCATGCCGTCCTTGCCCGTGTTCGGCGCTGGTGGCCGAAAATCAAGGCCGCAGCCTCCCGTTTGCAGCGCCCCCCGGATGCGGGCGCGGCATCTTCCTGAATGGCTGCAGGGTGAAGTCTTGCGATCTCCATGCATGCAGAGATCGCTCAGCGAGCTGACAAGCTTCCCTCCCGTCACGCCGGCCTTGAGCCGGCATCCCGTTACGGCGCGTTCGCGCCGTGAAAAGACTCTTTTGCTATCAAAAACATGATCACGCTGGACCCCGGAGCTAGTCCGGGGTGTCGCTGTGTGGATACGCGATCTTGCGAGGGAGACGGTGCCTCAGTCGAACAGGCCGGATACCGACTGTTCCTGCGCGGTGCGATTGATCGCTTCGCCAAGCAGGCCTGCGGTGCTGACCACGCGGATATTGTGCGCGGATTGCACGCCTGTGGTCGGCTGGATGCTGTCGGTGATGACGAGTTCGCGCAGCTTCGAGGAGGCCACGCGGGCAACCGCGCCGCCGGAAAGTACACCGTGGGTGATATAGGCGGTGACGCTGGTCGCGCCCTTTTTCAGCAGCGCTTCCGCGGCGTTGCAAAGCGTGCCGCCGGAATCGATGATATCGTCGATCAGGATGCAGTCCTTGCCCGAGACATCGCCGATGACGTTCATGACTTCGGATTCGCCCGGACGGTCACGGCGTTTGTCGACAATCGCCAGCAGACAGTCGAGGCGCTTCGACAGGGCACGGGCGCGGACCACGCCACCGACATCAGGCGAAACGACCATGACGTTGTTGGTGTCGTAATGGTCCTTCACGTCGCGGGCGAGAATGGGCGCTGCGAAGAGGTTGTCGGTGGGGATATCGAAAAAGCCCTGAATCTGGCCGGCATGAAGATCAAGCGTGAGAACGCGGTCGGCGCCGGCTTCGGTAATCAGATTGGCAACGAGCTTGGCGGAAATCGGGGTGCGGGGGCCGGCCTTGCGGTCCTGGCGGGCGTAACCGAAATAGGGAAGCACCGCGGTGATACGTTTTGCCGAGGAGCGGCGCATGGCATCGATCATGATGAGAAGTTCCATCAGATGATCATTTGCCGGGAAGGAGGTGGACTGGACAATAAAAACGTCCTCGCCGCGCACGTTCTCGCTGATTTCTACGAATATTTCCTGGTCAGCAAACCGCTTTACAGTGGCATTTCCGAGAGGAACGTTAAGATACTTGCAGATCGCTTCGGCGAGGTGCCGGTTCGAATTGCCTGCGAAAACCTTCATTGCGGCCGCCTGTTTCCATGCCATCGCCTTGCGCCACGGGGCTCAATCCACCGTAACCAAGCGTCGTTCAAGGGGAGGAACATCCGGCCGAAAAGCCTTTGCCGGATACGCCTTGTTGCCATGCGCGCCTTAATAGCGCTGTTGCTTCCGATTGCAAGAGGACTCCGCGCTTTCGCAATGATTTTCGTGAAATCTCTATGACTTCTCCCGCCGTTTCACCTCATCCGCGTTGAGAATGCTTCCAGGACGTATAGTCGTTCAGGGTTTTTGCGGCGATATCCTGCATCACCGTGTCGGTCGCGGCCGCCCATGGATCGCTGCCTTTTGCCGCCACCGTCTCCTGCCCCTGCAGGCGATGCAGCCGCACGCCATTGGCGTCGAGAACGTCCCAGACGTAAACGATATTGACCTTGCTGCCATCGGCGAAGGCGGAGAAATATCCCTTCAGGATGTTTTCCGCCGAATTGTCGTTGGAGGCGCGGATGGTCAGCCCCTTGGCCCGCGCTTCGGCACCGAGCTGGCGCGACAGCGGCGTGACGGCCTGAACGGGCGCGCCGATGATCGGCAGGAAGCGGATGGAATTTGCCGAGGAGGCGGGCGCGAGCGACGCCGTCTGCTGCGCGGGGGCGGCCGCGGGAGGCTGGGCCGTGTTCGGGGTCTGGCGAAGCGGCTCGCCATACTGGCTGCCGCTGGATAGCGCCTGTGCCTGTGCCTGCAACGAGTTTTGCGGCGCATAGGCGGGCACGGAGGTCGTGGTTGCCGGCGCGCCTGCCGGCGCACGGTCGGCGGCGGCGGCCATCTGGTCGAGATCGCCCTGCGTTACCGGCGTCGATTGCGAGGCATTGTGGCCGACATTCACCTGCGGTGTCAGCGCCTCCGTCGTGTTGCAGCCCGAAAGGGCCAGCATCAGTACTGGAACAATGACGGCCGGAAAAAGGGGGGCGAACCCCGTCCGGCTCATGCGATTTTCCCTCTCATGTTCCGCTCCTTCTTGCCCAAGGTGGCGGCAATGTAAGGGCGGTTTTCCCGCTCTGTCAAACCCGGCGGCGATTTAAGCTGTGAGAAGATCGAGGTTATGACGCGAGAGCGCTTCCGGCGCGCCTTCCGTGGTCAGATAGGTCTGGCCGAGCGTCATGGCCGTGCCGGAATCGGAATCCATCACGATCATATGCACGAAGAGCGTCATATCGGCGGTTATCTCCTGCGGATTGCCGGCATGGAACATCTGGTGCTCCATCCAGGAAGGCGAGAAACGCGCGCCCAGCGAATAACCGCAGGAGTTCAGCCGGTGGCGGGTCAATCCGCGTTCGTCCATCACGCGGGCATGCACGTCGAAGACATCGCCGAAAGTCTTGCCCGGCCGCAGCACCTCTTCGATGGCGGTGAGGTTTTGCAGGCAGGCGCTGTAAAGCTCCTTCTGCCGGAAATCCTGTTCGCCGATCACCACCGTGCGCATCATGGCGGCATGGTAATGAGCGCTGACACCGGCCCATTCCAGCGTCAGCTGATCCTTCGTGTCGAGCTTGCGGCGTCCGGCCTTGTAACGGCACAGCAGCGCATCGGCCCCGGAACCGATGATGAATTCATTGGCGGGATAATCACCGCCGCCGGCGAGAACAGCGCCCTGCATCGCGGCAAGGATCGCGGCTTCGTCCGCGCCGGGCTTGATGAGCGGTAATGCCGCATCCAGAGCCTCATCGGCCAATTGTCCGGCCTTGCGGGCATAGGCGATCTCGGCCGGGCTTTTGACGAGCCTGAGCGTGCTGACGAGATAGGAGGCGTCACTCATCTGGCAGAAGCTGGCGAGCTGGTTGTCCAGCAGGCGGGCGACACGGCCGGTCATGCCATGGGTGTCATATTCCACCCCGATCTTGGCACCGAGCAGGTCGAGATCGCTCAGCAGGTTTTTCAGGTCGAGTGTGGGGTCCGCATTGGGCCGGTCGACCCAGACGAGAATATTGTCGACGATGGAGGTATTGCGGGCCTGCCGCAGATCGGCCGAACGGGTCAGAAGCGTCATGGAACCGTCGGACTTGACCACAAGCGTCTGGAAGAAGCAGTAACCGAATGTGTCGTAGCCGGTCAGCCAATACATGCTCTCCTGCGCAAAAAGCAGCAGGGCGTCCAGCTTCTCCTCGGCCATTTTTGTGAGCAGACGCTCGCGGCGGGCATCGAATTCCGAAAGCTCGAAATGCAGGGCCATGTCAGTCCTCCAGAATTGCGATTGCGGAAATCTGCCGGCCATAATCGGGTTCGGCGCGGTGGGTGGTGCGGCGGTAGGAATAGAAGCGATGTTCGTCAGGATAGGTGCAGAGGCCGAGATTCTCCGCCTTCACACCGGCCTTGGTCAGGCGGTTGATGGTGAATTGCTTGAGGTCGAACAATGCGTGGCCTTGCCTTTCCGTCTCAGCGAAATAATCCGCATAGGCCGGATCGATATCGGTGAAGCGCGCCACATATTCCGGCCCGACCTCATAATTGTCCTGGCTGATCGAAGGGCCAAGCGAGGCGACGATGCGTTCACGGTTGGCACCGAGCTTTGTCATAGCCTCGATGGTATTTTCGAGCACGCCGAAGAGAGCCCCCTTCCAGCCGGCATGGGCCGCACCCACGATGCCCGCTTTGGCATCGGCAAACAGGATCGGTCCGCAATCGGCGCTCAGCACGCCCAGCACGAAACCCGGCGTTGCCGTCACCATGGCATCCGCCTGCGGACGGTTGCCGTCATAGGTTTCATCGACCACGAGGACGTCAGGGGAATGGACCTGATGCACGGTGGCGAGGCGGCCCGAGGGCAGACCGAACCATTGCGTCACGCGCCGGCGGTTTTCCTGCACTTTTTCGGGTTCGTCATGGGAGCCGAGGCCGACATTGAGGCCCTGATAAAGCCCTTCCGAAACGCCGCCCTGCCGGGTGAAGAAACCGTGGCGGACACGGTTTTCACCTGACGCGGCGAGCAGTGGGGACTGGAGCGGGAGCGGCAGCGTTGCGTTCTGCATGGTGGGGGAATTCCTTGGAGAATATCGCTGTTGGCCAGTGGAGCAGGTTAAGCGAGATGTTTCCTGTTGCCGCGGCATTGCGCGGCGGTGTGATGCAGTGTGCCTGCTTCGTGTGTCGCGGCGATGTTGGCCCAGAGGTGATTGCGCTGTCAATCCACCGCGCGAAACGGCAGAAGATGAAGCGCGGGACTTGAAACGGCGATAACCTTGAAAAGTTCCCCCATCTTGCCGGCGCCTTCGCCAGCGAGGCGGTTTACTGCTTCGGCGATTTCAAGCGTCTGGTCGGGCGTCGCCTTGGCGGCAAGCGCGCTCGCCCTTTCCTTGAGGCCAAGGCCGTGGAGAAAATCGCCCTGTCTCAGGGCGCCGTTGACATGCACGCCGGTCGCTTGCGCCGTTTTCACAAGGCTTTCGAAATCCACATGGCTGGTCAGATCGGCTTCGCCGGGATGCGCAAGCGCTGGATCGAAGGCGTGGCTGCGCATGGCTTGCAGCGTATCACCATAGCTGCCGACCAGATGGCCGTAGTCGATGGCGAGCGCCGTGCCACCATGGGCCGACAGGCGCTGGCAGATCGCGGTCATCACGGCTTCGCGGGCAGGGGAAATCTCGAATATGGTGCCAAGCGGTTGCCGTTCTGGCTGCGGCGGCAAGAGCGCCGGGTCTATGCCGGCAAGGCCCGTCGAGAAAACGAGTTCGTCATCGGCATCAAGGCTGACGACACGTTCCCGAAAACCCTGCGGAGTCCTGACGAATTGCCGGATCGGAATGGCATCGAACAGCTCGTTGGCGACAAGCAGCAGGAAACCTTCCGGCACGTCGTCAAAACTGTCATGCCAGGTCAGCCGGTCCGCATGTGGTGCCAGCGTTTCCTTCTGGATGGCGGAAAGACGGGGGCTGGTCTCCACCAGATGCACCCGCATCGTTTCATAAAGCGGCGGCGCGATGCGGCGGATGACACGCAGCATGTCCGACATCATGGTGCCGCGGCCGGGGCCGATTTCCACCAGCTGCGTTTGCGCCGGCGCGCCATGTCGCTGCCAGGCGTGGACGACGAAAACGCCGAGCATTTCGCCGAAAAGCTGGCTGACTTCAGGCGCGGTGATGAAATCACCCGAGCGTCCGAAGGGCTCGCGGCTCTTGTAATAACCGTGTTCGGGATCAGCGAGGCACAGCGAAAAGAAGTCGGTGACGCTGAGCGGACCGTTAAGCCGGATAAGGGATTTGATACGTTGCGCAAGCGGTGTGGTCATGGGAGATCATACCGCTCAGGCGCTTTTCGTCGCGCTGCGTGCCCGCAGAACGGCCCAGAGGCCCAAAAGGAACATCGGCGTGGAAAGCACCATGCCCATGGTCAGCCAGTTGCCGGCGAGATAACCGATCTGGGCGTCTGGTTCGCGGAAGAATTCCACGAAGATGCGCGACAGCGCGTAACCGCATACGAAGATGCCGGTAATCGTGCCGGGTGTTTTCAGTGCCCTGAAAGCATAGATGGCGATGGCCAGAAGGATGACGAGCACCAGTCCTTCGAGGCCGGCTTCATAAAGCTGGCTCGGGTGCCGCGCAAAGGGGCCACCGGTCGGGAAGACGACCGCCCATGGCACATCGGCGATGCGACCCCACAATTCACCGTTGATGAAGTTGGCGATGCGGCCGAACAGCAGGCCGATGGGCGCGACGGCGGCAATGATATCGAACATGCTCCAGACCGGAATGCCGTTCCGGCGGGCGAAGAGAATCATGGCGACTGTCGTGCCGATCAGGCCCCCATGGAACGACATGCCGCCATTCCAGATTTCGATTGCTCTGATGGGATTGGCGGCCACGGCTGCCATGTCGTAAAACAGGATGTAACCGATACGCCCGCCAAGCACGATACCGCCGGCTGCCCAGAGGATGAAATCGTCAAGATGCTGGGCCGAGATGGGCGAGACGTCGTTCGGCCAAAGCCGATCCGTGCGGGCGAGGCGGCGGGCGTAAAACCAGCCGAGCATGATGCCCGCGACATAGGCAATGCCGTACCAGTGGATCGCCAGGGGACCGATGGACAGCGCTATCGGATCGATATTAGGGAAAGGCATGATGGCGAGGGAAGTGGGAGCGGCTATCAATCCGTATATATTCCGTCATCGTTGCTGGGCGGACAACGGATCATCCATTGCCTCAAGGGGCCGGGCGATGATGCTCACCGGTCCCCTGACGCCAAGGAAAATGGCGATTGCGGTGGCGGCGGTCAAGGTGATTCTTTAAGCTATGGCTTAACATACCCAGGGTGACGCAAGCTCTTGGGATTTTTCGATTTCGCTTGCAAGGCGACGGTGGAGTGCCTACCTGAATGCTATCAACAGCGGGCACGACGATGCCCCTGAACCGACGAAGGACAAGCGCCATGAGCACGACAGGCACCAATCGTTTTCTGGATGAATTCGCCAAGCTGATGACCGATGCGGCAGGTGCCGCGCAGGGCGTGCGTAAGGAAGCCGAAGCGGCGTTTCACGCTCAGGCGGATCGCTGGCTGAACAGTCTGGACGTTGTCCGCCGCGAGGAATTCGACGCGGTTCGCGAAATGGCCATTCAGGCACGGGATGAAAACGACGCATTGCGCGCCCGTATCGAGGCCCTGGAAGCAAAGCTTTCCGCCAAGGACTGATTTTTAGCGCTTTTTCTGAGAAGTCCCGGATCGCTTGCGATTCCGGGACTTCTTGTTTTTCGGCCCCTTCCGTCCGACTTGACCTTGGTTGTCAAAATCGGTCCCCCGACGCGAATTTTTCCGGCCTGTGGACACTTCCAAAAAACGCAATCGGCAGAGTCGCTTAAGACTCTCGCCTGAGGTGATGGGGGAGGAGATATCCACTGTTCAAAAAGCAAAAATGGCGGGGAAGGGGTGGCAGCCGGACTCGGCCATTATACACTGATTTTAAATGATGATTCGAAAAGACCGGTAAGCTCCAGACAGGGTGAATGCGTTATTCTGGTGGTGTCGGGCAATCGTCTCAAATGTTTATCCCGGTTCGTATGTGCGTTTTGTGCCCGGCGTTCAAAACACGACATTCTGACCGGCTGAGAAGGTGCCGCATGAGTCTGATAGAATTTGAAATTGAGCGTCAGTCCAATCCCGTCGATATGATCGAGATTGTCGCTGCCTCGAATGACTGGTCGTTCGAGCGGTCGGGCGAGGACGAGATCGCCATGACTGTGGCGGGCCACTGGGCCGACTATCACGTTTCGTTTGCGTGGATGGAGGATTTCGAAGCGCTGCATCTTGCCTGCGCCTTCGACATCAAGGTGCCCGACCACCGTGTCAACGAAGTGATTTGCCTGCTGTCGCAAATCAACGGTCAGGTGCTGATGGGTCATTTCGATTTGTGGCGGCAGGAAGACGTCGTCATTTTCCGCCAGTCCCTGCTTCTGTCCGGCGGTGCCGAGCCGAACAACCAGCAGGTGGAAGTGCTGCTTTCCAGCGCTCTTGAGGCTTGCGAGCAATATTATCAGGCATTCCAGTTCGTCGTCTGGTCGGGGCTGGATGCCAAAAGCGCAATCGAAGCGGTCATGTTCGAGACCGTGGGAGAAGCTTGAGCATGGTGTACAAGGCTTCCGGTCCGCTCGTCCTCGTGGGGGCCGGCAATATGGGCGGCGCCATGCTTTCGGGCTGGCTGAAAAAGGGTGTGCCGGGATCGAAGGTCTTCGTCATCGATCCACGCCCCTCCGACGCCATGCGCACGACGATTGCGGAAGCCGGCGCGACCCACAGCGAAAGCGTGCCTGAAGGCGTCAAGGCCGGCATTCTTTTCGTGGCGGTGAAGCCGCAGATGATGGATGCTGTTCTGCCGTCGCTGAAGCCCCTGCTGGGCCCGGAAACGGTCGTTGTCTCCATCGCGGCGGGCACGACAATTGCCACGTTCGCTTCGCATTTCGGCGCGGTTGCCGCCGTCCGCGCCATGCCCAATACGCCCGCCATGGTCGGCCGCGGCGTCACCGGCGCTTATGCCAATGACCTGGTAACGCCTGAGCTGAAAACCGTTGTGGACGGGTTGCTGAAGGTCAGCGGCCCGGTCGAATGGGTTGAGGCCGAAAGCGACATCGATGCGGTGACCGCAGTTTCGGGAAGCGGTCCGGCCTATGTCTTCTATCTGGTGGAATGCATGGCGGAAGCTGGCCGCAAGGCTGGTCTGCCGGCCGATGTGGCCATGCGTCTGGCGCGCGAAACCGTGGCCGGTGCCGGTGAACTCCTGCATCAGTCCCCCGAGGAGGCGGCGCGGCTGCGCCAGAATGTGACCTCGCCGGGTGGTACCACGGCGGCGGCGCTCTCCGTACTGATGGCCGAAGACGGTATGCAGCCCCTGTTCGACCGAGCCGTCGCCGCCGCAAAAACGCGTGCCGAAGAACTGGCGGGCTGAAGGGACGGGTCATGAGCGGCGAAATTTCCTATGCCGATTTCGAGAAGGTCGATATTCGCGTCGGCACGATCGTGGAGGCGGAGCCATTTCCCGAGGCTCGCAAGCCGGCGATCAAGGTGAAGATCGATTTCGGACTCGAGATCGGCATCAAGAAATCCTCGGCGCAGATTACGGTACATTATACGCCGGAAAGCCTGGTTGGCCGGCAGGTTCTGGGCGTGGTGAATTTTCCGCCGCGCCAGATCGGCCCTTTCCGGTCCGAAGTTCTGACGCTCGGTTTTGCCGATGCAAACGGCGATATCGTGCTGGCCGCGGTGGAACGAGCGGTGCCGAACGGCGAGAAGATGTGCTGACGGCTGTTTGCCGTTACGCCGGAATCTTGACGATTACCCGCAATCCGCCCATTGGACTTTCATCGAGCGATACGTCGCCGCCATGGCTGCGGGCGATATCGCGCACGATGGAGAGGCCAAGGCCCGTGCCCGAGGCATTGAGGTTGCGCGCCTCGTCCAGCCGGAAGAATGGTTTGAACACGTCTTCGCGGGAGATTTCCGGAATGCCCACACCGTCATCGTCGAAGGTCATGATGATGGAGCGTGGCGCCTTGCGGATATCGACGTGGAGGTTGCTGGCGTAACGCCGCGCATTTTCGGCCAGATTGGCGACGAGGCGGGACAGCGCGTTCGGCCGGGCGATGATCCTCTCGATATTATAGAGTTCGTAGCTGAATTTCTTGCCGTGCAGCTCGAAATCATGGCCGATCTTCTCCAGAAGTGCTGGAAGCTCCAGCGTGCCGACATCCTCTTCGACATCGGTGCGGACGAAAGTCAGGTAAGCCTCCAGCATCGACTGCATGTCGTCGACATCCTTGTCCAGCCCTTCGAGGTCGGGATTGTCGCCGGCGAGCGCCAGTTGCAGCTTGAAGCGGGTGAGGATGGTGCGCAGGTCATGGCTCACACCGTTCAGCATGGCCGTGCGCTGTTCCATCTGCCGCTCAATACGCTCGCGCATCAGGATGAAGGCGAGACCGGCACGCCGCACCTCGTCCGCCCCGCGCGGGGAATAGCCGCTGATCCTCTGGCCCTTGCCGAAGCTTTCTGCCGCCTTGGCAAGCGCTTCGATGGGCTTGATCTGCCCGCGCAGGAACAGGATGGAAATGGCGATCAGCACCAGTGACGCGCCGACCATCCAGACGAGGAAGATATGGGTATTGGAGGCATAGGCCGAACTACGGCTGGTGAAGACGCGCAATGTCTTGTCTTCCAGTTGAACACGGATTTCCACCAGCGAGCCGTTGCCATAGGTGTCGATCCAGAACGGCCTGCCGATCTGCTGTTTCAACTGATCGGCCAGAATCCTGTCGAGGATCGAAAACAGCGGCTCGGGCCGGGGTGCCGGCAGATCGCTCTTCGGTTCGATATAGACGCTGAGGTCGAGTTTCTCTCGGGCGATGCGGATGACGCGCTGATAATCGTCTTCTTCGGGGTCCGTCTGCAGAAGCTCGATGATCGCAGAAATATCGCGCGTCACGGCGGCGGAAAGGCGCTCCGTCACCAATTGCCAGTGACGTTCCATGAAGACGGCCGCGACCACGGCCTGAAGCAGGATCATCGGCAGGATGATGATGAGCAGCGAGCGGGTGTAAAGGCCGGTTGGCAGCCAGTGGCGCAGCCATCTGCCAGCGGAACGCCATGCCTTGGCCGCGCCGCTTCTTTTGACCGTGCTGAGAAAATCGAGGCTCGCCATGGCCGTGCGTTCGCCCTTCGTTGAGTGCTGGTCAGTCCACGCTCAGGCGGTAACCGATGCCGCGCACCGTTTGCAGATAGACAGGATTGGCAGGGTCGTCCTCGATCTTGCGGCGAAGACGGTTGATCTGCACGTCGATTGTTCTTTCGCCCACTTCCGATTCCGCCTCCACCAACTCATAGCGGGGAATGGTATCGCCGGCGCGCAGGGCAAAAAGCAGCATGATCTCCTGTTCGCGATCCGTCAGCCGGATCGTCTCGGGACCGCGCCGCAATTCCTTTTTCGGAATGGAGAAGCTGTAGGGACCGAACATGATCTGTTCGATCTTCGGCGTATCGGGCGAGGTGTTGCGCCGCAGGATATTGTTGATGCGCAGGACAAGTTCGCGCGGATCGAAGGGCTTGGCGAGATAGTCATCCGCGCCCGCTTCCAGCCCGGCAATGCGCGAATCCGCTTCCGAACGGGCGGTGAGGAGAATGACCGGCACGGATTTGTTCTCGTTCAGCGAGCGGGTCAGCGAAAGCCCGTTTTCGCCGGGCATCATCACGTCGAGGATGAGCAGATCAAAACGGATGCCCACCATCTTGCGCCGGGCTTCGGCCGCGTCGCCGGCCACGGAGATGCGATAGCCCTTGTCGCCAAGGAAGCGCTGCAGGAGATCGCGAATGCGGGCGTCGTCATCAACGATCAGGAGATGCGCCGCATCATCGTCCGCCGGCGGGCGTTTTGTCGGAGCCTGTGCCATCGTCACTCGTCCTCCACGGTCGCTGTCGTCGTCGCCGGGCTCCGCATCTGCGCCAGGAACTTGCGCACGCAGGCGCGGGCATCCGGCCCCAGTCCTTCCAGCGCCCGGTCGATGCGGCGTGACTGCGGTTCGCTGAGCGCCAGCGCCAGTTCGCGGCCGGTCAGGGTCGGGTAAAGCCTGCGCTGGCGGCGGTCTTCCGGGCCTGCCATCTGGCGGATGTAACCATCGTCGATCAATTGCTTGAGCACGCGGGCGAGGCTTTGCTTGGTAATCTGCAGGGTGTCGAGCAGATCCGCTACCGTCATGCCGGGTTGCCGGCTGACGAAATAGACCACCCGGTGGTGCGCCCTGCCGTAGTCCAGCTTCGACAGAATGACGTCGGGATCGGAAACGAAATCGCGATAGGCGAAAAACAGCGCCTCGATCGTGTCGAAGTCGATCTTGCCGTCGTCTACCTTCGGGAGTGCCGGTGTCTGCCTGGCGGCGGCGGTTTTGAGCGATTGCGGTGGCACTGCGGTTCCTTCATATCCTGCGGCTGTCTAATCA
This sequence comes from Agrobacterium tumefaciens, assembly GCF_005221325.1. Taxonomy (NCBI): domain Bacteria; kingdom Pseudomonadati; phylum Pseudomonadota; class Alphaproteobacteria; order Hyphomicrobiales; family Rhizobiaceae; genus Agrobacterium; species Agrobacterium tumefaciens. Next base: position 1,945,137 of record NZ_CP039888.1, on the reverse strand, counting down.
TAGGCTGACAGGCGTCGATGCGCCAATATTCTGTAAACATAGCCGAAAATGCGTCCGCTCGGGAGAATGCCGCCGATCATTTTCTGTTGCGGTGGATAATATGACGCGGGTGCGGGTGCAACTGGAATCCTGAGTGACCTTTACCGGAAATAGAAAAGAGCGCGGAAACTCCGCGCTCTCCTTCATTTTTGCCGTGATGGTGGCGTTACTGGTAGACGTAGACGATACGACGGGTCGAAGGTTCTACGAGAACCGGCACATCGTTCACCCGGACATATCGATACTGATAGTCGGGGACTTCAACCATACGGGCATCTGCCGGCAGAACACTACCCACGGCGATGTCGCCGTCATAGGTGATCGTGTCGGCAGGGTGCTCGTCCATATAGGTGATGACCGATTGCGGCGGATCGACTTCGCCGACGCGACCAAGGTTCGGGTCACCCGGGTTCGGTTCTGCCTGCACGCTCGAGGTCTTTTCATAGGTCACGACAGGTACGCTGAGTTCAGCGCGGCGCTGTTCGAGAATGACCGGAGAGCCCTCGTACATCACATTCAGATAATCCGCATGAGCCCAGCCGCGCAGGCCGTTGACTTCGATGCGGCACCAGCTGCTGCCTTCCATGCAGCCATCCAGAACCGCGTTGCTGCCGCGCGTGGCGAGGCCCACTTCAGGATAGTCTTCACCGGGGCCCGAGCGAACGGAAATATCCGATGCAGTCGTGGCGACCATGGCGGCGTTTGCATAGCCTGCCATCAAGGCGAAGGCGCCGCCAGCGATCAGCATTTTAAGCGTCTTGTCCATGTGTCTCACTCCTTTTAAGACTGGAGCTACAACGTCGCAGCCAACAGGGCGTTCCACATTTTTCGCCGGAAATTCCTGCCGAAGACCAAAAATTTCCTGTTATCTCCCTGTATCGAATGGTGATTTTTAGAATAGTGGGGCGGCGGAAAGCGGAGGTCTTTTCCGTCGCCATTGTGCCGTAACCGGTCGCGGGCTATAGGAGGCGGAACCTTTCAGACAGGAGACACAGGATATGGGAAAGTTGCAGGCGGGCATTATTCCGGTCACGCCGTTCGAGCAGAACTGCACCATCCTGTTCGATCAGGATACCAAGGAAGGCGTCGTCGTCGATCCCGGTGGGGATGTGGACGTCATTCTGCAGGTCGTTGCTGAAAACGGTATCACGTTGAAGGAAATCTGGCTGACGCACGGGCATCTCGATCATGCCGGCGGTGCCGATGAACTGCGTGCAAAACTTTCCCTGCCGGTCATCGGGCCGCATGAGGATGACCGGCCGCTGCTGGAGAGGATCGAGGTGCAGGCTGAAAAGTACGGCATCAGTGGTCTGAAGAATGTCGTGCCGGACACATGGCTGAAGGATGGCGACAAGGTCTCCTTTGGAGATCACGTCTTCGAGGTCTATCATTGCCCAGGCCATGCGCCGGGCCACGTCATTTATTACAACCGCGACCAGAACTTCGCCCATGTCGGCGACGTGCTGTTTTCGGGATCGGTGGGGCGCACGGACCTGCCGGGCGGAAACCACGAGCAATTGATGGCATCCATTCGCGACAAGCTCCTGCCGCTGGGTGACGATGTCGGTTTCATCTGCGGCCATGGACCCGGTGGGCGGCTGGGTGATGAACGGCTCAACAACCCCTATCTCAAGGGGCTCTAAGTTCCGGCCAATAGAGGCCTGCAGGGCGCATAAAAAAACCCGGCATTCCTGCCGGGCTTCAACTAGAAAGAAAGCCGTTTTAGGGTCAGCCAGCAATCTGCAGATTGACTGCCTTCGGGCCCTTGCCGCGACGATCCGGTTCCGTGTCGAAGCTCACTTTCTGATTTTCTGAAAGTCCGGACAGGCCGGAAGCCTGTACGGCAGAGATGTGAACAAAGATATCAGCGCCACCATTGTCTGGCTTGATGAAGCCGAAGCCTTTGTCTGTATTGAAGAATTTTACGGTGCCAGTTTCGGCCATGCATCAGGTCCTTTTCGCTCTGCCCGCGTTCAGCTACAGGCAGCATTACAGTTTTGCCCCGCGTGGGCGTTGGCAGGCAGTTCTTGACTATTGAGAAAATGGACCTTCGCAGCAGGAAGTAATGGCGTTCTCATCCAACGTTTTTCGTCCCACCGCCCGAGGTTTATAGCGTCCCCAGTGCGCAAATTTATAGGCCTTCCCATGCTCGCAAATTGCCCGAACCGCAATAGATTGCTGCGTTTATCGAAAATTGGCAAGCAAAAGTTTTTACGGGCTTTTTGTCAGATAAAAAACCTGCGGTAGCATTACACCTGAGAACCGCACATTTTTTCCGCATAAGCGATGGCTGATGAAATAATTGCCGGTCGCATCGGGTCTTCGCAGCAAAAATTTGAACGAGCTCGACGGATTTTCTGCGAAAACAGAAAAATCCTTTCTTTCCGCGTCAGGCCGCTTCCGTTATGGTTTTTTGCCGTTTGCGTGTCAGTTCCGGTACGAGTTCAACGATCAGGATGGCGATGAAGATGATGAGGCAGCCGACATAGCCGGCGCTGGAAATGGTTTCCTTCAGGAAGATCGAGGCCAGCAGGGCGCCGAAAAGCGCCTCGGAAGACAGGAAAATCGCGGCCTGCGGCGCCGTGGTGTAACGCTGGGCAATGACCTGCAGCACGAAGGCGAGGCCGGAAGAGACGAGGCCGACGTAGAGAATTTCCACCATCGACGCTTCGATCGCCGCCATGCTGATGGGTTCGAACACGACACCGATCATGCAACTAAGAAGGGAGCAAACCGCGAACTGAGTACAGGAAAGCGCCAGCGGCCGTCCGCTTTCGGAGACGAAGCGTCCTGCCAGCGTGATCTGGATCGCCCAGAAGAAGGCGCAGATGATGCTGAGAATATCCCCTGTCGTCAGCGTCTCGAAGGCGCCGCCGGAGAGGAGAAATATGCCGCCGAGCATCATCAGCGCGCAGGGCCAGATGACCCAATGGGGATGACGGCGGTAAAGCACGACGGCGATGACGGGCACGAAGATGACGTAGAGCCCGGTCAGGAAACTGGAATTGGTGACGGTCGTGGTCAGGAGACCGACCTGTTGGGTGGTGGCGCCGCCGAACAGGGCCAATCCCACGAGGATGAAGCTGCCGATTTCACGGCGGCGCGGCGGCGATTTCAGCGACCGTGTTTCCATCAGCGCGAAGGGCAGAACGGCAATGGCGGCGATGGCGAAACGCAGGCCGACGAACCAGAACGGGCCGATCGAGGCCATGGCGGAGGATTGGGCGACGAAGCCGCCTCCCCAGATCGCTGCTGCGAGCAGAAGCAGCATATTGGCCTGAACACGCGTCATTATTGGCACCAGCACAGCAGGGGCCGGGAACATCATTCAGTCACGGCCGTGGCAAACAGGGGATTTTTTGAAATGCCGATCCAAAGTTTCGGATGGCTGTTTCCCGGGTGCTTTATCAGCAACGTGCCGATGCCGCAAGTCGAGGCGGCGGCTGCTTATTTGTAGCGGCGAGCCTCGTCCTTCAAGCTGCGCCGGGTCAGCGTCAGGCCGCCAATACCGAGGCCGATAAAAGCTGCGGCTGAGAGAACGATGAGCAGCAGGTGAGGGCCTGCCTTGGTGGTTGCCGCCACCTGCGGAATGGCCGAGGTGTGCAGGGTGTCGAGTGCTTCGGTGGCCGCATTGGCCGAGGTTGCGATGCCGGCGGCCATGGTGACGATGACAAGAAAAGCCGCAACGGCCATCCAGAGGGAAAACAGCGTTCTCTGCGCCCTTAACCTTTCAACGGAAGTCCGATCGTTGGTAAACATGGCTGTCGCCTCTTGTCCCTGTTCATGAAGGATAAAAGAGGCCCGGAAATGGACGGCTTGGAGACCGAATTCTGGCGTTCCGCGGTATTTATTGCGGCCATATTGTGGCAGGGCCACCTGGGGAGGGTGTTTCGCCGTAAATCGCGTCAGAGGCCGCGTTTTCCGAAGGTCCTGACCTGGCGCAGCGGATGCGGATCGGGCGCGCGGTCTTCCCGGGAAAATGCCGGTGCCGTAGTGTTTCTCTCCGTCCTTGAAGGGGCGAAATATTCGCTTCCGAGCTCCGGGAAGCGTGTATCGAAACTTGTCGGTGCGAGTTCGGGTTTTGCCAGAACATAGCCCTGCATCAGCAGGACGCCGAGGTCTTCGCACAGATCGACCTGCCAGCTCGTTTCAAGTCCTTCGAATACTGGCTCTATCCCGTCCTCGCGGAACTGGCGGACGATGACGCGCAGAAGGGCGGCGCCGGCCGAATTCTGCATGAAATCACGCACCCAGCCCGCTTCGAATTTCACGTAATCCGGCTTGATGAGCTTCACGCGGTCGATGTCGGAATCGCCGGCGCCATAGTCGTCCAGCGCCACGCGGAAACCGATATCGTGCATGTGATATGCGAAGTCGGCGACCATCTGGGTGTCGGAGGCCTTTTTCTCGGAGATTTCGCAGACGATGCGGTCCGCCGTCATGCCGGCCTCATGGGCGGTCAGCCGCATGCGCTCTACTTCTTGCCGCATCTTGGCCGGGGTCTGGAACAGGCCCGGATGGAAATTGACGAAGATGCGGGCGCGGGATCGGCTGAGCTTGCCGGTGTTGAGAATATGGATCGTGCGCAGGATACTGTCGATATTTTCGATGTCTTCAGATGCCACAAGCGAGAAGAATTCGCCCGGCGTTACCGGATCGCCGTTGCGGTGGGGCCGCACCAGACCCTCGAAGGAATCGATGTCCAGCATGCCGCTTGCCGTGCGACGGAAAATCGGCTGCAGGGCCGATTTCAGGTTGAAGGTTTGGTAGGCCGTGGACCATGTGCCATCGACCTCGCGGACAAGACTGGAAAAGATGCTTTTGGGCGCCATTTTTCAACCAGCTATAGAGACACGACCCCTAGGCTCGCCAATGTAGCGTATCAAGCGTTACTTCCGGGTTAAGGAAGGTTTAAATTCTCCGCCGCTGCAGATAAGCCGGCTTTTGACCTTGAAACTATGTCCGTCTTTCGACATAGAAATTGCCGTAGCAGACAAGATTTCCAGCCTCTGCCGATGTCAACCCCAATAGGACCGATTAAAAATGGCCTTCCTTGCCGACATTCTCTCCCGCGTAAAGCCATCCGCCACCATCGCCGTTACCCAGAAAGCCCGTGAGCTGAAAGCGCAGGGCCGCGATGTGATTAGCCTTGGCGCCGGCGAGCCGGATTTCGATACGCCCGAAAATATCAAGGAAGCGGCTATTGACGCGATCAAACGCGGCGAGACCAAATACACGCCCATTTCCGGTATTCCGGAACTGCGCAAGGCGATCGCCGACAAGTTCAAGCGTGAAAACGGCCTCGACTACAAGCCGGAGCAGACGATCGTCGGCACCGGCGGCAAGCAGATCCTCTTCAACGCCTTCATGGCCACGCTGAACCCTGGTGATGAGGTCATCATTCCAGCACCTTACTGGGTCAGCTATCCGGAAATGGTGGCGATCTGCGGCGGCACGCCGGTTTTCGTCAACGCCACGCTCGAAGACAATTTCAAGCTGAAGCCGGAAGCGCTGGAAAAGGCGATCACGCCGAAGACCAAGTGGCTCGTTTTCAACTCGCCCTCCAACCCGTCGGGTGCGGCCTATTCGCATGACGAACTGAAGGCGCTGACGGACGTGCTGGTCAAGCATCCGCATGTGTGGGTGCTGACGGACGACATGTATGAGCACCTGACCTATGGCGATTTCAAATTCGTCACGCCGGTCGAAGTCGAGCCTTCGCTTTACGACCGCACACTGACGATGAACGGCGTTTCCAAGGCCTATGCCATGACCGGCTGGCGTATCGGTTACGCTGCCGGCCCACTGCCGCTAATCAAGGCCATGGATATGATCCAGGGCCAGCAGACCTCGGGCGCAAGCTCGATTGCACAGTGGGCAGCTGTCGAAGCTCTGAACGGTACGCAGGATTTCATTCCGGCCAACAAGAAGATCTTCGAAGGCCGTCGCGATCTCGTCGTCTCCATGCTCAACCAGGCCAAGGGCATCAGCTGCCCGGCGCCTGAAGGCGCGTTCTACGTGTACCCTTCCTGCGCCGGCCTGATCGGCAAGACCGCGCCTTCGGGCAAGGTCATCGAGACGGATACGGATTTCGTTTCCGAGCTTCTGGAAGCCGAAGGCGTTGCCGTCGTGCAGGGATCGGCCTTTGGTCTTGGCCCGAACTTCCGCATTTCCTACGCCACGTCGGAAGCGCTTCTCGAAGAGGCCTGCAAGCGCATCCAGCGTTTCTGCGCCGATTGCCGCTGATCGGCCTGGGATATATCGACTGAAGAAGCCCGGCAGCGATGCCGGGCTTTTTTCGTTTCGGTCAGAGCCCGAGGAACAGCAGCATGATGAAGGTGGCGAAGAGAATGAAATGCGTCATTCCCTCGATCGCATTGGTTTCGCCGTCATTGAGGTTGATGGCGGCGGCGATGAGGGTGATGAAGACCATCACGGTCTGAACCGGCGTCATGGCCATGATGAAGGGCTGGCCGGTGTAAAGCGCGATGCCCTCCATGACCGGCACGGTCAGGATCACCGTCGACAGCGATGCGCCCATGGCGATGTTGACCACGGCCTGCATGCGGTTGCGCAAGGCGGACCTGAGCGCGGTGAGGATTTCCGGCGAGGCCGAGATCGTCGCGACCACCACCGCCATCAGCGCGGGCGGCGCATTCGTGCCCTCAAGGCTTTCGCCCAGGAAGGTGGACATGAATTCCGCCAGCACGCCGATCAGCACCACGCCGGCAATGATGAGGCCGATGGAGAACGGCACGTTGCCTTCGTCTTCCTCCTCCGCATGGCCGTCGGATGCCTGACCGGCGGGGTGGGCCTTGCGGGGATAGGTATAGCTGAAGAAATAGCTGTGCGGGCCAACCTGCATCTTGAGGAAGAGCGCATAGAGCGCGATCATCGCGACGATGGTGAAGGCGGAATAGACGTGCCAGCTCTGTTGCGGAATGAATTCCGGCACGATCATAGAAATGCCCATGGCGGTGAGGATCATCACGCCATAGGTCTTGCCGGAATCGTCATTATAGGGCTGCTCACCGTGGCGTAGACCGCCGAGCAGGGCGGCGAGGCCCAGGATGCCGTTGATGTCGATCATGACGGCCGAATAGATCGTATCGCGCACCAGTGTTGGTGAACTGGATTCGCTCATGATGATGGCGAGGATCAGCACTTCCACGGCGACCGCCGAAAGGGTGAGGATCATCGTGCCGTAGGGATCGCCGACCTTGGCGGCAAGAATTTCAGCGTGATGGGCAACCCGCATCGAGACGAGAACGATGAGCCCGATGAGTACGATTGCGGCAATCAGCGCCGCCGTCTTTCCGGCTTCGAATATCGCATGTTCCGACATATAGGCGGCGATTGCCGCCGGTATTGCCAGAAGCAGCATGCGCTCCTGTTTCAGAATAGAACCCACCATCGATTTCCCTTCCCCTCGATAGGCTTAGGCTGTGACGTATCGTCCCTCAGATCAAGCAGGATTTGCGCTTGAATGCTTTTGGTAGGATAGTGATATCGCAGGACATGCTGCTCATGCCGCGGTGTCCCCGTCGGGTGCAATGCTTGAAGCGCGGTTGTGGTTGCCATGTCGCCTACCGAAACAGGAGGACCATGCATGACCAAAGTGGTGTATGAAATCGTCGAGCATGACGGAGGCTTCGCCTACCGCATGAACGGCGCCTATTCCGAAACTTTCCCGACCTATGCCGATGCCGTCGAAGCAGCCCGCATCGTCGCCGCCGAACAGCAGGTGGGCGGCGATGACGAGGAAATCAGCTATCAGGACGAGCGCGGCCAGTGGCACGAGGAATATAGCCAGGGCGGCGACCGGCCGGAAGCCGAGGTGGTGGACAAGACAACGGATCAGGCCAGACCGTTTTGACGGGCAGGCTGCGGATTCCCGGAGAAGCGGCCCTGCGGTCTTATGATGCCAGCCGGCTAAATAGTGGCTTTCAAGAATTTGTCCATTCACAGCGGACCCGAAGGCGCGTGCGGCTTTACCCCCTCTGCCCTGCCGGGCATCTCCTCCTCAAGGGGGGAGATCGATCTGCGGCAAGCGCTCGCCCATCTCAACGTTTGAGGATGAAGCGGCGGTAGCGCCTCCTGCCGATCTCCCCCCTTGAGGGGGAGATGCCCGGCAGGGCAGAGGGGGGTAAAGCTCCAAGCACCTCCGGTCCGCTGTGAATGGACAACTCTAACGCCGTTTCGGCGGGGCGTTCGGATCGGTCTCCTTGAGATGGGCTTTCAAGCCCTCGACCAGAGCGCTGAAAACGGCGCGGCACCGCGGTGAGGTTTTGAGGTTTTCGTGCATCGCCACCCAGGTGTGCAGCGGAATATCGATATCAGGCAGAACCTGAACCAGCCGGGGGTCCTTGCGCGCCAGGCCGATCTGGCAGACGCCGATGCCCGCGCTGGCGCGGATCATGGCAAGCTGGGCGAGGTTGCTGTCGGCGCGGATTTCGAAGGAAATATCTTCAATATCGGGGATATCAGGATCGAGCGAACGCATCCGCTGGATAGCTGCCCTGATGAAGGGCGTCTTGCGGTCGAAACCAACCATCCGGTGCTGGTCCAGCTTTTCCATGCTCTCCGGAATGCCGGCTTTTGCCAGATAGTCGCGTGTCGCATGAAATCCCAGACGGAAATTGCCGATATAGCGCATGACGATCGCATCCTGCTGCGGTTCGGTCATGCGGATGGCGATATCGGCCTCACGCCGCAGCAGGTCTTCCAGCGTATCGGACAGCGAAAGCTCGATTTCAAGCCGGGGGTGAACCTCCTGCATGGCGGCCACGATCGGCGGCAGCATTTCCACGCCGATAATATCCGATGCGCTGATGCGCACGGTGCCTTCGATCTTGCCGACCTCGCCGGAAGCTGCGCGCATGAGGGCCGCAGCCGTCGCCGACAGATTTTCCGCATAAGGGCGGAGCGCCAGAGCGGCCTCCGTCGGCATCAGCCCGTGCGGTGAGCGGATGAACAGCGGAAAACCGACGGCCTCTTCCAGCGCACCAATGTGCCGCCCCGCCGTCGGCTGGGTAATGCCAAGCTCGCGCGCGGCGGCGGAAAGCGAGCCGTCACGCAGCACGCTGAGGAAGGTGCGGTAAAAATCCCAGCTGACGTTCCGGCTCTTGGTCATAAAATTTTGTATGGCCGCTCCACCTATTTCGACAATTTCGTATACCGCGCATCACGCCGATACTCCAGTCCAGAAAAAGGAGTAACCACGATGATATATGAAAAACATGCAAATACAGCAGAGAATAATGGCCCTCTGGCCTTGGTCCTGGGCGCCAATGGCGGTGTCGGCAGCCAGGTTTCGAAGATGTTGTTGCAACGCGGCTGGCAGGTCCGGGCGCTGGCGCGTCAGCGTGTGGCCGGTGCGTCTGATGGTATCGAGCGCGTGACTGGCGATGCTATGAACCGGCAGGATGTGATGGACGCCGCGAAAGGCGCCACGCTCATCGTCCATGCGGTCAATCCTCCCGGATATCGCGATTGGGACAAGCAGGTGCTGCCGATGCTCGACAACACCATCGCCGCCGCCGAAGGCTGCGGAGCAAGGATCGTGTTTCCGGGAACAGTCTATAACTTCGGGCCGGATGCCTTTCCGCTACTGACGGAGGACAGCCCGCAAAAGCCTTTCACCCGCAAGGGAGCGCTGCGCGTGGAGATGGAGCGGCGGCTGAAAATGGCGTCGATGCGCGGCGTTCCGGTGCTGATCGTCCGCGCCGGGGATTTTTTCGGGCCGGATGCGAAAAACAACTGGTTTTCGCAAATGCTGGTGCGGCCGGGCAAACCGGTGCGCAGCGTCCAGAACCCCGCCGCACCCCATACCGGGCATCAATGGGCCTATCTGCCTGACGTGGCCGAAACGATTGGCCGGCTGTTGGATCGTTCGGACGAACTGCCTGCTTTCGCCGTCTACCACATGGAGGGTTTCTGGGATTTCGACGGGCTGCAATTGGTGGCAGCGATCGAGCGGGCCGCCGGTCATCCGGTCAAGATGCGGCGGCTGTTCTGGCTGGCGATAAGGCTGGCCGCACCCTTCGTTCCCTTGTTCCGCGAAGTGCTGGAAATGCAATATCTCTGGCAGATGCCGATCCGCATGAGTAACGGCAAGCTGACGGATTTTCTCGGCGCGGAGCCAAAAACGCCCATCGATGTTGCGGTATCGGCGACATTGGCAAGCCTTGGCTGCATCGAAAAGGCGCGGGAGCCGGCCGTCCTTCACCGTCCGGTCGATGCCGGGGGGAGGGTGTGATGGCCACGGCGACGGGTGGATCATCTCACCAGCGCCGTATCTTTGTCGTGGTGTCGGCTGTGGTGCCGGTGCTGATTTTCGCGCAGGTGCTGCTGGCCGGGCTGTCGATCTATTATGACGGGTCGCTGCTTTCGGTGCACAAGGGGCTTGGCGTCTTCATCGCTCTTCCCATCGTCTCACTGGTGGTCCTGGCGCTGCGTGATGATGATCTGCGACCGAATCTTACCCGTTCTCTGGTGCTGCTTGCCCTCTATTGTCTGCAGGTGGCGTTGATGAGCATTGGCCGGGAAACGGGCAATGGTTTCCTGCAAGCGCTGCATGTGCCCAATGCCTTCGTCATGGGTGCGTTCTCAGATTTTGCCGCGCGGCAGGCCAGAGGCCTGCGCTGAAAGGAAAACGCCGCACAGCCAAGGAGCGGTGCGGCGTTTCGGTTATCAGGCGAGCGCCGGATAGTCGGTGTAACCTTCGGCTCCGCCGCCATAGAAGGTCGGCTGGTTCGGTTCGTTCAAGGGCGCGTTGTCCTTGAAGCGGCGCACCAGATCCGGATTGGCGATGAAGGCTTTGCCGAAGGCGACGGCATCGACCTTGCCGCTTTCCACGGCTTCGATGGCGCTCTGGCGGTCGTATCCATTATTGGCAATCCACAGGCCGTTGCCGCCGGCATTGCGATAGGCGCCCTTGAAGGCTGCGTAATCGAAGGGCTTGTCGCCCTGTTTGAAATCGCGCGGGCCACCCGTTGCGCCCTCGACCACATGGATGAAGGCGAGATTGCGCTTGCCGAGCTGTTCCACCACGTAATTATAAAGCGGCTGCGGGTCGGCTTCGAAAATATCGTTGGCCGGAGTGACGGGGGATAGGCGAATGCCGGTACGGCCGGCGCCGATCTCTTCCGCAACCGCATCGACAACTTCCAGCAGGAAGCGGGCGCGGTTTTCGATCGAGCCGCCGTAATCATCGGTGCGCTGGTTGGTGCTGGATTTCAGGAACTGCTCGATCAGGTAACCATTGGCGGCATGGATTTCGACACCGTCGAACCCAGCTTCCAGGGCTGCGCGTGCGCCGCTGCGATAATCCTCGAGGATGAGGCCGATATCGTCGATGGTGAGCGCGCGCGGCTCTGAGGTCTCGGCAAAGGCGCCGGTACCGTCATCATTGATGATATAGGTCTTCGATTTGGCGGGAATGGCTGATGGCGCGACCGGCTGGCCGCCATGCGGCTGCAGCGAGGTGTGGGAAATGCGGCCCACATGCCAGATCTGCGCAACGATCTTGCCGCCGGCGGAATGCACGCCATCGGTGACCTGTTTCCAGCCCGCGATCGCTTCCTGCTTGTAGAGGCCCGGAACGTCAGCGTAACCCTGACCCTGCTGGGAGATCGGCGTGCCTTCGGTGACGATCAGTCCGGCTGTGGCGCGTTGCTCGTAATAGGTGGCGTTGAGATTGTTGGGAATTGCCCCCGGCGAACGGTTGCGGGTGAGGGGAGCCATGACGATACGGTTGGCGAGTGCGATATCGCCGGCCTGTGCCGGTTCGAAAAGACTGGTCATGCGACTTCACTTTCTGGTCGGTTGGCGAAATTGCGCGGCAGGCGCGCTTTGTTTTTCGGGTGCCGGCGTGAAAACCGCTTCGGTTTCCAGTCCGGCACCCCGTGGCTCAAAGCTTGGGAGGCTCAGAGATTGACTTGCAGATAATTGCGGAAGGCATCGATGGTTTCTTCGTTGCGTTCGAAAAATACCCATTGCCCGACTTTTTTCGACCTGATGAGGCCGGCCGCCTGCAACACCGCCAGATGCGACGAGACGGTGGATTGCGACAGGCCGCTGATCTGAAACTGGTTGGCGCACACGCCCATGCTGAGCGGATGTTCCTGGCAGAAATGACTTTCAGGTTTTTTCAGCCATTCCAAAAATTTCAGCCTTGCCGGGTGTGAAAGGGCCTTGAGGACTTCCTCCGGGTTCATCAGTGCTTCTTTAATATCTGACATAACCGATATGTATATCGATCATTTCCGATATACAAGTCACGTCTCTGTGAGCGTTGTGGGGAGCGGGCAGGCGATTCCAAAAAAAGAAGGCCGCTGGATGTCTCCGCGGCCTGACAAGTTTGAAGGTCAAAAACCTCCAGAGGGGAACAGCTGTCGCGTGCCTTGGGCGAGCGTGACAGCTTACTGAAATATGGGAGTGGCAATAATGCAAAACAAGGTTGCATCATGCGATATTTCGCCAATTTGGAGAAAATTCTTGCGGGTAAAAAAAGAGGGCCGCCGGATAGATCCAGGGCCCTTTAAGTGTGAAGGTCAAAAACCTCCAGAGGGGAACAGCTGATGCGGTGGAACTGGGAGGAAAAGCCACCGTGTGCATCAACTGAGAGCTATTTGGTGTTTTTTTGTGCACGAAACAACTCTTTTTTGTGCAGGTCAGGCATGCGTGGCGCGCAGCCCTCGATATTTCCGGTTATTTTATGTGCAAAGCTGAAGAGGGGCGCCCGCGCGCCCCTCTTGCCTATGACTGTGTAAGTCTTTTAATTTAAAAGACTATCTTTCGACGTCGATTATTTTTACGTCAGAAGTTCCAGTTCCGCGCCTTGGCGACGATGAAGTCACGGAAAGCCTTCAGCTTGGCCGCGTTTTTCATTTCGTCGGGATAGCAGAAATAGGTATCGAATGACGGAATATCTGCGGCGAGCGACAGCTGGATGAGGCCAGGATCGCGACCGACGATATAATCCGGCAAACAGGCGATACCTATCCCCAACAAGCACGCGCGCTTGATCGAGGTCTGGCTGTTGATCTGCAGATGTGGAATGCGCGTGTTGTCGGAAGATCGTCCGGCATTCTCCAGCCAGTTAACGTCGAGCAAATAGTTAGGCGCGGGTTCGCCAAAGGAAATGATGCGGTGGTTGTCGAGATCTTCGACCGATTGCGGCTCGCCATGGCGATTGATGTAGGACGGCGCGGCATAGACATGCATATGCACCGTGAACAGCTTACGCTGGATAAGGTCCGACTGCTGTGGCTGGCGCAGGCGGATGGCGCAATCGGCGTGGCGCATGTTCACGTCCAGCTCCTCATTGTCGAGGATGAGCTGGATCGACATTTCCGGATAGAGCTGCAGGAATTCCTGCACCTTGTCCGTCAGCCAGCCCTGGCCGAGACCGACTGTTGTCGTCACGCGCAGCTTGCCGCTCGGCTTCTCCGTCGTTTCGGTGAGCTGCATCTTGACGGTTTCGAGCTTCAGCAGCACGTCGTGGGCGGTGCGATACAGCAACTCGCCCTGTTCGGTGAGAATCAGGCCGCGGGCATGGCGGTGGAACAGCTTGACGCCGACATCCTGCTCCAGCGCGCTGACCTGACGGCTGATGGCCGACTGGGACAAATGCAGCTTGTCGGCAGCATGGGTGAAAGACCCCGCTTCGGCTGCGGCATGAAAAATGCGCAGTTTATCCCAGTCCAATGGCATTGCCATGCCTATCCTGCCTTTCGGTTATTCCGCTGCAACCGCGAGCGGTTGTTGCGCCGTGAGATAGCGTTCTGCTTCGAGGGCGGCCATGCAGCCCATGCCGGCGGCGGTGATTGCCTGGCGGTAAATATCGTCGGTGACGTCGCCGGCCGCGAAGATGCCTTCCACGTCGGTGGCAGTGGAATCGGGCGCGGTCCACATGTAGCCGTTATCCTTCAGCTTCACCTTGCCCTTGAAAAGTTCGACCGCCGGGGCGTGGCCGATGGCGACGAAGACGCCGTCAATGGGTGTGTCGCTGATTGCACCGGTCTTGGTGTCACGCAGCCTTACGCCCGAGACGGAGGGCGGCATGGGCGGCTTGGCGGGAGCGCCAGTGATTTCGGCGATTTCCGTGTTCCAGAGGATTTTGACGTTTTCCTTGGCGAAAAGCCGTTCCTGCAGGATTTTTTCCGAGCGGAAGCTGTCGCGGCGGTGCACGACGGTGACCGATTTGGCGATATGCGCGAGATAGAGCGCTTCTTCCACGGCGGAGTTGCCGCCGCCAACCACGATCACATCCTTATTGCGATAGAAGAACCCATCGCAGGTGGCGCAGGCGGAGACGCCGAAGCCCTGGAAATGCTGCTCGCTCTCGATGCCGAGCCACTTTGCCTTGGCGCCGGTGGCGATGATCAGCGTGTCGGCAGTCCAGACCTGACCGGAATCGGTCCTGACCACGAAAGGCCGCACGTTGGTTTCAACTTCGGTCACGAGGTCGCTGACGATTTCCGCGCCCACATGGGTTGCCTGCTTCAACATCTGGTCCATCAGCCAGGGGCCCTGGATCGGATCGGCGAAGCCCGGATAGTTTTCGACATCGGTGGTGATCATCAGCTGGCCACCCTGCTCCATGCCGGCAATCAGCACGGGTTTCAGCATTGCGCGGGCCGCGTAGATCGCCGCGGTATAACCGGCGGGACCGGAGCCAATGATCAATACCTTGGTGTGGCGGGCAGACATGGAAACATTCCTTTTTTCAGCAGCGGGGTCTTTCGGCGGCAAAGCCATCCAGCCGCAAGACGGCGGACAGGCCGCAACCCCTTCGTTGCCCGGTATTTAAGGTTGTCTAGTGTCTTTATTCAAGGGCAGCCTTGCGTTACCAACAAGGCAGTTGTGGATGCGTGCGCAATTTTGTGACCGGGCGGTGGCATAATGTTGCGAATCCTGCGCCGAATAGTACAAGGAAGTTCTCCAGCTTAACGAGGTACTTCTCCGTGACCAGCGTCGAACTCGATGCCATCGATTTGAAAATCCTGCGCGAATTGCAGCGCGACGGGCGCATGACCAACGTGGAACTGGCCGAAAGGGTCGGAATTTCCGCGCCGCCATGCCTCAGGCGTGTCCGCAAGCTGGAAGAAGCCGGTGTGATCGAGGGTTATCACGCCATGTTGAACGCGCCGAAGCTTGGTTTCGACCTTGTCGCCTTCTGCATGATCGGCCTCAAGCGCCAGTCGGACAGCAATCTGAAGGCCTTTGCGGCCGCAACGGTCGGATGGTCGCTGGTGCGCCAGGCCTGGATGGTCTCAGGTGAAAGCGATTTCCTGCTGCATTGTGTGGCGAAGAACCTGACCGAGTTTCAGGATTTCGTCATCGAGGTTCTGACGGCGGACGAAAATGTCGATACGGTGCGCACCATGCTAACCATCCGTCAGGTCAAGCGTGTCGGCCTTGTGGAAATCTAGTCAGCCAACTTTTGGCCGATTTCGGGGGTATCACCCCGCTGCAACGTCGCATAGACTTCACCGAGGCACGTCGCTTCTTTTTCCAGCGGAAAAGCGCTGCGCACATGCGCCAGTCCGGCGCTTGCGTGGGCTTGAGCCAGGGCGGGATCGGCGAGATAGGTCTTTATCGCATCTCTAAGCGACGCGTAGTCACCCGCATCGACAACCGCTCCGGTTTCGCCCGTGACGATCATTTCCTCATAGGCGCCGGCATTGCTGGCGACAACGGCCGTCTCCGAGGCCATGGCTTCGAGCGGCGTCAGGCCGAAACCTTCGTTGCGGGATGGCGCGACATAAAGCGTCAGCCGCCGATACCACGGCTTGATGTCGTCGACTTCGCCCTGAAGGACGATGCGATCGGAAAGGCCGGCTGCGGCGACATCGGCCTTGAGCGCATCACCAAAGGCCTTGTGTTCTGTCGTTACACGGCCGGAGACGACGGCGGTCCACTGCGGGTAGTGAGGCAGAAGTTCGATCATGGCGCGCACGAAGAGATCGGTGCCCTTCTGGTGGCGCACCCGCCCAAAGCAGCCGATCAGATATTGTCCCGGCAGGCCGGTTGCCGCGATCGTGTCTTCGGGGCCGGTGGCGGGGTGGAACAGCTCGGTATCGACGCCATGCATGACGACGCGATGGGGTACTTCGAGGAACGAGCCGGAGCGGGTGTTGGTCGCAACCACCGCATCCATCTTCGAAATCAGAAAGCGCGTATAGGCGGAATGCCGCCTCTGTGCGGCTGACGTGAAGAGCAGCTTTACCTTCATGCGCAGAATGTCACGCATGAAAATGCCCGGCAGCATTTCCAGATTGCGGCGGGCATGCCAGATGCGCGGGCCGCCGAAGGGGCCGTTTTGCCAGAGCCGCCACAGTTCACGGAAGCGCACATGCGGCAGATGCGGCGGCAGGCCGGGGCCGATTGTGGCGACCTTCTGCCCCAGCCGGTTCTGCACTGGAATGAGCTGAACGATGGTGGAGGTGACGCCGGAGAGCCTGCGCTTGAAGTTCGGCGCGAGTACCTGCACATCTTTCAGACTGACGTGGGACAAGATGGGCTTCCGTCTTTGCGGATGAAGGTTGATTCGTCAGAGAGCGACGCGCCCGCTTGGGGCGCATCGCATCGGGCCAATCAGCCCCATTGAACCGCGAGAATCTCGTAACCCTTGGCGCCGCCAGGCGCGTTGACTTCGATGCTGTCTCCGACTTCCTTGCCGATGAGGGCGCGGGCGATGGGCGAGGAGATGGAAATGCGGCCCGCCTTCACATCGGCTTCCTGATCGCCGACGATCTGGTAGGTCTTTTCCTCGTCGCTGTCTTCATCGACCAGCTTGACGGTGGCGCCGAACTTGATCTTGGAACCGGACATCTTGGAAAGATCGATGACTTCCGCACGCGCGGTCAGGTCTTCGAGCTCGGTGATGCGGCCTTCATTGTGGCTCTGTGCTTCCTTGGCAGCATGGTACTCGGCATTTTCCGAAAGGTCGCCATGGGCGCGCGCTTCCGCAATTGCCTCGATGATACGGGGACGCTCCTCCTGCTGGCGAAAGCGCAGCTCCTCCTGCAGCTTGACGAATCCACCCTGAGTCATCGGTACTTTTTCTACCATTTTTTTATCCTTCGTATTCCTGTCGCTTTACTCGCAGACACAAAAAGAAACAGGTTCCGGAGAGGAACTCCGGAACCATGCCAAAATCATAACTGAACCGACTATATCAGAAGACGACAGCGAAATGCCAGCAAATTTGCGGCGGGGATATTTTTCTAATTAATCAATAGCTTAATTGCCAATATTGACATTCCTCACTGGAACATATAGTGAACATAGCCATGAAGAAATCGATCAGGCAAAGGCTGGCCATTCTCTCCGACGCGGCGAAGTATGACGCATCCTGCGCATCGAGCGGCACGGTGAAACGCAACTCCGCAGCATCAGGCGGACTGGGTTCCACGGAAGGGTCGGGCATCTGCCACGCCTATGCGCCGGACGGGCGCTGCATTTCGCTGCTGAAGATCCTGCTCACCAATTTCTGCATCTATGACTGCGCCTATTGCATCAACCGTTCCTCCAGCAATGTCGAGCGGGCGCGGTTCACCGCCGAGGAGGTGGTGTGGCTGACGCTGGAATTTTACCGGCGCAACTATATCGAGGGGCTGTTCTTATCCTCAGGCATTATCAGGTCCTCCGATCATACGATGGAAGAGATGGTGCGCGTGGCGCGGGAATTGCGCGTCAGCCATGGTTTTCGCGGTTATATTCATCTGAAATCCATTCCGGAAGCATCGCCCAAGCTCATCGAGGAGGCGGGGCTTTATGCCGATCGCCTGTCGATCAATATCGAATTGCCGACCGATAGCGGCGTCAGTCGTTTCGCGCCGGAAAAGCAGCCTGCGAATATTCGCCGCTCCATGGCGGATATCCGTCTGAAGATCGAAGAGGCGGGGGAGCCAACCGTCAGGACAAAAACGACCAGACGTTTTGCGCCGGCCGGCCAGAGCACGCAGATGATCGTGGGGGCGGATGGCGCTGACGATAGCACCATTCTCTCCACCAGCGCCCGGCTCTATGGCAGTTATGGTTTGCGGCGCGTCTATTATTCCGCTTTCAGCCCCATTCCTGATTCATCGAAAAACCTGCCGCTCATCAAGCCGCCCTTGATGCGCGAGCACCGGCTTTACCAGGCGGACTGGCTTTACCGTTTTTACGGCTTCGACATCGGCGAGATAACGGCGATCGGTGGTGACGGCATGCTCGATCTCGATATCGACCCGAAGCTCGCCTGGGCGCTGAAACAGCGTGACCGGTTTCCGGTGGATATCAATGTCGCGGATCGGGAAATGCTGCTGCGGGTGCCCGGGTTCGGCACGAAGACCGTGGCCTCCATTCTGTCTTCCCGCAGGTTTCGGCGTGTGCGGCTGGAGGATCTGGCGCGTTTCGGTGTGTCGCTGAAAAAGGTTAGGGCATTCGTCGTGGCTGACGGCTGGACGCCGGGCAAGCTGACCGAGCGGCCGGATCTGCGGGCGATGTTTGCGCCCCAGCCCGAACAATTGTCGCTACTGTGATGTATGGTCCGGTTATGGAAGGGCGGGGCGATTTCGGCGAGTGGCGCGACGCCGCGCGCGCGGCCCTTGCCGCCAATGTCAGGCCTGACATGATTGACTGGCGGCTGCGGGATGACGAAGCGGGGCTTCTGGATTTTGCGGGCGAACCATTGCCGGCTGTCGCTATCCGGGACGGGCAGGTTGCTGTCCCCGCCTCCTTCGTCGCGCTGGCACAGGCAATCATCTGTCACAGCGATCCCGGCCGCTTCGCGCTGCTTTACCGGCTGTTGTGGCGGCTGAGGCGGGATCGCGCCCTGTTCCAGTTTAAGTCCGATCCTGACGTTGCCGGGGCGCGGTTGCTGGAGAAATCCGTGCGCCGCGATTGTCACAAGATGACGGCCTTCGTTCGTTTCAAGGAATTGCTCTTGCCGCAGGGGCAGGGCGGGCGTCGGCGGTTTATTGCCTGGTTCGAGCCGGATCATTTCATCGTCGAGCGGACGGCGGCATTCTTTCAGCGTCGGTTCACCGATATGGACTGGCTGATCGCGACGCCGAAGGGGTCCGCGCGGTGGGACGGAAATGTGCTGCAGACTTCGCGGGAAACGGCGGTAAAACCCGATCTGACGGACGAGACGGATGAACTCTGGAGGACCTATTATGCCAATATTTTCAATCCCGCCCGCCTGAAGATCAAGGCGATGACGGCGGAGATGCCGAAGAAATACTGGAAGAACCTGCCGGAAGCGGACCTCATACCCGGTCTTGTTCTGGGGGCGGAAGCGCGGGTGCTGGAGATGGCGGCCAGGGCGGCAAGCCAGCCGCAGCCCTTTCACCACCGCCTGCAGGCCGCAGCGTCTGCGCGCGAGATGCCGCAACCCGTGCCGGACGGCACCCTTGCGTCGCTGGCGCGGGAGGCTGGCCAATGCACCCGCTGCGCCCTGCACTGCAAGGCCACGCAGACGGTTTTCGGGGAAGGGCCTGAAGACGCTGATATCATGATCGTCGGCGAACAGCCGGGTGATCACGAAGATCTCGCCGGCAAGCCCTTCGTCGGCCCGGCAGGTCAGCTCTTCGACCGGACGCTGGTTGAGATCGGTGTCGAACGCAAAAAGCTCTACGTCACCAACGCCGTCAAGCACTTCAAGTATGAGACACGCGGCAAGAGGCGCATCCATCAGCGGCCGAATGCGGGAGAGGTGGAGCAATGTCGCTGGTGGCTTAACCGGGAAATTGCGCTCGTGCGGCCGAAACTGATCGTGGCCATGGGCGCAACCGCGCTTTATGCGCTGACCGGCGGCAAGGAGAAGGTTACTGAAATCCGCGGGCGTCCTTTGCCGATGGAGGAGGGCCGGACGCTTTTTGTGACCGTGCATCCGTCCTATCTCCTGCGCCTTGCCGATGTCAGGGCGAAGGAGGCGGAAATAGCGCGCTTCCGGAGGGATATGCAGATAATAAGGCGATTCTAATATATTGTTTTATGTATTATAGAGTTACTTTGAATGTAGACTGTGATTGTCAATAATGCTTTTTACAGATTGTTTATCTGTAATTTTTATTGAAATTTTATCTCCATATTATAATAGATTATCTCAAAGTTTATTTATTGTATGGGCATATTATGCTGGGTGAACTCGACCTTGCAACAGTCATACTGATGCAAAAATGTTCTTACATCGTTGGGCTGTTGAGCTTTATCTACCTGAAAATGAGCAATCGCGGTTTGCCCGGTCCCGCTCCGCTTGCTGCGGGTTTCGCGGCGATGACGGTCGGCTCCACGCTTGCCGGTTACGGCGAATGGAAGATATTATCGCCGGCCCTTTGGCAGTTCGGCAGTATTCTGTTCGGTATTGTGGGATATGCGCTGATCTGGCTTGGCCTGAAGACGTTGAGCGACGGACGCTTCGTAAATCGCAAAACCATATTGTTTACCTGTCTTATCGCGGTACTGGCGATGGGCGTTGCGCTGCAGGTGGCCGACAATAATGCGTTTCGCGCGGCGCTGTTTAATGGCTGTGCGGCTCTGGCCTATCTTGGCGGAGCGGGCGTGCTTTTTGCCCGGCGGCGGAAAGAGCCGCTTCTTTCCCGACTGGCGCTCGGCGCCATTACCGGCATTTCCGGCCTGATATCGCTTGCGGTGATGAAAAGCGTGCTTTTGCCCGATTATGCCAGCATCGATCTCGTCAACGCGTTTTTCTTCATCATCATGCTGAACTTCGCCATCGCGCTCTTCGTGATGATGCTGGTGGCGGAGCGATCCGAACGGAAATTGCTGGTTCTGGCGAATACCGATCCGCTGACGGGCGTCAAGAACCGGCGTTTCTTCTTCCAGACCATGCCAGCGGCTCCCGATCCCACCGACGCGGCCATGTTGCTCGATATCGATCACTTCAAGTCGATCAACGACCGTTTCGGCCATGCCGTCGGCGACAGCGTGTTGCAGGAAGTGGCAAGGCGCATCGGCGGCAGCATCCGTGGCGGCGATGTGCTGGCGCGTTACGGCGGCGAGGAATTCATCATTTTCCTGCCCGGCGCCGGCGTACACAGGGCCTGTATGATCGGCGAACGCATTCGCGACGCGGTCGCGGTGACGGAGGTGGATTGCGGCGGTTTGCGGGTCGGTGTGACAATCAGCATCGGCGTCGCCGCGAGCGGTGATGTCGGCTGCGATCTCCAGGCGCTTGCCGAAATGGCAGACCGTGCGCTTTACCGGGCAAAGACCGAAGGGCGCAATTGCGTTCGCGAGGCTTTTGCAGCCTAGGCGGCGGCAAAAACTTCAACCCTCCTTATTTTCCAAACCTGGCAGCCTTCTGCTCAGCCTGTCGGCTCGTTCGCTGCATCCGCAGCGGCGCGATGTCGTAAGGCCTCTTTCAGCAGAATTTCGATCTGGGCATTGATGCTGCGCGACTCGTCGCTCGCGGTCTGCCGAATCGCGCTCAATATGGCGGGTTCGATCCGAAGCGGAAATGCCACTCGCTGCGGCCCCAGGGGGCGTCCGATCATGAGTTAATCCTGCTGGTTCGCAGGGGAACGGCACGGCCGACAGTGGAGGTTGGCTTTTCGGGAATGCAAAAAGACATCATGAGCCTCGTGCGGGAGTGATGCCGTTCTGATACCGAAAATGGATTGCAGCGGCATTGCGCAAAACAAAACGCCGCGGGCATGGCGACCCGCGGCGTTTGTTTTTAATCTTGCGGGCTTTCCCGCAGACCGCTTAGTTGAAGTAGCTTTGCAGCGGCTTCACTTCCAGATTGCCGGCCTTCAGCGCCTTGATGGCAAGCGCTGCAGCTTCCGCACCGGCCATCGTCGTGTAGTAAGGCACCTTCTGCATCAGCGTTGCGCGGCGCAGCGACTTCGAGTCCGAAATCGCCTTGTTGCTGTCGGTGGTGTTGATGACCAGCTGGACCTGACGGTTGCGGATGGCGTCTTCGATATGCGGACGGCCTTCCTGCACCTTGTTGATCTTTTCGGCGTTGATGCCTTGTTCGGCGAGGAAACGCTGGGTGCCGCCGGTTGCCAGCACCTTGAAGCCGCTTTCCACGAGAATGCGGATGGCGGAAAGCACGCCTTCCTTGTCCTCGTCACGCACCGATACGAAGACGGTGCCGGAACGCGGCAGGTCGACGCCGGCACCGAGCTGGCTCTTGGCGAAGGCGAGCGCGAAATCCGTGTCGAGGCCGATGACCTCACCGGTTGAGCGCATTTCCGGCCCGAGCAGGATGTCGACGCCGGGGAAGCGCGCGAAGGGGAAGACGGCTTCCTTGACGGCGATATGCTTCAGGTTGCGCGGATCCGGCTTTTCGCCATAAGCGGCGATTGCGGGACCAAGCTTTTCACCGGCCATGACGCGGGCGGCGATCTTGGCGATCGGTGCACCGATGGTCTTGGCGACGAAAGGCACGGTACGCGAGGCGCGCGGGTTGACTTCGAGAACGTAGATCGTGCCGTCCTTGATGGCATATTGCACGTTCATCAGACCACCGACATTGAGCGCCTTGGCAAGAGCCGTCGTCTGGCGTTCCAGCTCATCGAGGGTTTCCTTGCTCAGCGAACGGGAAGGCAGCGAGCAGGCGCTATCGCCCGAATGGATGCCGGCTTCTTCGATGTGTTCCATGATGCCGGAAACGAAGACGTTTTCGCCGTCGCACAGCGCATCGACGTCCACTTCGACGGCGTTGGTCAGATAGCTGTCGAACAGCAGCGGGTTCTTGCCGAGCAGGGTGTTGATCTGGCCGGTCTTGTCGTTCGGGTAACGCTGCTTGATATCTTCGGGTACGAGGCCCGGAACGGTATCGAGCAGATAGCTCTGGAGCTGGCCTTCCGAGTGGATGATCTGCATGGCGCGGCCACCCAGAACGTAGGACGGACGCACGACCAGCGGGAAGCCGATTTCCGAGGCGACGAGGCGGGCCTGTTCGACCGAATAGGCGATGCCGTTGTTCGGCTGGGCGAGATCGAGCTTCATCAGGAGCTTCTGGAAGCGGTCGCGGTCTTCGGCAAGGTCGATCATGTCAGGCGCGGTGCCGAGGATCGGGATGCCGTTCTTTTCCAGCGCTTCGGCAAGTTTCAGCGGGGTCTGGCCGCCAAACTGCACGATGACGCCGACCAGCTCACCCTTTTCCTGTTCGGCGCGCATGATCTCGATCACGTCTTCGGCCGTCAGCGGCTCGAAATAGAGGCGGTCGGAGGTGTCATAGTCGGTGGAGACGGTTTCCGGGTTGCAGTTGATCATGATGGCTTCGAAGCCGGCATCCTTCAGCGCGAAGGCGGCGTGGCAGCAGCAATAATCGAACTCGATGCCCTGGCCGATGCGATTCGGACCGCCGCCGAGGATGACGACCTTTCGGCGAGCGGAAACCTGGGCTTCGGAGCGGGCCGCGCCGACGAAGGGAATTTCGTAGGTCGAATACATGTAAGCGGTGGGCGAGGCGAATTCGGCAGCGCATGTGTCGATGCGCTTGAAGACCGGGCGGACGTTCAGGCTGTTGCGCAGCTCGGCCACTTCTTTCGGGCGCTTGGACGTCAGGCTGGCGAGGCGGGCGTCGGAGAAGCCCATGGCTTTCAGCATGCGCAGGTTTTCGGCATCCTGCGGCAGGCCGTGCTCGCGAATGCGGGCTTCCGTGTCGACGATGGCCTTGAACTGGGCGATGAACCACGGATCGATCTTCGAGTTTTCGTGGACTTCCTCTTCGGTCATGCCCATGCGCAGCGCCTGTGCGACCATGCGCAGGCGATCCGGCGTCGGCGTGCCGATGGCGGCGCGGATGGCGTTCTTGGAACCTTCGCCTTCTTCAAAGCCGGGGATTTCGATTTCATCGAGACCGGTGAGGCCGGTTTCCATGCCGCGCAGCGCCTTCTGCAGCGATTCGGCGAAGGTGCGGCCGATGGCCATGACTTCACCGACCGACTTCATCGCGGTGGTGAGGATCGGCGACGCGCCGGGGAATTTTTCGAAGGCGAAACGTGGAATTTTGGTGACGACATAGTCGATTGACGGCTCGAAGGACGCTGGGGTCGCACCGCCGGTGATGTCGTTTTCCAGCTCGTCCAGCGTATAGCCGATAGCGAGCTTGGCGGCGACCTTGGCAATCGGGAAGCCGGTTGCCTTGGAAGCAAGCGCGGATGAGCGGGAAACGCGCGGGTTCATTTCGATGACGACCAGACGGCCATCCTTGGGGTTCACGGCGAACTGCACGTTGGAGCCGCCGGTCTCGACACCAATCTCGCGCAACACCGCAATCGATGCGTTGCGCATCATCTGGTATTCTTTGTCGGTCAGCGTCAGGGCAGGGGCAACGGTGATGCTGTCGCCGGTGTGCACGCCCATCGGGTCGATGTTTTCGATGGAGCAGATGATGATGCAGTTGTCCGCCTTGTCGCGGACCACTTCCATTTCATATTCTTTCCAGCCAAGAACAGATTCTTCGATCAGCACTTCGGTGGTGGGCGATGCGTCGAGACCGCCGCCGATGATTTCGAAGAATTCCGAACGGTTGTAGGCGATGCCGCCGCCTGTGCCGCCCATGGTGAAGGAAGGGCGGATGATGGCGGGCAGGCCGACGACGTCGATGGCCTGCGCGGCAATGGCCATGGCATGGCTGATATAGCGCTGCTTGCGGTCCGTCTCGCCAAGGTTCCACTGGTTTTCGAGGTTGTCGAGAGCCTTGTCCAACTCTGCGCCGGACAGTTTTGCCTTGAGTTCAGTGCGGGCGGCTTCGTGCGTCTTGCGGTCGGCGTCCTTGATTTCAGTCGCATTGGCGAGCATGGACTTCGGCGTTTCGAGGCCGATGCGGGCCATGGCTTCGCGGAACAAGGCGCGGTCTTCGGCCATGTCGATGGCTTCGGGCTTGGCGCCGATCATTTCGACATTGTAGCGGTCGAGAACGCCCATGCGTTTGAGAGAAAGCGCGGTATTGAGCGCCGTCTGGCCCCCCATGGTCGGCAGAAGCGCGTCCGGGCGCTCCTTGGCGATGATCTTGGCGACGACTTCAGGGGTGATCGGCTCGACATAGGTGGCGTCGGCAAGGCCCGGATCGGTCATGATCGTCGCCGGGTTTGAGTTGACCAGAATGACCCGGTAACCCTCTTCCTTCAGCGCCTTGCAGGCCTGTGTGCCTGAATAGTCGAATTCACATGCCTGACCGATGACGATCGGTCCCGCGCCAATGATGAGGATGGACTTGATATCTTGGCGCTTCGGCATGGCTCTCTCGTTCCGCGATTTGGTTGCGCAAAACACCAGCCAGGGTGAAAGATCACCGGCCGGGGCGCGCAATTCAAAGTTTTCAGGCTAGAAGCGGCTTATAGGCAAATGTTTTTGAGAACGGAACCCCATAAATTCCGGAATCGACAGAAACCTTAACGGATAGGGACTTGCGCGGCGAAACGGGCCTGTACCGCCGTATTATAGGAGCGGCTGACGGGGATTTCCGAACCGTCTCTGGTAATGACATGCAAACGACCCGCCTGTTTACGCAAGGAGACGACGTCAGCATCGGCAATCCAGTGGGATCGGTGCACCTGCACGCCTTCCGTCTGGCCGATTTCTTTCAGTGCATCGGCAAAACGCAGCAAAACGAGTTGCTGCCCGCGCGTGGTGACGATTTGCGTATAGTGATCCTGCACCGATAGTCGCAGCAATTCTCCGCGCTTTTGCGGCGGCAGCCGCTCCAGCAGCGGCGCGGTTTTTTTTACCTCGGGTTCATCTCCGCTTGTATCGGCAGGGGCATCCGCTCCCGTTTGGAGCGACTGGCAGGCGGTGAGATAGCTCAGCAGGCAAAAGATGGCACAGAGAGGTAAGGACGACAGGCTGCTTTGTAGAAAGGGCCCGAAACCCATTTCTTTGTCGGAAAAGACCCGATTCGTGATGGTCAGCAGCAGTCCAATCGGCACAGCGGCCGTCAGGGAGCCGATCATCATCCGCGCCAGCATATTTCTGATGCTTCCAGCAAGGATGCTGTTCGCGATGATGGAAAAGGATATGGCAAATATCCAGGCGCCAGCCTGAACGATCGTCCAGTAAAGCAGCCGGTCGGCGAAGCTCATGGTTTCGCTGGTCCCGAAAGGCCCGGTCAGGATGAATATCGCTAGCACGGCAAGAAATGTCAGCCACAGCCTACGCGATTGCAGCATGGCGTGCATTTCACGAAGCGTGGATTGCAGATACGGGTGATCCACGAAGTTTTCCTGCTGATGGCGCCAATTCGATTTTCTTGTCCACATGTTTTGCCGAAATTGCCGGTGATTTCAACTGAGCCGAAACAGCGCCCATGTCATTCCAGCCTTTGTTAGATGCACCGCTTGCCGTGCAATTCCATGTCGCCACCGTCGTGCCCGCCGCCATTCTCGGCGCCTTCATTTTCCTGCGTCCCAAGGGCACCGCCACCCACCGGCTGCTGGGCAAGATCTGGTTGGTGCTGATGGTCGCGACATCAGTTTCGACCTTCTTCATTCATGAATTGAAGGTGTTTTATGGTTTCAGCCCGATCCATCTGCTTTCCATATTCACCATTTACGGGTGTCTGCAATCGGTCTATTTCGCGCGCCGCGGCGATATCCGACGCCATATGCGCATCATGCAGAGCGTTTATCTCGGCGGTATCGTGATTGCCGGTGGCTTCACCTTCGTTCCCGGACGCATCATGCATGAGGTTGTTCTGGGTAACGGAAAAGCCGGTCTTGTGGCCTTTTCTGCCGGCGCACTCGTGTTCGCCTTCCTCTTTCTGACGATATTGAAACAACGACGCCGGACCGTATGAGAGGTTCCGTTGGTCGCCTCTGCTTTCTTCCGGAACAAGATGTATTATAGTGCCGTTATAAGGCAGCTTGTTGAGGCGATATTCGCCGGGAGAAGAGCATGGAATGGAGAGGGCGTCGCCAGTCGGACAATATCGAGGACCGGCGTGGCATGTCGGCGGGGTCGGGTGATCCTTTTTCCCGAGGCGGGATGCGCGTGCCAATCGGCCGTCGCGGCGGCGGTATTGGGATCGGCGGTCTTCTGGTCATTCTTCTGATCAGCTGGGTGCTCGGTATCAACCCGCTGACGCTGCTGACCGGCGGCGATATGTCGATGGACGGCGGCGGCACGACGCAGTCGGGAACCCAGCAATCCGGCACGCGGCCGCAGGGCCAGTCGTCCGACGAGACGACCGCCTTCGTGCGCACCGTGCTGGCGGAGACCGAGGATACCTGGAGCGGTATCTTCCAGTCCGCCGGCGAGACCTATCAAAAGCCGACGCTGGTGCTATTCTCCGGTCAGGTGTCTTCCGCCTGCGGTTATGCTTCTGCCGCCAGTGGCCCGTTTTATTGCCCGGGTGACCGAAAGGTCTATCTCGACACCAGTTTCTTCAGCGAACTGGACAAGCGTTTTGGCGCAGCCGGCGATTTCGCGCAGGCTTACGTGATTGCGCATGAGGTGGGTCACCATATTCAGAATCTGACCGGCGTCCTGCCGGAGTTCAACCGTCGCCGCCAGTCGATGAGCCAGACGGATGCGAACAAGATGTCGGTGCGTGTGGAGCTTCAGGCGGATTGTTACGCCGGCATCTGGGGCAAGTTCACCGAACAGAAGGGCATTCTCGAAACCGGCGACCTCGAGGAAGCACTGAACGCGGCCCACCAGATCGGCGACGATACGCTGCAAAAGCAGACGCAAGGTTATGTGGTGCCTGACAGTTTCAACCACGGCACCTCGGCGCAGCGCATGGAATGGTTCAAGCGCGGTTTCCAGAACGGCCGTGTCGAGGATTGCGACACATTCTCGGCGAATATTTAAGACCAGACGAAAAAGGGGGCTTTCAGCTCCCTTTTTCATTCAACGCATCAAAAGCGCTACGGCATACATGCCCAGCGCGAAAACCGTATGGGCGACAAGGTTCAGGACGCGAACCTTGGTGGGGTTCGGCGTTTTCGATGCCGCCCAGCCGATGCCCAGCCCCGGCTGCAGCAGGAACCAGCCAGCGCCGACCGTGACGATGCCGACGATCCACGGCGCGACGAAGGACGGATTGGCAAACCATGCGGCCGGAACGACCAGCGCCAGGATGATGCCGTAGAGAATGCCGACGGCGTAATGCGAAATCCAGCCGAGCGCCATTTCGTGCTCGTAGGGTTCAGCCGTGGCGATGCTATCGTGAAATATCCGGCCCTTCGGCACATGCCAGAACCAGCGGCCGACCGGCGCCCAGTTCGGCGCGGACTGGCCGAAAAACCGGTGCAGTATGATTGCCCATATATCCATAAACACGGTGCCGCCAATGCCCATGGCAATGCCGCGCCAAATCAGTTCCAGCATGAATCCCTCCGCATGATCGTGATCGATCAAGCTCTAGCGGATCGTGGCATTGGCGGGAATGGTCTATTGCCGGGGTGGGCAAGAAAAATGGCCGGATTGCTCTGGCCATGAGATTGGTGAGAAGCAGGCTGAAACCTCTCCTACGTCATGCTCGGGCCTGTCCCGAGCATCTGCAACGTGTCGATTGAATGAGACGTGGTTAGATCCTCGGGACAAGCCCGAGGATGACGCCAAGAGGCTAGTGTTTTGGCGAATGTCTGACCACTTTAGCGTCGGCCAATATCGTTTTTCCTCAAGCAGCCCTCCCATATTCCGCCTGCCGCCGCGTGGCCGTGGTGAGCTGGAACTGCGCGAGCAACTCGTTGAGCGCTGCCGCTTCCGAGGCAAGGCCGTGGCTCGCCGCCGTCTGTTCCTCGACCATGGCGGCATTCTGCTGCGTGCCCTGATCGATGGTGTTGATGGCGGTGTTGATTTCCTGAAGCCCGGTCGACTGTTCGCGTGACGAGGTCACGATGGCGTCGATATGGCGGTTGATCTCCTGCACTTCGCGGACGATCGTTTCCAGCGCCTTGCCGGCATTGCCGACGAGTTCGACACCGGACTGCACCTGCGATGTCGAGGCATTGATCAGCGTCTTGATCTCCTTCGCCGCATTGGCGGAGCGCTGGGCAAGTTCGCGAACTTCCTGTGCGACGACGGCAAAACCCTTGCCGGCCTCACCGGCGCGAGCGGCTTCGACACCGGCGTTCAACGCGAGCAGGTTGGTCTGAAAAGCGATCTCGTCGATCACGCCGATGATGTTGCTGATCTCGGACGAGGATTTTTCGATGCCTTCCATGGCGCGCACGGCATCTTCCACGATGACGCCGGACTGTTCGGCATTGTCGCGGGCGCGATCGACCAGACGGCCGACTTCTTCGGCACGGCGGGCGGAATCCTTCACCGTCGTGGTGATTTCCTCAAGCGCTGCCGCCGTCTCTTCCACGGAGGCCGCCTGCTGCTCGGTACGGCGTGCCAGGTCATCGGCGGACTGGCGGATTTCGCCGGCCCCGGCGTCGATGGCGAGCGCGTTCTGGCCGACGGTGCTGAGCGCTTCATTGAGCTTGGCGACGGAATTATTGAAGTCGTCGCGCAGGCGGTCGATGCGGGTCACGAAAGGCGTATCGATACGATAATTGAGATCGCCGTTCGAAAGATGCGCCAGCCCCTTGGCCAGCGAATCGACCGCGAACTGGATGTCCGCCGCGTCTTTTGTTGCCGTCCTTTCGCGCTCGTTGCGTTCCTGTTCGGAAAGCGTGCGGTTCTGTTCGGCATCCCCTTCGAGGCGCAGGCGCTCTGTGGCGTTCGAGCGAAACACGGCAACGGCCGCCGCCATTGAGCCGATCTGGTCGGTTCGCTCCTGGCCGGGAATGGCGACATCGAGATTGCCGGCGGCAAGGCCTTCCATGGCAGACGTCATTTGCGTGACGGGGCGGACGATGAAGCGGGACAGCACGGTCGCAAGCAGAGCGATCATGATTGTGGCGGCAAGAACCGTGGCGATGGTGGCCGCCAGCCGGAACTGGCCGATGGCGCTATAAGCCACATCGGAATCGACCACGAAACCAAGATACCAGTCGACGGAAGGCAGGCCGGCAACCGGGATGAAGCTGGTGATCTTGCCCTTGCCGTCAATTTCGGTCTCAGAAATCGCGGAGGAAATCGCCGGCGTATCGACCTTGAAGAGATCGGCCAGCGGCTTGTCGACGAATTTCGGATCGGGATGAATGAGGATTTTGCCATCCTTGCTGACGAGGAAGGCATATCCATCCGTGCCGGCATCCACCGACTTGATCATCTTTACCAGCGAATCCAGCGAGAAGTCGCTGCCTGTGACGCCGGTAAGCTTGCCATTGATGGAAACGGGAATGGCGGCGGTGATGATGAGGCCGCCGGTCGAGGCGTCATTGTAGGGTTCGGTCAGAACCGTCTTGCCGGCTTTCACCGCATCCAGATACCACGGACGCTTGCGCGGATCGTAGCCTTCGGGCAGCGGCGTCTTCGGGAAGGTGGTGAAGCTGCCGGTTTCGGCATTGCCGAAATAGGTCGACATAAACTGCGCCGTCAGCACGTCATTTTCCAGAAAGTGCAGCTTCGCTTCGTCATCCGGAAGCTTGGCAAGCGTCTTTGCCACCGTTTCGGTCAGCATGATGCGTCCGTTCAGCCAGTTGGCGATGCTTTGCGCGGCCTGCTTGCCCGAAGAATCGATATTTTCCGCCACAGATTCGGTCGTAACCCGATGCTGGAGGCTGTCGATGTAGTAAGAAAAACCCGCAAAGGCTGCGACGACAAGAGATGACGCTGCAATCAGAATGCGCGTCATAAGATTGGATTTCTTTGGCAAGCTACGAATCCTTGAAGCCGGATGTACCGTCGAGGTCATCTTTGACATTGATGGAGGAAACATGCCTCAAAGGCGGGAATATTCTGCATCATGCAGCTTTTGGTTTTAAAAGAACTATCCGATGTTCTAATGGATAAGGGCGAATGGTAAAATTGGACTAAATTTGTCTTTTGTCAGGGCGCAATACAGTCGGATTTCGCGTGGCCGCCGATCTGCGTAATTTTTAATCATTTGCTGCTGCCGGTTGCGTGCAGGAAGGGAATATTTTATTCATCAACCTGCTGCCGTTGCGCAATTCGCGGGCAACGGCCAAGGTTCAGGTGAATTACAATGTCTTCGTCGGTTATTGCAGGAACCGTTCCTTCCGGATCGGGGTCGTGGTTTTCGCATTTCAAGGCTACGCTTGTTCTCGGGATTCCGCTTATCGGCGCGCAGCTCGCACAGCTTGGCATCCATACCACTGATATGGTCATCGTCGGCCAGCTGGGAGCAGAGAAGCTTGCGGCCATGGTGCTGGCCGGGCAGTTCTTCTTCGTCGTCTTCATTTTCGGTTCGGGATTCTCCGTCGCCGTCGTGCCGATGGTGGCGCAGGCCTACGGGCAGGGCGATGCAACATCGGCACGCCGCTCGCTGCGCATGGGCATGTGGGTGGCGATTGCCTATTGGCTGCTCGCCTTGCCGATCTTTTTCAATGCAGAACGCATTCTGGTCTATCTCGGGCAGAACCCCAATGTTGCGGCACTGACCGGCCATTACCTCGCCATTGCCAAGTTCGGCCTGGTGCCGGCGCTGCTTTTTTACGTGCTGCGCGGCCTTGTCAGCGCCATCGGCCGTGCGGGCATCATTCTTTATGTCACCATCATCATGCTCGTCATGAACGGGCTGATGGCCTATGCGCTGGTCTTCGGCCATTTCGGATTGCCGGCGATGGGCATGAATGGCGCAGCCGTCGTTGCCGTCATCGTCAATGCCTTCAGCTTCATCTTCATCGTCGCTTATGTGCAGACGCGCGAGGAAACGAAGAAATACGAGCTGTTCGTGCGCTTCTGGCGGCCGGACTGGCATGCGCTCTTTGAAGTGCTGCGTCTTGGCCTGCCGATCAGCATCACCATTCTTGCCGAAGTGACGCTGTTTGCTGCCGCCTCGATCCTGATGGGGCAGATCGGCACGGTGCAACTTGCCGCCCACGGTATTGCCCTGCAGCTCGCCTCCATCGCCTTCATGATTCCGCTTGGTCTTTCCCAGGCGGCGACGGTTCGCGTGGGCGTGGCGCGGGGGCAGGGGGATTTCAAAAATCTCATCCGTGCCTCGATCATGATTTATGCCATTGCCTGTGGCATTGCCATTTGCGGCGGCATCCTGTTTGCGGCCGTACCGGAATTTCTGGCGAAATGGTTCCTCGATCCGAAATTGCCGGAGGCTGCGGAAGTGCTTGCCTATGCCAGCAGTCTCGTGGTGATTGCCGGCATCTTCCAGCTGGTGGATGGCATTCAGGCCGTGACGGCGGGCTTGCTGCGCGGGTTGAAGGATGCACGCATTCCGGCGATGCTGGCGCTGATTTCCTATTGGCCGATCGGGCTGGCGCTTGCCTGGACGATGGCCTTTCCGCTC
Organism: Agrobacterium tumefaciens; assembly: GCF_005221325.1. Classification (NCBI taxonomy): domain Bacteria; kingdom Pseudomonadati; phylum Pseudomonadota; class Alphaproteobacteria; order Hyphomicrobiales; family Rhizobiaceae; genus Agrobacterium; species Agrobacterium tumefaciens. The sequence goes on along the minus strand of NZ_CP039888.1, from coordinate 1,912,802 downwards.
GGCTTTGGTGGACGCGGCGTCTGGTTCGGCTTCGTTATCGGTCTTTCGACGGCCGCCGTTCTGTTGACCATCCGCTTCGTGCTGCTGGTGAAGCGTGAAATGCAAACGGCCCGCTGAGAAGCGGGCCGCATGTAACTTCCGGATTTAAAAAGGATCAGCGCTCGGCGAGCGCTGCCTCACCCTTGTTTTCGCGCAGCAGGTTGACGAAGCGGCGGAAGAGGTAGTGGCTGTCCTGCGGGCCGGGAGATGCTTCCGGGTGGTGCTGGACGGAGAAGACCGGCTTGCCGGTGATGCGCAGGCCGCAATTGGTGCCATCGAACAGCGAGATATGGGTCTCTTCGACGCCCTCGGGCAGCGACTTGGTATCGACCGCAAAACCGTGGTTCATCGAGACGATTTCCACCTTGCCTGTCGTGAAGTCCTTGACCGGGTGGTTCGCGCCGTGATGGCCCTGATGCATCTTTTCGGTCTTCGCGCCGACGGCGAGGCCGAGCATCTGGTGGCCGAGGCAGATACCGAAGATGGGCAGCTCGCTCTTGATGAGGTTCTGGATAACAGGCACGGCATATTCGCCTGTCGCGGCCGGGTCTCCCGGACCGTTGGAAAGGAACACGCCATCCGGCTTCAGCGCCAGAATGTCTTCAGCCGAGGTCTGGGCGGGAACCACCGTCACCTTGCAATCGAGACCGGCAAAGAGGCGCAGGATGTTGCGCTTGACGCCGAAATCCACGCAGACGACATGATATTTCGCATCGGCTTCACCGAGCGTGCCGTAACCCTTGTTCCACACCCACGGGGTTTCCGTCCAGGTGGAGGACTGGCCGGATGTGGCTTCGATGGCGAGATCGAGGCCGACGAGGCCGCTCCATGCCTTGGCTTCGGCCTTCAGCGCCTCGATGTCGAAGACGCCGTTCGGATCATGGGCGATGACTGCGTTTGGCGCGCCGTTTTCGCGGATCCATGCCGTGAGCGCGCGGGTATCGATGCCGCAAAGGCCGATGACGCCACGGGCCTTCAACCAGGCATCCAGATGCTTGACGGCGCGGAAGTTCGACGGATCGGTGATGTCGGCCTTGAAGATGACACCGACGGCGCCGCGGCGGGCGGCGGGCGTCAGGTCTTCAATGTCTTCCTCATTGGTGCCGACATTGCCGATATGCGGGAAAGTGAAGGTGACGATCTGGCCAAGATAGGAGGGGTCGGTGAGGATTTCCTCGTAACCCGTCAGCGCCGTGTTGAAGCAGACTTCGGCCTGAACCTTGCCGGTTGCGCCGATGCCTGTTCCCTCGATCACTGTGCCATCGGCAAGAACAAGCATTGCTGTCGGTTTGCGGGTAGTCCAGGGCGCTGTCTCGGTCATCTCGTTCCGTTTCTGCCGCTTCGCACCCCGCCTCTTGAAAGGCAGGGGGTAAGGGGCCATTTTTGTCGCAGGCTTCGTGACATAAAGGGGCGCGCGATAAAGCTCGCGTTCCGACCCTTCGTTAAAATCTCGTGCAGGTGCCGGAAAATAACGAAAGCAGCCCAAGCGGTCAACCGCAGGGCCAAGATTTACGCGGATTTAAGCTGTCGTAGATTCAAGGGCTTATGCAATTGATTTGCTTGAGCGTGTTTGCTCGTTTATGTCGTTGCGAAAAATAAGGCGGAAAGTTTGCCGATCAGGAAGCTGCGGAATGAGCTTTCCCAAGGAGAAGAAAAATGCTGCGCGACACGTTCGCTAATACTTTGAAGGAATCGCTGAAGGCTCGTGATGCGCGCCGCACATCGACCGTGCGTCTCATCCAGACGGCCATCAAGGATCGCGATATCGCCAATCGCGGCGTGGGCAAGGACCCCGTCAGCGATGAGGACATCATGCAGATCCTGACCAAGATGGTGAAGCAGCGGGAAGAGTCCGCCACCATCTATGAGGGTGCCGGCCGTCCTGAGCTTGCCGCTCAGGAGCGCGAAGAAATCGTCATCATCAAGGAATTCATGCCGGAAGAAATCCCGGCTGAGAAGGTGCGCGAACTCTGCCAGGCCGTCATCACTGAGACCGGCGCATCCGGCCTGCGCGACATGGGCAAGTGCATGAATGCGCTGAAAGAGCGTTATCCCGGCCAGATCGACTTTGCGAAGGCCTCCGGCGTCGTCAAGGATTTGCTGAAGTAGCTTTCGCCACTTCCGAAAAAGTAAAGGCAGGGTAGCCATGGCTACCCTGCCTTTTTTCTGCCGACGAAGATGCATTCCGGCGGATCAAAATGCTCTTCCACGCAGGCTTTTTCGGGGGGACGTGCCTGCGGGTGTCGGCAGGTGTATGGAAATTTCAAACACTGCCTTTGACTGTGTTTTGTTTTTACATCGTCGCAACGCGCCGCTCAAATTACAAAAACATAATTTTTAGTGATGTTGCACTGCCATAAATTTGCCGGAAGCAGGCGCAATGGCGGCGTTGGTTTTCATCTCTGTGGCCTGTGAATATCGGGTATTGTCTTTCTTTGGGTTGGTGCTCAAGCCTTTCTGCGCTTATATGAAAGACTGGCCTCGAACAGGTAACCCATGCGCTTTTCCAATTCTTTCCTCGATGAGATACGCGACCGCGTGAACATCTCCGATGTGATCGGCCGACGTGTGTCCTGGGACAAGAAGAAGACCAATGCGCCCCGGGGGGATTATTGGGCCTGCTGCCCGTTCCATGGCGAAAAAAGCCCGAGCTTTCATTGCGAGGACCGCAAGGGGCGGTATCATTGCTTTGGTTGCGGCGTTTCCGGCGATCATTTCCGCTTTCTGACGGAGCTTGAGGGCTTAAGTTTCCCGGAAGCCGTGCAACAGATCGCCGATATGGCCGGCATTTCCATGCCGCAGCCCGATCCGCAGGCGGAGAAGCGCGAGCGCGAGCGCACTTCGTTGCAGGACGTCATGGAAATGGCGACGCTGTTCTTTCAGGATCAGTTGCAGACCGCGCTCGGCGCGCGGGCGCGGGCTTATCTACGGGATCGCGGGTTGACCGGGCGTACCATCGAGACCTTCCGGCTGGGTTATGCGCCTGATAGCCGCAATGCGCTGAAGGAGCATCTTGCAAGCAAGGGCGTGTCCAAGGAGCAGATGGAGGCCTGCGGGCTGGTGGTGCATGAAAATGTACCGGTCTCCTATGACCGGTTCCGCGACCGCATTATGTTCCCGATCCTGTCGTCCCGTGAGAAGGTTATCGCCTTTGGCGGCCGCGCCATGGCGGCGGATGCGGTAGCGAAATATCTCAATTCCAACGAGACCGAGCTTTTTCACAAGGGCAATGTTCTCTACAATTTCGCCCGTGCGCGCCGCGCCTCGCAGGCCGCCGGCGGCACGGTCATCGCCGTCGAAGGGTATATGGATGTCATCGCGCTTTATCAGGCCGGTGTCGAAAATGCCGTCGCGCCGCTTGGTACGGCGTTAACCGAAAGCCAGCTCGATCTCCTCTGGAAGATGTCGCCGCAGCCGGTTCTCTGCTTCGATGGCGATGGCGCCGGCATTCGCGCTGCCAACCGTGCGGCCGATCTCGCCTTGCCGCATATCAAACCGGATCGCTCCGTCAGCTTTGCCCTATTGCCTGACGGCAAGGACCCGGATGATCTTGTGCGGCTGGAGGGGCGCGCGCCCTTCGACCGGGTGCTTTCGGAAGCCAAGCCGCTTGCCGCGATGATCTGGAGCCGCGAGACGTCTGGCGTTACCTTCGATACGCCAGAGAAACGGGCTCAGCTTGAAAGCCGCCTGCGCCAGATCGTTGCGGTGATTGCCGACGAAACGGTGCGCCGCTTTTACCAGCAGGATATGCGCGACAGGCTGAATGGTTTCTTCCAGCCGCGCTTTCAGCAGGGCGGCTCGCAGGGCGGGAATTTCCGCCGCGAGGGCGGTCAGGGCGCCGGTCGCGGTTTCCAGCGCAATGCGCCCGGGCGGGGCGGGGCGATGTCCGCACCGGCCAGCAGCATTTCCGACCGGCTGACGCAATCCGGCCTTGTCAGGGGGCATCAGACCAAGCCGTCTCTGCGGGAGAGCGTTCTCGCTATTACCATCGTCAACCATCCCGAGTTGCTGCTGGAGGAATATGACGAGATCGCCGCTATCGATTATGAGAGCCGCGATCTGCAGCGGCTGTGGTCGACGGTGCTGACCTATGCGGCCGAGAGTGCGGCGGACATATCGCGGGCGGGGCTGATCGAACGGCTGTCGCAGCAGGGTTTCGAGGCGCTTTTGAAGGTCATGGATCAACAGGTGCGCAATGCCCGCCTGTGGACGGCGACCGAACAGGCGGCGATGGAGGATGCGCGCGAAGGTTACGTGCAGGCGCTTTCGCTGCACAAGAGGACGAAATCCCTGCTCTGGCAGAAACGGGAGCTGGAGCGGGAAATCGCCGAGGCGACCGATGACGAGCGTGGCACGCTTCTGGTGCGGGCGATTGCCGAAGTGCAGCTGGAAATCGGCCGCATGGAAAATCAGGAAGCGATCATCGATGGTTTCGGGGTCATGTCCGGCCGGGTGAAGGGGCCGGCCTTCGGCCATGGCTGAGAGGGCTGGCCAAGAATAGAAAGACGTGTGGGGTTGCCTTTTGCGGCAAGCGTCCTAAATAGGGGATAGTCTGGTGATAACCGCAAAATGCGGCCTTTTTTGAGAATTTCCGTGGCTGTCTCGCCCTCAAAGGCTTGACGGGGCGGGAAATAGCGGGAATCACCATTTCAGGAAAAGTAAGGTGGAATGAGCCTTGGCGGATAGAAATTGCATGAGCAAGCATTTCCGGGTGCACTGTCTTTGCATTCTGCCTGAGGCTGCCGTGGTTAATCGGCAATTAAAGATCACTCCGTTAGGTGTCTGACAGTGATTCGCGGCAAACCGCTGGATGCTCAAGGGGCGGACGGCGATGCGGCGGAACAGGTGTTAGCGTCAGGGAAAGCGACGAGATAGATGGCAACCAAAGTCAAAGAAAACGAAGAAGCAGAAAACGAACGCGACGGTGCGACGGACGGTCCGCTTCTCGATCTTTCGGATGACGCGGTCAAGAAGATGATCAAGGCCGCCAAGAAGCGCGGCTATGTGACGATGGACGAGCTGAATTCCGTCCTGCCGTCCGAAGAAGTGACCTCCGAGCAGATCGAAGACACGATGGCGATGCTGTCCGATATGGGCATCAACGTGATCGAGGACGAGGATGCCGAGGAAGCCGCGCCTGCCGAAGACGACAGCGATTCCGACAATGAGGAGTCCGAAGGCGGCGAACTGGCACCGTCCGGCGGCACGGCGCTTGCGACCGCGAAGAAGAAAGAACCGACGGACCGTACCGATGACCCGGTGCGCATGTATCTGCGCGAAATGGGTTCCGTCGAGCTTCTGTCGCGCGAAGGCGAAATCGCCATCGCCAAGCGCATCGAGGCCGGCCGCGAAACGATGATTTCGGGCCTGTGCGAAAGCCCGCTGACGTTCCAGGCGCTGATCATCTGGCGCGACGAACTCAACGAAGGCACGACGCTGCTGCGCGAGATCATCGATCTCGAAACGACCTATTCCGGTCCGGAAGCCAAGGCTGCTCCGCAGTTCCAGAGCCCGGAAAAGATCGAGGCTGACCGCAAGGCCGCCGAAGAGAAGGAAAAGACCCGCAAGCTGCGCGCGCCGACCGGTGACGAAGACGTGACTGACGTGGGTGGCGATGGCCTGCCGCCGGAAGAGGAAGAAGAGGACGACGACGAGTCCAATCTTTCGCTTGCCGCGATGGAAGCCGAACTGCGCCCGCAGGTCATGGAAACGCTCGACACCATCGCCGACACCTACAAGAAGCTGCGCAAGCTTCAGGACCAGCAGGTCGAGGCACGTTTGGCCTGCACCGGCACCCTGTCTTCCGGCCAGGAGCGTCGTTACAAGGAACTGAAGGATCAGCTGATCACGGCCGTCAAGTCGCTGTCGCTGAACCAGAATCGTATCGACAGCCTCGTCGAGCAGCTCTACGACATTTCCAAGCGGCTGATGCAGAATGAAGGCCGCCTGCTGCGCCTTGCCGAATCCTACGGCGTCAAGCGCGACAGCTTCCTTGAGCAGTATCACGGTGCGGAACTCGATCCGAACTGGATGAAGTCGATCGCCAATCTGGCCGCGCGCGGCTGGAAGGAATTCGCCCGCGAGGAAAGCAACACGATCCGGGAAATCCGTCAGGAAATCCAGAACCTCTCCACGGAAACCGGCATTTCCATTGCCGAATTCCGCCGCATCGTTTCGATGGTGCAGAAGGGCGAGCGCGAAGCGCGTATCGCCAAGAAGGAGATGGTCGAAGCCAACCTGCGTCTGGTGATTTCGATTGCGAAGAAGTATACCAACCGTGGTCTGCAGTTCCTCGACCTCATTCAGGAAGGCAATATCGGCCTGATGAAGGCGGTCGACAAGTTCGAATACCGCCGCGGTTACAAGTTCTCGACCTATGCGACCTGGTGGATCAGGCAGGCTATCACCCGTTCGATCGCCGACCAGGCCCGCACGATCCGTATCCCGGTTCACATGATCGAAACGATCAACAAGATCGTCCGTACATCGCGCCAGATGCTGCACGAGATCGGCCGCGAGCCGACCCCGGAAGAGCTGGCGGAAAAGCTGGCCATGCCGCTTGAAAAGGTGCGCAAGGTTCTGAAGATCGCCAAGGAGCCGATTTCGCTCGAGACCCCCGTGGGTGACGAAGAGGATTCGCATCTCGGTGACTTCATCGAAGACAAGAACGCGCTGCTGCCGATCGACGCCGCAATCCAGGCGAACCTGCGTGAAACCACGACCCGCGTTCTGGCGTCGCTGACGCCGCGTGAGGAACGTGTTCTGCGCATGCGCTTCGGCATCGGCATGAATACCGACCATACGCTGGAAGAAGTCGGCCAGCAGTTCTCGGTTACGCGCGAACGTATTCGTCAGATCGAAGCCAAGGCGTTGCGCAAGCTGAAGCATCCGAGCCGCTCGAGAAAGCTGCGCAGCTTCCTCGACAGCTAAGCTTCCGCTTCCTTCAAAATTGAACCCGGTCAGTCGGCGCTGGCCGGGTTTTTTGTTTCCCGCACTGGCGAACTCTGCGACAAGCCCTATGTGTGAAAACAGGCATTCCGCTTTACTGGAAATGCCAGCCTCGATTTGGTTCGACAGGATGCAACAGGTTTCGGCAAGCAAATGGCGGCGTGGAGGATGGGCTGTGCCTGTCTCCGTTTTGCTGCATCTTGTCATCGTCGCGCTCTTCTTTTTCGAATTGCCGGAACGCATGGCCGAGCCGCAGGAACCGGAGAGCGTCAGCGTCGAACTCGTGCCGCCGCCCGAGGAGAAGAAGACGGAAGAGCCTCCGCCGCCGGCTGCGGCGGCGAAAGAGGAAAAACCGCAACCTCCGCCACCGCCACCACCGCCAAAGGAGGAGGTGAAACCTTCGCCACAGCCGCAGGCGACGCTGCCGGCTATCGCGATGCGGCCGGAGGAGACGCAGGCGGACCCCGCAGATAAGCCGGGAAAGACGGAGGAAGCGGAAAAGAGCGAAACGTCCGAGGAGCCCGAAAGCCAGCCTGAAAAGGCCGTTGAGGAGAAGCCCGCACCACCCGCCGCCAACAGCGATCTTCAGGCTTCCGCCGAGCAGGGGGAGATTGCCGTTTCAACCGTAAAGGAAGAAACACAGCCGGAGCAGCCGCCCGTGCCACAGGCCAAGCCGGCGGAGGAAAAGCCTGCGGAGGTTGCTGAAAAGAAACCCGCGAAGCTTCCCGCCGCCAAACATGTGCTGTCTTCCTCCATGCTTTCACCGGCCCAGAGACGACAGATGTTCGGCGATCTGCCGCCCCGTCGCCGTATCGTCCAGCTTTGCAGCACCGAAGCCCTGGCTCAAATTCAGGGGGCGGGTTTTGCCGCCAGAGGCATGATCCCCTATTCGGACACTGGAGGCAGGATTTCCGGCAATTCGATCGACGCTTCCGGCGGTGCGTTCAACACGGGTAACGGTTGGCACGATGTCTCATTCCAGTGCGAAGTCGATCTGGAAAATTACACCGTGACGGAATTCCGCTTTAAAATCGGGAATGAAGTCAGCCCGGAAGACGCAAAAAAGCGGGGTTTTGCGCAATTTCAGTGAGGATAGGCGGCCGGTCCCGAGACCTGCCATTCGTCATCCTTCGGCTTGTGCCAAGGATTCAAGCACGTCCAATGGGTTGCAGATTCTCGGGACAAGCCCGAGGATGTGGAGGATCCGTTACGGATAACGCCTACTATACCCGCTCCGGATCCCCCACCAACACCCCAATTCCCGCCATCAGCGCATCCTCGTCATAGGGCTTGCGGATAACCGGCACATTGCCGAATTCATCCGGCACCATGCTGCCGTCCGCATAACCGGTGGCGAAGAGGAAAGGGATGCCGCGGCGGTGGAGTTCGCGGGCGATGGGGATAGAGGTGTCGGAACCGAGATTGATGTCGAGAATGGCGACGTCAGGCACATAGGTTTTCAGCTTCTCAAGCGCCATGGCCGACGAGGTCGCGGTTTCGATTGCCTTGATGCCATTATCTTCCAGCATGTTTTCGACATCCATGGCAATCAGCATCTGGTCTTCGACGAGCAATACTTTCAACGGCTCCTCCCGGTTGTAATGTCTGGGTTGGGGCACGGTTTCCCCCTCGGTTTTTGTCTCGGACGCTGTCGAGGTCGATGAAACATGGCGGAACGGCAGGAGAATCTCTGCCTCCAGCCCATTCGGCAAATAACGTATCGTGCTGCGCCCGCCGAGATCGTAGGGAATGCTGCGGCTGATCAGCGCCGTGCCGAAACCGGCGCGCGATGGTGCAGGCAACGTGGTCAGCAAGGTCTCCTGCCACGATATTTCGCAATCGCGGTTCTCGTTAATATCCCAGCGCACATGCAACTGCCCGCCATTTTGTGAAAGCGCGCCATATTTGGCGGCGTTCGTTGCCAGTTCGTGCAGAACCAGCGCCATCACTGAGAAAGCGCGGGAATCGAGCGTGATCTGGGGGCCTTCGAGCTTCACCGTTGTTTCCGGCGAACGATGGGGCGACAATTCGGCCTCCACCAGATCGCGCAGTGCACCGCCGCCTTCGCCGCGAATGATCTGGTCATGAGCAAAGGATAGTGCCTGAATGCGGCCCTTCAGCGCGGTGACATATTCCTGCAGGGTCTTGCCCTCCTGCGAGGGGTTGCCGACCAGCGATTTGATGATGGCGAGAACATTCTTGACGCGGTGATTAAGCTCCTCGTTCAGCATGCGCTGGCGCACTTCGGCGCGCTCTCTTTCGCCGGCCATCAGCTCGCTGTGATGGAATGCCACCTCGACAAGCGCGATTCTCGCCGCTTCGGCGATTTCCCGGTCGGCTTCCGACCAGGGCTGCGCCTGCAGGCGGACGGTCTCTTTCCAGATGGCGAAGCTTTTACGCGGCGTGAGGCGATCACCCATCGGGCCGGTCTCATAGGACTTTTCCGGATTGCCGGCCCAGTTCAGGTTCTGCACGATCTCCTTACGGAAAAACAGGAGGTAGTCGTTCTTGACCTGCGAGAGCGGGATAGCGAGCATTCCGGCTGCGGTGCCGGCGTAGATTTCCGCTTCCGGTATGGCCTGCGACAGGGCATGCGTTGCCCAGACCTTGCCTTCCGAAACCGAAGCGACGAAACGCGCCAGCCTTGGAATGGCATCATGCGGCGGCGTTGCGCCTTGGCTGTGCCAGTTGTTCCCGACCCATAGCCCGACACCGTCGCAGGGCATCAGATCGGAAAAATCCTGAAAACTGTCGACCAGCAGTTCTTCAATGTTGGCGTGATGGGCGGCAAGCCGGAGAAAACGGTCGAGCGCCGCATGGGCGTGGTTGACGGTATCGAGCCGGCGCTTCTGCTTCAGAACCTGCAGATGCATGGAGAAAAATTCCCCGAACATTTCCGCGGCGATCCGGACCGGCATGGTCAGCACACGCGGGGAATAATGATGGCAGGCGATCAGGCCCCACAGCGCCCCATCGACAATCACCGAAATCGACATGGCGGCGGCGACACCCATATTGCGGAGATATTCGCAATGGATGGGCGAGACGCTGCGCAGATGCGCGTAAGAGAGATCGAGCGGCTCACCGGAGGCATCGACAGCCGGCAGGACCGGAATCCGGATGCCGCTGGCGTCAGAGATGATGCGTAGCGTGTTCTTGAGATAGAGTGTTCTGGCCTGCTGCGGAATATCGCTGGCGGGGAAATATTGCCCGAGAAAGCTTTCCAGCTCCGGCTGCTTTGCCTCCGACACGACCTTGCCGGCGCCGTCTTCCTCGAAACGGTAGATCATCACCCGGTCGTAACCCAGCGTCGCCTTTATCAGGCGCGTCGTTCTGGAGATCAGGCTTTCGACGCTGTCAGCCTCGCGGATGCGGTCCACCATCTTGCGCGCCGTACCGAGCGGCTGCGTCTCGCTGCCCGAGGGCTCGAATTCGATGATAGTGGTGGATTTGTAGCGGTGGAGCGAAATATCGAAGCTGCGGCCGTCGTTTGATTCCATCGCGGGTAACATGGCCGGGCGGGTGGTTCTGCCGGTGACTGTCAGCGCGTTGCGGAGATCGTGGACGAGGTCTTTGCCGAGCACCTCTTCGGCAGTCCTGCCGTTCAGATCGCCTTCGATGCCCAGAATGTCGCGACAGTTTTCCGAATGGCGCAGGACCATGCGAAGGGCATTGTCGCAGGCGATCAGACAGCCATGCGGTTGAATGTAACCTGGAATGTGGATGGGTTCGCGATCGCAATTGGTCAGGTCGACTTGATAGTCAGTGGATGCCATGAAACAGTCTCTCGCACCCTGTGCCCATCTTGGTACTTGTCTTGCGCTGAAAATATTCTGTTCGTCGAGGGACGGGGAAGCCTGAATAATTCATTCTGATATTGCCAATCCTTCCCCGTTTTTTGCAACCGAGACGCCGGTTTTCCGTTAGTTGCTACGGGCCGTCGTCGCGTTATTGTCTTATCTCTACCGTCATCGGATAAAATTTGACATCGCGTAACGTTCGCTTCGCCGATTTTGTTCCCGCCTGTTTGAAAGAAAACTGTGCCACAGAAGAAAATAACCGTCGCCACCCATGGTCAGGGGCTTTACGAGTTCACATCCGAGGCCAAGGGTTTCGTGAGAGAGGCCGGCGTGAGCGAAGGCTTGCTGACTGTCTTCGTCCGGCACACCTCCTGCTCCCTGCTTATCCAGGAAAATGCCGATCCGGATGTCCGGCGCGATCTTTCAATGTTTTTCTCCCGCCTCGTACCGCCTTCGGACGATGCCTCGATGCGCTGGGTTGTCCATACGCTGGAAGGTCCCGACGACATGCCCGCCCATATCAAATCGGCTCTCACTGCGGTTTCCATCGGTGTGCCGATCGGAGAGGGCAGGCTCGTTCTCGGCACATGGCAGGGGCTTTATCTGTTCGAGCACCGGGACCAGCCGCACCGTCGTGAAATCGTGCTGCATATTTCGGCCTGATCTTCCATTGGAGTGTCTGTGTCTTCCCGTTAATAACCATGAACCTCTGCTGAACATGCGGTTCTGTTCATATTCAGATGCGTGAGGCTAGGGTCTCCTCAATCGCTGAGGGACGTCCCCCTGTCGGCGAAGAACAAACGGAGTGAGTTTCATGTTCAACACCTTCGCAAAAGCCGGCCTCGCCGCTCTCATTGCCCTCGGCGGCATCTCCGCCACCGCTCCTGCGGCTTCGGCGGGCTCGGATGTTCAGTTCAGAGTTCAGGTTCAGGACGGATACGGCCATGACAGAGGCCGCGGCCCGGGCTGGGGTCGTCCTGATCGCCCGCGTTTTGGTTGCTCGCCGCGTTTTGCGGAAGAAAAGGCAAGCCGCATGGGTCTTCGTCGTGCGCGCGTTGTTGATGTATCGCCGCGCCGCGTTGTGGTGGCAGGCTTCGACCGTCAGGGCCGTGACCGCATCGTTTTTGCCAATGAGCGTGGCTGCCCGGTCATCCGCCGCTAAAGCGGACAATATCGATCCGGTGACATCCCCGTCCGCCGGATGGATAAAAAATGCCCCTCGCTTGTCCGGAAAGGCAGGCGAGGGGCATTTCTTTTTTACCGGCCGATGGCCGATTAAAAATACGGCAGGCGGCACGGAGGTGCCGCCCCTTACTTGATATTACTGGTCGAGCGCGAAGGTGACGTTGACCACCACGCTGTAGTTGTTCTCACCCGAAGCGATCGGCACGCTGTCGGCTTCCTTCATCATCGAAGCACGCATCATGCCCGCCGGTACCGGCATGGGGCGCTGCGTGTTTTCGCTGATCTGAATGACACGGCCGAGCTTCACGCCCGCCGCTTCCGTCAGCGTCTTCGCCTTGGCGATGGCGTCGGCAACGGCCTGCTTGCGGGCTTCGGTCACCGTGGCTTCGGGCTTGTCGTTGGTGAAGGTGATGTCGCCGCCCTGGTTGATGCCGAGCTTGACGGAGGTATCGAGGATTGTGCCCAGCTTCTTCAGGTCACGCACCCGCACCGTCAGGCCGTTGGAAACCTGATAGCCGGTGATCTCAGGCGCAACATAAACGCCGTCCTTGGGCTCATAATGCTTGTAAAGCGGTTGTACCGAGAAATTGCTCGTCTGCAGGTCGCGATCTTCGATGGCGGCCTCTTTCAGCGCCTTCAGGACATCGGCGAGCGCCTTGGAATTTTCCGTCAGCGCCGCCGCTGCGGTTTCCGCCTGTTTGACGACGCTGAAGGAAAGGATCGCCATATCGGGCGCGATGGCCGCCTGGCCTTCGCCGGAAACACTGATGGTGGCTTCGCGCGGGGAGGCCTCCTGCGCAGATACCTGGGCGGCAAGCGGCATCATGGCCGCCGCGGTCAATGCGGTGAGTGCGAAAAGGCGGGCCGTTTTTGTCTTCATGGTGTTTCCTCGTTGATTGAGTCCCTTTGAAGGGTATTGCTTTAGATTGTGTAGCTAATACGGCGGCACTGCTTTGGATAAGCAGGATTGGCTTGTCGGGCTGGAAAAATTACGTTAGAGCGTGACCTGCCGGATTCGAGCCATTGCGAAACCGGTGTTTCGGATCGTTTTTTCCGAAAGGGCCTGTAGCTCAATGGTTAGAGCCGGCGGCTCATAACCGCTTGGTTGGGAGTTCGAGTCTCTCCGGGCCCACCATTTTCTTTTAAAATCAGATGCTTATGATGATATTCCTGCCGCTGCGCAGGTCGGGAAGCGTGGTATCTCATCGGGAGATCGGTCTGGCTTGCGTATATGACAAGCCAGACCGCAAGGTATCTCAGATTAGTTGCAGACCCGCATGCTCTCCATGTGCCAGCCGCCGTCATAGGCGTTGGGAACGCGGCGGTCTTCGAACCAGCAGCGTGGCGGGGGCGGTGGTGGTGGTTCGTAGTAGCGGGGACCGCTGTTGCCGTTGGCGATGGCGCCGCCGATCAGGCCGCCGATGACGCCTGCGGCGAGGCCGCCGGCGATGGCTGCGCCATCATTGTGGCGACGGTGTTCGCGATAGGGCGGTGGGGGCGGGCCGCCGCGGTCATAACCACGGTCGTGGCGCGGACGATAGGGATAGTCCTGTGCGGCAGCGGTGCCGTAGGACGCGAAGATGCTGCCGGTGGCGACCAGCGCAGCAATTGTGGAAAGAATTATCTTTTTCATCGGGGCTACTCCATAAGCCTGCTGCGGAGATAGAGGCTCATTATGCCCGGATGATGGCATGGCACGGGTGAACGGCCTGTGAATGTTTCAGTGCCCCGGCGTTCATATTTTTGAACTCCAAGATGGGCAGATCACAGCCCGCGGGGGCTTTCCGCAACAAAAAGCCCGGCGGGTGGCCGGGCTTTTGCTGAAACTAATGGCCCGGCTCAGAACTTCACGCCGAGACCCACTTTCACGGTATGCTGGTCGACATCGGTGTTGATGCCGAAGATGTCCTTGTCGCCATAATCGTTATAGCGATATTCCAGCCTGCCGAAGACATTGTCGGTGAAGGCGTAATCCAGACCCGCGCCCACCGTGTAGCCGTTGAAGGTGGTGTTGTCGTTGCCAACGGGTGTTTCGATGAAGCCGCGGGTCGCTGTCCAGCCCGCCGTGCCGTAGAGCAGGGCGCGGTCGAAGGCATAACCGACGCGGCCACGGACGGAGCCCTGCCAGTCGGTGCCGATCTGCACGCCGGCATAGTCGTTGTCATTCCAGTTATAGTCGACGTCACCCTCGATGCCGACGACGAAATTATTGTCGAACTGGTAATTGTAACCGGCAAAGGCGCCGAGAATGCCGCCATCGAAACTATCCGAAGCGACGGGTCCACCAGCCGAAAAATCGCCATTTGCCCAACCAGCGCCGCCCTGGATACCAAGATAGGGACCAGACCAGGTGAAGACCGGCAGGGTTTCCTGCGCGACCGGAGGGGCCGGGGTTTCGTAGACGGCATCCGCGGCCATTGCGGTGCTGGCCGAAAGGGCCAGGAGTGACGTTACGATTAGCGTTTTCATCGTTTTTCTCCCTGAGCTGACTGACATCCATAGCATAGATTAGCTACTTTTAATATGGGTTGGGGTTCGGCGGTTCCAAGAGGCGCTTTTGTCCTCTCGGCGCTTTGGCCGTCCTTGCCCCGGATCGTGGCGTTCTGTCGCCCTGCCATGCGGTTCTGATGCTGCGAACGTCCCTGGCCGCGTTTGGTTCCCATTGGTGTTTCGTCAAAGCTCGGGCGCGACCATCAGCGGGGTGTCACGCTTGGTTGTCTTGACAGCGGGGGAGGCGACCATAGAGTTGTGGCTGACAGCGATAATGCCGCCGCATCGCGGGAAGTATCATCGCCGTCGAGACGATACCGCCGCGACCACGCCACGAGGGTGGTCGTTGCGGCAGGAAGGGCATGGGAGGACGAGGTCGCATGGGGTTTTGTTTTAGCGGAGGAAGAGCGACGTGATTGTCGGAGCCGTCCTCAGCGCCATTCTTCTTCTCACCCTCATTGCGTTTCCGCGGCATCTCAAACCCGTCGTCATCTGCCTGTTGCTGATCTGGACGGCCACTGCCGCCTTTGTCATGTATGATTGGTGGCGCGGCAGCCAGCGGCTCGAGCATATCGTTGCGACCGCGAGTTTCGATGCTTCCTGCGCGGATCCGGCCTTGCCCATTCGCGTCAGCTTTCGCAATGACAACACTGTCGCCGTAGAGCGGCTGACCTATACGCTCGAGGGCTTCGAGCCGGCGTTCCGCGCCTCCGTTGCCTTCGATCCCTACCAGGTAAGCGAAAGGCGGATCGAGGCCGGCGAGACCTTCGCGGCCTGCCGGTCTTTCCGGCTGCGCAACAATGAACGGGTAGAGCCGCAGCGGCTGGAATGGCGCGTGACCGTCATTTCCGCGGAATTCGACTGAGCTGCTCTCACGTCATTTCGCGATCACGAGATTTTGAAAATTTTCGAGGTGGCTGGACGGCGACGGGAAAGCCTTGTGTCCCAGCGACTTCACCGGACGGGTGAACACCCCGCGCCCGGCACTGGCAAAGCTGCTGACTTGTTTTCGTCCATTTGCGATGCCATCTCCCCGTTCATGCAATTGATGTCGCGGGATGACGGTTTGTACAGTGTTCTGAAGTTTCTGAAAATCACGGCCATTGGCCTTGTCGCCTTGCCGGTTCTGGCCGGCGCGCATATGGGCATCGGCCAGCTTACGGGAAATTTTCACGAAGTCATTCCCGGCGAACTCTATCGTTCGGCCCAGCCGAGCGGCAAGGACATCGCCGCTTATGCCAAGGCTTATGGCATCAAGACGATCATCAACCTGCGTGATGAAAAGCGCGAAGGCTGGTATGATGCCGAAAGCCTTGCGGCCAAAAACAACGGTATCCGGCTTGTCGATTATCCGCTGAGTTCAAGCGAAAAGGTCTCGGTGGAGGATTCAGAAACGCTGGCGGCGGTGCTGCGCAATGCGGAAAAGCCTGTTCTCATCCACTGCGAACACGGCGCAAACCGCACCGGGCTCGCTTCCGCTATTTACGTGGCAGCCGTGGCCGGCAAGAGCGAGGCCGCTGCCGAGTTTCAGCTTTCGCCCTATTACGGGCATGTGCCGATCCCCGGCATCGGGCGGTATGAAATGTACCAGTCCTGGGATGATTTCGAGGAAACCATCGGGTTTTGAGGGTTTTGGGACGCCTTTTGATTTATCCTGGCGGTGTCCTTTTCCGCGCGGCGTCATCCTCGGGCTTGTCCCGAGGATCCAATCACGTTGCGTCCAGCAGATAGGTAGCAGATGCTCGGGACAAGCCCGAGCATGACGGCAGAGAAGTCTTCGACGCCGTCGTCAGCTGGCATCCGTTTCCCGCATGCTGCTCAATAATCCCCGCCGCTCTCCTTGATCACCTTCGTCAGGCTTCCCGCTGCGGGGAAAAGCGGGATGAGGCAGGCCTGAAGGGCGTGGTAGATATCGCCCTTGCCGGGGAACAGCGTGTGCGCGGGCACCAAATCTTCCGTCAGTTCCTCGTGCCAGCCGCCATTCTCATGGTCGATGAAGTTGTTGGCGATGGTGCTCCAGATGCGGCGGTAGCTATCCTCGTAGAAGGCATCGGCCGGCAGGTTCTCGTTGAGGAAATGGGCCGCACCCGCCGCCTCGGACATGGGCCACCAGAGCTTTGCCCGCTTGTCGGGATTGTCGTTCCAGTCGAGCGTGTAAAAGAAACCGCCCTTTTCGCGGTCCCAGCCGAGCGCCATGGATTGCACGAAAAGCGATTTGGCGGCGACCGGCATCCAGTCGTGCTGGCGCTCGCCCAGCACCCATAATTGCAGGATGAGGCGCGCCCATTCCAGCCAGTGGCCGGGGGTGGAGCCGGAGGGGCGGAACATTTCGTTGCCGCGGTAGTCCTTGTCGAGCGTCCAGTTCTCGTCGAAATGTTCCGGCACGCGGAAATCCAGCTCGCCCGCGCGGCGGCGGATGACGAGATCGGCGATGCGTTCGGCTTTGGTCAGGTAATTGCTGTCGCCCGTCGCTTCATAAGCGGCCATCAGCGCTTCGGTCAGGTGCATATTGGAATTCTGGCCGCGGTAATTATCGATCGGCGACCAGTCGCGATTGAATTCCTCGGCGATGGCGCCGTGTTTTTCTTCCCAGAAACGGGTTTCCAGCACCTCGGTAATGTCGGCCAGCATCTTGTCTGCGAGAGGGTGGCCGACGGTTTTGGCGGAAGAAGCGGCCAGAAGCACGAAGGCATGGCCGTATCCCTGCTTGGTGGCATCCACCGGGCCGGTATCGTTTACCTGCCAAAAGTAACCGCCATGTTCGCCATCGCGATGGTGGTTCCAGAGATAGGTCATGCCGTGGTCGACGATATCGCCGCAGCCCGGCCGGCCGAGCAGATGGCCGATGGAGAAGCAATGTACCATGCGGGCGGAGGCATGGATGCCTCGTACCGGGTCGTTTTTCTGCAACGGAGCGCCCTTGGTGTCCAGATCGAAGAAACCGCCGGCAGGGTTGACGGCGCGGTGCTGGAAGAAGTCGAAAAGTCCCTCGGCCTGTTTCACAAGCCACTGGCGGTGCCAGGGCAGGGTGTTCCAGTTGCGGCTGTTGTGATCGTCTTCGGCCATCTCGTCCTCCATGCGGTTTGCTGCTTCGGCTTATATCCTTGCCGTATAAACCTGTCATCTGTCAGCGATATTTCGTAACGTCATGCAATGGCGCAAAGCCATGTCTGCCCCTTGAAGATATATTGACATAAACATATCTTTATGTGACTTGACTGCTTGCGATCTTGCAAATCGAAATGAGGAGTGTGCCCGTGTTTGACGATCTGTTTGGCCCCGAAGGGGCAAAGCGCGACGGCGCGGAAATTTTCAAGGCGTTGCGCGAAGCCGCCAGCGAACGCATCCTCATTCTCGATGGTGCCATGGGCACGCAGATTCAGGGTCTGGGTTTTGACGAGGATCATTTCCGTGGCGACCGTTTTATCGGCTGCGCCTGTCACCAGAAGGGCAATAACGACCTTCTGATCCTGACCCAGCCTGATGCTATCGAGGAAATCCACTATCGCTACGCCATGGCGGGTGCGGATATTCTCGAAACCAACACGTTTTCGTCGACGCGCATCGCGCAGGCCGATTACGAGATGGAAAATGCCGTCTACGACCTCAACCGTGAGGGCGCGGCAATTGTCCGCCGTGCCGCCCAGCGTGCCGAGCGGGAAGATGGCCGCCGTCGTTTTGTGGCCGGCGCCATCGGCCCGACCAACCGCACGGCCTCGATTTCGCCTGATGTCAACAATCCCGGTTATCGCGCCGTCAGTTTCGACGACCTGCGCATTGCCTATGGCGAGCAGATCGATGGCCTGATCGACGGCGGCGCCGATATCATCCTGATCGAGACGATTTTCGATACGCTGAACGCCAAGGCGGCGATCTTCGCCTGCGAGGAGCGTTTCGAGGCCAAGGGCATCCGCCTGCCTGTCATGATCTCGGGCACGATCACCGACCTTTCCGGCCGCACGCTGTCCGGCCAGACGCCTTCGGCGTTCTGGAATTCGGTGCGCCACGCCAACCCCTTCACCATCGGCCTCAACTGCGCGCTGGGTGCGGATGCGATGCGTCCGCATCTGCAGGAACTGTCCGACGTGGCCGATACATTCGTCTGCGCCTATCCGAATGCCGGCCTGCCGAATGAATTCGGTCAATATGACGAAACGCCTGAGATGATGGCGCGTCAGGTCCAGGGCTTCGTGCGTGACGGTCTCGTCAACATCGTCGGCGGCTGCTGCGGTTCGACGCCGGAGCATATCCGGGCGATTGCCGAGGCTGTCAAAGACTACAAGCCGCGCGAAATCCCCGAGCACAAGCCGTTCATGTCGCTTGCAGGCCTCGAGCCTTTCGTGCTGACCAAGGATATTCCCTTCGTCAACGTCGGCGAGCGCACCAACGTCACCGGCTCGGCCCGCTTCCGCAAGCTCATCACCGCCGGCGACTACACGGCGGCGCTGGCTGTTGCCCGTGACCAGGTGGAAAACGGCGCGCAGATCATCGACATCAACATGGATGAGGGCCTGATCGATTCCGAAAAGGCGATGGTCGAGTTCCTGAACCTCATCGCCGCCGAGCCTGACATCGCCCGCGTGCCTGTCATGATCGACTCGTCGAAGTTCGAGATCATCGAGGCCGGTCTGAAATGCGTTCAGGGCAAATCGATCGTCAATTCGATTTCGCTGAAGGAAGGCGAGGAGAAATTTCTCCAGCAGGCGCGGCTCGTCCACAATTACGGTGCTGCGGTCGTGGTCATGGCCTTTGACGAGGTCGGGCAGGCGGACACCTATCAGCGCAAGGTGGAAATCTGCGCGCGCGCCTACAAGCTTCTGACCGAAAAGGCCGGCCTTTCACCGGAAGACATCATCTTCGACCCCAATGTGTTTGCGGTGGCCACGGGCATCGAAGAACACAATAACTACGGCGTGGACTTCATCGAGGCCACCAAGACCATTCGCGAAACCATGCCGCTGACGCATATTTCCGGCGGTGTTTCCAACCTGTCCTTCTCCTTCCGCGGCAACGAGCCGGTGCGTGAGGCGATGCATGCCGTGTTCCTCTACCATGCCATTCATGTCGGCATGGACATGGGCATCGTCAATGCCGGCCAGCTTGCCGTTTACGACAATATCGATGCGGAACTGCGCGAGGCCTGCGAAGACGTGGTGCTGAACCGGCGCGATGATGCGACGGAGCGGCTGCTTGAGGTGGCAGAGCGTTTCCGTGGTACGGGCGAAAAACAGGCGAAGGCTCAGGACCTTTCCTGGCGCGAGCTTCCCGTCGAAAAGCGGCTGGAGCATGCGCTGGTCAACGGCATTACCGAATTCATCGAGGCCGATACGGAAGAGGCGCGCCAGAAGGCTGCACGCCCACTGCACGTTATCGAAGGGCCGCTGATGGCCGGCATGAACGTGGTGGGAGACCTGTTCGGCTCGGGTAAGATGTTCCTGCCGCAGGTGGTGAAATCCGCCCGCGTGATGAAGCAGGCGGTTGCCGTTCTGTTACCTTACATGGAAGAAGAAAAGCGCCTGAATGGCGGGTCCGAACGCAGTGCCGCAGGCAAGGTGCTGATGGCGACCGTTAAGGGCGACGTGCACGATATTGGCAAGAACATCGTCGGCGTCGTTCTCGCCTGCAACAATTACGAAATTATCGATCTTGGCGTGATGGTGCCGACGACGAAAATCCTCGAAACGGCGATTGCGGAGAAGGTCGATGTGATCGGCCTTTCCGGCCTCATTACCCCGTCGCTGGATGAGATGGTGCATGTGGCGGCCGAAATGGAGCGGCAGGGTTTCGACATTCCGCTGCTGATCGGCGGCGCGACGACGAGCCGCGTGCATACGGCGGTGAAAATCCATCCGCGTTACGAGCAGGGGCAGGCAATCTATGTCACCGACGCCTCGCGCGCGGTCGGCGTCGTTTCCGCGCTTCTCTCCAAAGAGCAGAAGCCCGCTTATATCGATGGCATCCGCGCCGAATATGCCAAGGTGGCTGAGGCCCATGCCCGCAACGAGCGCGAAAAGCAGCGCCTGCCGCTTTCCCGCGCCCGGGAGAATGCGCACAAGATTGACTGGACTGCTTATAGTGCCGTCAAGCCGCAATTCTTCGGCACCAAGGTGTTCGAGACCTACGATCTGGAAGAGCTTTCCCGTTACATCGACTGGACGCCCTTCTTTCAGACCTGGGAATTGAAGGGCCGTTTCCCGGCCATCCTCGAAGACGAAAAGCAGGGTGAAGCGGCACGGCAGCTTTATGCCGATGCGCAGGCGATGCTGAAAAAGATCATTGACGAAAACTGGTTCCGGCCGCGCGCCGTGATCGGATTCTGGCCGGCCAATGCGGTGGGGGACGATATCCGCCTGTTTACGGATGAAGGGCGCAGGCAAGAGCTCGCGACCTTCTTCACGCTGCGCCAGCAGCTTTCCAAGCGTGATGGCCGTCCGAATGTGGCGCTGTCCGACTTTGTCGCGCCCGTCGATAGCGGCGTTGCCGATTATGTTGGCGGCTTCGTGGTGACGGCGGGTATTGAGGAAGTGGCGATTGCCGAGCGTTTTGAGCGGGCCAATGACGATTATTCGTCCATCCTCGTCAAGGCTCTGGCCGACCGCTTTGCCGAAGCCTTTGCCGAGCGCATGCATGAACGGGTGCGCAAGGAGTTCTGGGGCTACGCGCCGGACGAGGCTTTTGCCGGTGATGAACTGATTGGCGAAGCCTATGCCGGTATTCGCCCGGCACCCGGTTATCCGGCCCAGCCTGACCACACCGAGAAGAAAACGCTGTTCTCACTGCTCGACGCCACCAATGCAGCGGGCGTAGAACTGACGGAAAGCTATGCCATGTGGCCCGGCTCCTCCGTCTCCGGCCTCTATATCGGCCACCCCGAAAGTTATTATTTCGGCGTGGCCAAGGTGGAGCGCGATCAGGTTCTCGACTATTCGCGCCGCAAGGATATGCCGCTGGAAGAGGTGGAGCGCTGGCTGGGACCTGTGCTCAACTATGTGCCGACCAACGGCGAGGAGAAAATCGACAGCGCGGCCTGATGTTTCACGCATCGCCGGGACAAATAAAAAGCGCGGGTCTTGCCCACGCTTTTTTTGTTTCCTGTTGAAACTTACGACCGCAATGCCGCCAGTTCCTCAATGCCGACATGGCTTTCGACCTCGCTGCCGCGCAGATAGAGGTAAAGACCGATCGCGAAGGCGAGGACGGCGATGAAGACCAGATACCAGGCGTGGGCCATGGGATTGATGGCAAGCGCCGTCGTCACACCGATCGGCGTCAGCCCACCGAAGACGGCATAAGAGACGTTGTAGGCGAAGGAGAGGCCGGAGAAGCGGACCGATGCCGGGAAAGCGCGGACCATCACATAGGGTACAGCGCCGGCCATGCCGACCGAAAGGCCCATCACGCCATAAAGCACGAACATGGTCTCAAGCGAAGCGCCGGCATAGCTGTAGAAGGTGAAGGTGGCGATGCCGAAGAAGATGCTGGCGCCCATGAAGAAGATGCCGGAGCCGATGCGGTCGATCAGCGCTCCGGCGATGATGACGCCGAAGATCAGGAACAGCGTGCCGAAGCTGGTGCCGGCCAGCGCCTGCGTCGGGGTATAACCGTAAAGCTTCTGCAGGAAGGTGGCCGTCATCAGCGTGGTGACGACGATGGCCGCCGACAGAACCCAGGTCAGCAGGGCAGAGATGATCACGCCGCGCATATGGTGCTTCAGCACGAGGCCAAGCGGCAGCTTGTCCGTCAGCGATTTCGATTTCTTCATTTCCATGAAGATCGGAGTCTCTTCCAGCCAGCGGCGTAGATAAACGGCGATGAGGCCGAAAATGCCGCCGAGCAGGAACGGGATGCGCCAGGCATAAGCCGCCACGTCTTCCGGTGTGAAGAGTGAGTTGATGGCAAAGGCAATCAGCGAGCCCAGCATGATGCCGAAAGAAAGGCCTGAGGTGAGGAATCCACAGGCGAGGCCGACGCGGCGGAAGGGTACATGTTCGGCGACGAAGGTCCATGCGCCCGGCACTTCACCGCCAATGGCAGCACCCTGTAGCATACGCAGGACGATGAGCAGAATGGGGGCCGCCACGCCGATGGTGGCATAGGTCGGCATCAGCGCCATGCCGAGGGTGGAGAGCGCCATCAGGAGGATGGAGAAGGCAAAGACGCGCTTGCGGCCATACCGGTCGCCATAATGCGCCAGCACGATGCCGCCGAGCGGTCGCACCAGATAACCGGCGGCGAAGATGCCGAAGGTCTGGATCATCACCAACCAGTCCGGCATTTCCGGCGGAAAGAACAGATGGCCGATGACGGTGGCGAAAAATACGAAAATGATGAAGTCGTAAAATTCGAGCGCGCCGCCCAGGGCTGAAAGTCCGAGAGTCCTGAAATCCTGGCTGTTGAGGGGACGGGCCGCCGCCGGTGTGGTGGTGGGAGACATAAGCCTGCTTCTTTTCTAAATTGCGTATTACTTATGGGAATGCGGCAAGCGCGACGGGATTTCAAGCCTTATCGATCCTCAATCGTTCAGGTATTTCGACGGACGATCGAGGAAGCGGCGCAGGAAGGCGATGTTTTCCAACTCGTCATAGAGGCGTTCGGTGATGCCATCCTCATCGAAATAATAAATCGTCGCCTCTGGAATGGCCAACAGCACGGGCGAGTGGGTGGCGATGATCAATTGCCCGCCGCTATCGGCGGCGTTGCGGATGATTGCCGCCAGTTCCAGCTGCTTTTGCGGCGAAAGCGGACTTTCCGGTTCGTCGAGAAAATAGAGGCCGGCGCCGTGCAGCCGCCGGTGCATGATATCGAGGAAGCCTTCGCCATGCGACCGCCGGTCGAGGCTGTTGCTCCTGACGATCCCGCGAAACGTCTCCGGCGTTTCCTCCGGAAAATCCTCGCCTTTTTTCAGGGCTTTTTCCCGCTCCCAGCGAAAATCGTCCAGCGCATCCTCATTCTGGCGACGAATATAACCAAGCACGTCTTCCGCACGGAGAAACATGCGAATCTTCGGATATTTTTTACGGGCGAAATAGAAGGCCTTCGCCACGGTCTCGGCATGCTGGAGGTAAAGGTCACCCTTGACCTCGCATGATTGCCGATGGCATAGGCCGTCATGCCCGCCGCCAGACCTTCCAGCAGTGTCGATTTACCCGAGCCGTTATTGCCGGCAAAAAAGGTGATCGGTGTCTTGAATTCGAGGCGTTCCAGATGGCGCATGGCCGGAACGGAAAAAGGATACTCGTCCTTTCCCCCCGGCTTTTCCTTCATGGTTACGCTGTCGAGAAACAGCATGTCGCGGTCCTTGCCAATATTGATCCTGTTCGGAGATGTCGTGCCCGGATGCCTCTTCGAGGGCCGGGCGAGCGAGTGCCCGGAGCTTAACGCGTCGCGTGGTCCGCGCCAACGGCCCATTCGGCATACCTTTGCAATGTCAATGCTTGTAATAAATTAGAGAATTATGAAATAATAATTCAGAAATTCAAAATAAATACTTCAACATCTTCGGTATATTTTAAATATTGTCTAGGTTATTAAAAATAGAATTTCAGTGTAAACTTCAATTTAAATGAGCTATGCCAGTAGTTGTTCATTCTTGTTTCTGTTGTGGGGGATGAATGAATTACACGGTGCTATTTTCAGCCGCAGCCTTGTTTTCCGTGATGTTCGCGAATGGGGCAGAAGCGCGGAAGGATCGTTTATTTGCCATTTCCGGGTCCGGTGGCGGCGAGACGATTGATCTCGTTTACGATCTGCCGAACATTCCCGCTTTTCTGCAGGATGGAAACGCGCTCGATCTCGGCTATCTGAACAGCGAGAGGGGCAGCGGTTATGTTCTGTTTTATGGCGACCGTTATACCAGGCTCAGTGATGCCGATGTTGCACGATTGAAGTCGAGGCTTGGTTTCGATCCGACGATCCAGCACCGCCTGGAACGCACAGCCCGCGAAAAGCAGAAAGAGCGCTGGAATCTGGCGATTCTCTTCGTCGCGCTGGTGGTCGGCTTTTTTCTGGTCGTCCATAAGGGGTTGGACGTCATCCGGTGGTTTTGGCGATTGCTGACAATACTCACGGCCGCTGACAAGGGCCGAGTGCGTGCGCCGCCTTCCGATCCTCTCAAAGTTCGTAAGAAGCGGCTGGTGAGACGTCAGGACAGCCAGCCTCGGACAGATTCTGTTGCCCCCAGCCCGACGCCAACGCCCGTGCGGGCCTCTCTCAGCACAGGTGACCCCGCCCGAGCTTTCGGGCGCAGGAACGGCTGAGGCGAAGACGAAGGGCTGCGACCGGCGCTTATTCGAACCGGTCGATAATGCTGATGCCGCTTTCCCTGAAACTGTCCATGGCGGGCAGGGCGGCTGCGGCTTCGGTCAGCGAGATATGGCGGCCGATCAGCTTTTTCGGTGCGAGCCTGCCGCTTTCGATCATGGCCAGCATGTCCTCGTAACGCCATGCCTGCATGCCGTGGCTGCCGTAAATCTCCAGCTCATGGGCGATCACCCGGGCCATGGGAATGGCCGGCATGGCATGATCTGCCAGCATCAGCCCCACCTGCACATGGCGTCCGCGCCGGCGCAGGTTGCTGATGGAATTGCAGCAGGTCTGCGGATGGCCAAGCGCGTCGACGGAAACATGCGCGCCGCCACCGGTGATGTCGCGCACGGCTTCGGCAACATCGTCAACCGAGCGGCTGTTGATGGTGGCCGTTGCACCCAGCTGCCGGGCGAGTTCCAGCTTGTCTTCGGCAATATCGATGGCGACGACCTGTGCGCCGAGGCCCGCGCCGATCATGATGGCGGAGAGACCGACACCGCCGCAGCCATGGACCGCCAGCCATTCGCCGCCCTTCAGGCGTCCCTGATCCGTCACTGCCCGGAAGGAGGTAGCGAAACGGCAGCCGAGACCGGCGGCGGTGGCGTAACTCATCGATTCCGGCAGGTGCACGAGGTTCTGATCGGCATAATCGATGGCGACATATTCGGCGAAGGAACCCCAATGGGTGAAGCCGGGCTGGAACTGCGCCTCGCAGACCTGCTGGTTGCCAGAGCGGCATTCATGGCAATGGCCGCAGCCGGAGACGAAAGGCACGGTAACGCGATCACCGGTCTTGAAGCGGGTGACGTTCTTGCCAACTGCGGCGATGACACCGGCAAATTCGTGGCCGGGCACATGCGGCAGGCGAATATCCGGGTCATGTCCCATCCAGCCGTGCCAGTCGCTGCGGCAGAGGCCGGTCGCTTTCACTGCAATGACCACGCCGCCATCGCTCGGTTCGGGATCGGGCAGGGACGCAACAACGGGGGTCTCGCCGAATCGTTCGTAATAAAGCGCGCGCATCATGGCCTCACATCATTGGTCCGCAGGTTCAAATCTGAACCCGCTCTAGAGCATTCCAGCAAAAGTGCGAAACCGTTTTACCTCTGGAGAAGCGCTTCAGTCCTTGATGAGCATCAGGTCGCCGGCTGCGAATTTCAGTGTCACCTGCTCACCGACGGCGGGCGGCGCGGTGCCGGGATCGTTGAACATGTCGAAGGACAGCGTCGAACCACCGAGATCAAGACGGGTGCGGATGACGGAGCCGAGGAACTGGCTGGAGGTGACGAGGCCGGAAATGGCAACATCGCCTTTCGCATCGCTGCCGAGGGAGCCTGCTTCCGGGCGAAGCGCCAGCGTGATTTTTTCGCCATTCGCCGCATCGACCGGCTTCGGCAGGGTGATCTGCTGCTCTCCGACACGGATGGTATTGGACGAGGAATCCACCACGGTGGCGTCGATGAGGTTCAGCGTGCCCACGAAGGAGGCGACGAAGCGGGTGGCGGGTTTGTTGTAGATCTCGAAGGGCGAACCGATCTGGTCGGCACGGCCGCCATTCATCACGACGATGCGGTCAGAGATCGACAGGGCCTCTTCCTGATCGTGGGTCACGAAAATGGTGGTGATGCCGAGTTTCTGCTGGATCTGGCGGATTTCCTCGCGCAGCGAGACGCGGATCTTGGCGTCGAGCGCGGAAAGCGGTTCGTCCAGCAGAAGCACTTCCGGCTTTGGGGCCAATGCGCGGGCGAGCGCCACGCGCTGCTGCTGGCCGCCGGACATCTGATAGGGATAGCGATCCGCCAGATGTTCCAGATGGATGAGCTGAAGCATTTCCTTCACGCGGGCGTCGATCTCGGCTTTTGGCTTGCCGGCGACCTTCAGACCGAAGGCGACGTTCTCATAGACGTTCATGTTCGGGAACAGCGCGTAGGCCTGGAACACCATGCCGATATTGCGCTGGTTCGGTCTGAGCGTCGTCTGGTCCTTGCCGTTGATGACGATCGATCCGCCTGTCGGGATTTCGAAACCGGCGATCATGCGTAGCACGGTGGTCTTGCCGCAGCCCGATGGACCGAGAAAGGAGACGAACTCGCCCTTTTCGATGGCCATGTTGAAATCATGCACGACCTGCACGGAGCCGAAGGATTTCTTGATATTGCTAAGTGTCAAAAAGCTCATGAAAATCTTGTCCTCAGGCCTTGGGAGGCGCGCCCTTCTGGTAGCGGGAAACGAGTTGGATCAGACCAAGGCAACCCCAGGTGATGCCGAAGGAAATCACGGCAAGCGCTGCCGGTTCATAGGCGCGGTTGGCGCCGAGCAGCTGCATATAGGGGCCGAAGGCCGGGCGGTTCAAAAGTGCCGCCATGGTGAATTCACCGATGACGATGGCGAAGGTCAAAAATGCGCCCGAGAGCACGGCGACCAGTACATTGGGCAGGATGATGCGTGACAGGATGGTCGTCCATCCCGCGCCAAGGCTCTGGGCCGCTTCCGTCAGTGTGGCGACATCGATGGTTCTAAGCCCGGTATCGACCGCACGGTACATGTAGGGCAGAGCGAGGATCGCGTAACCGAACATCAGGAGAATGTTGGTGCCGAAGGTCGTGCCGGTCAGAGGTAGCCAGCTCGAGGTGTTGTAGAGCCTGATATAACCGAACACGATGACGATGGCCGGGATGACCAGCGGCAGAAGCGTGATGAATTCGATGTAGGGGCGCAGGCCCGGCAGTTTCAGGCGTACCCAATAGGCTGTCGGCACCACCAGCAGGACGCCGAAGACGATGGTGAAAAGCGCCATCATCACCGAATAGCTGAAGGTTTCCTGAAAACGCGGATCGCTTAGCACCTTGCCATAGGCGTCGAAGGAATACTCACCGCGCCGCATCTTCAGCGAGAAGTTGGTCATGCCGATGAGCGGCAGGGCGAAATAGAGCAGGCCGAAAATCAGCGCGCCCCAGGCGAAGAAACGCTTCATTTCAGCCACCTTTCGCTGCGGGCGCGCAGCCAGATATAAAGTGCATTGGCGATGCCGGTTACGACGATCATGCCGAAGGCGAGCGCGTAACCAAGATGGGGATTGCCGAGAACGTCGCCGCGGATCTGCGCGAAGAGCAGGATCGGCACGATGTTGAGCGAGGAGCCGGTGAGCGCGATGGCGGTAGCCACCGCACCGAAGGCATTGGCAAAAAGCAATGACATGGTGCCGAGCAGCGACGGCAGCAGGATGGGAAAGGCCACCATACGCCAATATTGAAACCCGGTCGCGCCGAGAATTTCCGCCGCCTCGCGCCATTCGCGCTTCAGCCCGTCCAGCGCCGGCGTGATGATGAGGATCATCAGCGGTATCTGGAAGAACAGATAGGTGACCGTCAGGCCCCAGAAGGAGAGGATGTTGAAGCCGAGGAGCCTCAGATCAATGCCGATCTGCGTCTTCAAAAACACGGTGAGCAAGCCGACCGGGCCGAGCGTGGCGATGAAGGCGAAGGCGAGCGGCACGCCGGCAAATTGCGAGGCGACACCGGAAAAGGTGAGAAGCGGGCCGCGGATGCGTTGCGGCAGGCCACCCAGCACGACGGCCGCGGCCACGGCAAAACCGATAAGGCAGCCCAGCGCCGCGGAGGCGAGGCTGATCTTGATCGAGATCCAGTAGGCAGCAAGGATCGAAGAGGTGAAAAGCCCGGCAATGTTGTCCAGCGTGAAGCTGCCATCTGTTTGCTGAAACGCGCCGACGACGATCTTCATCGTCGGCAGGATGAGGAACAGCATAACAAAGACGGCAAAAGGTACGACGCCTATCCAGTGCAGCGGCAGCTTTCTGCCCGCGTCGGATGGCCCGCCGGTGTTGGTTGATGGCATCCTTGTCCCCAAACGCCGTTTTGAAACGGTCTGTCTATAAAGGTCTAAATCATAAAAGAAGCACCCCGGACTTCGACCGTCCGGGGTGCGTTTTCAAAAATTACTTCACGTTTGCGCCGACGACGCTGTCCCAGCCGCCGGTAACGGCAGCCTTGTTGGCATCGACTTCCTCGAGTGTCGGGAAGATTGCCTTTTCATAGGCTGCTGCCGGCGGCAGGCTGTCGATCAGCGCCTGCGGAACCTTGCCGGCCTTGACCATGGCGTTGAAGCGGATCGGGTGGCAATAGCCCTTCAGCCAGCCGAGCTGACCGTCGTCCGAATAGAGATGCTCCATCCAGAGCTTTGCAGCATTCGGATGCGGCGCGTAGGCGGAAATGCCCTGAACGTAAACGCCGGCGAGCACGCCCTTTTCAGGAACGACGACTTCGGTCGGCGGGTTGTCGTTCAGCGTCTTCTTCCAGGAAAGGGCGTTATAGTCCCAGGCGACGATGATCGGGGTTGCGCCCTGTGCCAGCGTACCAGCCTTGCCGATGACCGGAAGGAAATTGCCAGCCTTGTTGAGTTCGGCAAAATACTTCAGGCCTGCTTCGCCGGCTTCCTTGCCGGATTTTGCACCGGAGGCGAGACCGGCGGCGAGAACGCCCAGGATTGCCTGGTTGGAGGCGCGCGGATCGCCGGCGAGCGCTACCTGACCGGAATATTCCGGCTTCTGCAGATCGGCCCAGTCCTTCGGCACGTTCTTGACGAGGTCCTTGTTCACGAACAGGGACATCACGCCGTAATAGTCGCCGTACCAGTAACCTTCCGGATCCTTGACGTTGTCAGGAATTTCGTCCCAGGTGGAGACCTTGTAGGGCTGCAGCAGGCCTTCGGCCTTCATCTGCGGGCCGAAGGCGAGGCCGACGTCGATGACGTCAGGAGCCTGCGGGCCCTTGTTGTCCTTGTTGGCCTTGATCGCTTCGACTTCATCGGCAGAGCCGGCGTCGGGGTTCAATTCGTTGACGGTGATTTCCGGGTACTTCGCCTTGAAAGCGGCGATGACGTCGCCGTAACCACACCAGTCGTGCGGCAGCGCGACGGTGGTCAGCATGCCTTCCTTCTTGGCGGCGGCGATCAGTTCGGCGCTCGGCTCAGCGGCGGCAATCGCGGTGGAAGCGATGACCAGTGCGGTGGTCGTAGCAAGCAGTCGGCGGCAGTGAGAGATCACTTTTTTCTCCTCTTCGTGTTCTCATATTGCGGACGCTGATACGGAGTCTCGATGAAGCTAATGTGACGGTTGGATTGCAATTTATTTATCCGGATTCCGCCACTTTACACTCGTTTTCCGCCATCATCAGGTTTTTGGGCCTGCAATTGCGGGAGATTCCCCTCGTCATCCGATTGTCCAGATATGTTCCCCAGCTTGGTATATTATCCTGTTTTATCGTGCTGGTAGCGATTACAGGTATCCAATCAGCGCGCGGCATCCTCGTCAAGTAAGTTGCCGGCTAGATAGTTTCATGTCCTTGCCGGCCGGCGGAACAGCCGTGTCTGTTCGAACAGGCCCTCGAGTGCGTTCATGCGTTCCTTGGTTTCGTCCCAGGTGCCGTTCTGCACCGCTTCGATCAGAGCTTCGACCACGAACAGGGTGACCACGGAGGAATCCCACGCCGAAGGCGCCTCGATCCGTACACGGAAGGTGTGCAGCGCATGGCGCGCCACCGGCGATGTCCATTGATCGGTGAAGAGGATGATCTGTACGCCGTTTGCCTTGGCCACCTCGGCCAGCGTCGTCATGTCGTGCTCGTAACGGCGGATGTCGAAAATGACCAGCACATCGCCGGCGCTCATATTCAGCATATATTGCGGCCAGGCGCTGGAATTGGATGACATCAGCGTCGTCTTCGGCCGGATCACCTGCATATGGGTGAAGAAATATTCGGCAATCGCACCGGTGATGCGCCCGCCGACGAAATAGATGCTGCGCTTGCGATCCGAAAGCAGCGCCGCGGCATTGTCGAAGACGGCAGTGTCGAGATCACCAAGCGTGTCGCGCAGATTGCCGGTGATGGCATCGGCGAAGCGGTTGAGAATGTGCAGCCCTGGCGCATTGGTCGCCCAGCGGTCGTGCTTGGCGACCGGGCCTGATATCGTCGCCTCCAGTTCCTGATGCAGATGCGACTGGAATTCCGGGTAGCCCTTATAACCGAGCTTCTGCACCATGCGCGCCACCGTCGGCGTCGAAACGCCGGCATTTTCGGCGATGGTGGTGATGCTGCCGAGACCCGAAACCGGGTAGTTTCCGAGCAGGCTTTCCGCCAGCCGTTTTTCCGAACGGGTCAGTGCGTCGTAATGGGCGTGGATGACATCCGAGACGGTGGCCGTCGTGCTGCGCAAATCTTTCCCCTTCCGGTCTTTCTGCCGGTGCATGGCTAAAATAAACATCTGTGCGCGCCGCCGAGTCAATGGGGAAAATGAAGAGAAAATTTCAAAATTCCATTTGACACTCGCACTAATGTGAAGAATTCTTTTCGGCGTTAACGGAACGCGGGGGTTCCGGGTGGGGTTCGTGCATGACGCTGCGGTCACGGTTTTTCACAGAAGCGGAAGGGCAGGCCGTCGGCGTCGAGAACGCTGAGGGTAAGGGCGATGTCCTTCTCGTTTGCGAACACGCCTCCGCCGCCATTCCAGTGAAGTACGGAACGCTGGGTCTTTCGCCTGACGTGCTTTCCAGCCATGCGGCGTGGGATCCCGGTGCTCTTGCCGTCGCACGATTACTGTCTGAAAAATTCGACGCTACACTGGTTTATCAGCGGTTTTCGCGTCTCGTTTATGATTGTAACCGCCCGCCCGAATCGCCTTCCGCCATGCCTGTCAAAAGCGAGATTTACGATATTCCCGGCAATCTCGATCTCGACGAAGCGGAACGTTTCGCCCGCACGTCTGCGCTTTACGTGCCATTTCATGACCGGGTGAGCGAGATCATCGCGGAACGGCAGGCCGCCGGCCGGAATGTAGTAGTGGTGACCATCCACAGTTTCACGCCGGTTTATCACGGCCGGTTCCGCGAGGTTGAAATCGGCATCCTGCACGATAGCGACAGCCGGCTGGCCGACGCGATGCTGACGGGTGCCGAAGGGGCTTCTCTGACGGTCAGGCGCAACGACCCCTACGGGCCGGAAGACGGTGTGACACATACGCTCCGGCTGCATGCGCTGCCGGATGGTCTTTTGAATGTGATGATCGAGATCCGCAACGATCTCATCGCCAATGAGGGAGAACAGGCGGCCATTGCCGGTTTTCTCCACGAGCTTATGGGGAAGGCGCTCTCATCCATCGGTTGACGAGTGAGGGAGCAAGGGCTGGCCGATGGTGAAAGCACCGGGGCCGGCCGTCAAAAGAAGACTGCCGCCATTTTATAAAAGCCGGCCAAAGAAGCCGGAGACACGAAGCGGCAAGGGAACAGCAAAGTGCGTGCGGCAGAGCGCGGGGAGCACCCGCGTAATGCCGAAAACTGGGGCACAATCGGCCAATAATGGCTGACTGGCTTGTTTTTTTCTTATCAGGAGAGAAGGGCATGGACAGTTCATCATCAGGCGTCAGCTACAAGAAGGCTGATGCATCCTATTTCGAAAAACGCGGACTTTCCCGTTATGCGGGCGTGTGGTCGCTCTGGGCGCTTGGCGTCGGCGCGGTTATTTCAGGGCATTTTTCCGGATGGAATTTCGGCTTTTCCACCGGCGGCTGGGGCGGCATGCTGGTCGCGGGCATCATCATCGCGATCATGTATCTCGGGCTGACATTTTCGATCGCGGAAATGAGCCCGGCCTTGCCGCATACGGGCGCGGCCTATTCCTTCGCCCGAACGGCCATGGGCCCTTGGGGCGGCTTCATTACCGGCCTTTGCGAGAATGTCGAATACGTGCTGACGCCGGCGGTCGTCGTCACCTTCATCACGGCCTATGTGAACTCTATTCTCGGCCTCGATCCGGCCTATTCACCTTTTGTGTGGATCGTCTTTTATGCGATTTTCCTCGGGCTCAACGTCTTCGGGCTTGAGCTTTCCTTCAAGGTCACGCTGGTCATCACGCTGATTTCGCTCGCCGTTCTGGTATTCTTCTGGATCAGCGCCATTCCCAACATCGATTTCTCGCGTTTTGCGCTAAACATCGGTGTCGGGCCTGACGGCAAGGCGGTGGAGCTTACGGAAGGTGGCGGTTCCTTCTTCCCCTTCGGTTTTTCAGGCGTTCTTGCCACTTTGCCTTTCGCGGTTTGGCTGTTCCTCGCCATTGAACAGCTGCCGCTTGCGGCTGAAGAATCGGTCGATCCAAAGCGCGACATGCCGAAGGGCATCATTCTCGGCATGGTGACGCTGATGGTCTCGGCTTTCATGATCGTGCTGCTCAACCCGTCCCTGCCGGGCGTCGGCGCCTTCCATCTCAGCTCCTCGCTCGAGCCGCTTCTGGATGGCTTCAAGGCGATCTATGGCGATGGCGGTGTCGTGCTGCTTGGTCTCGTCGCATTGACTGGCCTGATCGCCAGCTTCCATACGATCCTCTATGCGCAGGGCCGGCAGATCTATTCGCTGTCGCGTGCGGGTTACTTCCCGACCGTGCTGTCGATCACTCACTCGAAATACCGCACGCCATACGTCGCCAACATCACCGGCGCGATCGTCGGGCTTGCGGTCATGCTCGTCATCTGGTTCTCGCTGGGTGCGGAACAGGGCGGCAGCATCATCGGCAGCGTGCTTTTGAACATGGCCGTGTTCGGCGCGATGTTCTCTTACATCATGCAGGCGATTTCCTTCATCCTGCTCAGAAAGAACCTGCCGCATATCGAGCGGCCGTTCCGTTCGCCCTTCGGCATTCCGGGCGCGGTGCTGACGGTCATCATCGCCATCATCACGCTGCTTTATCAGATCCAGGATCCGAACTTCACCAAGGGTGTGCTCTGGGTGGCCGTCTGGTTCGCCGTGGCGATCGCCTATTTCGCCTTCGTCGGGCGCCATCGCCTCATCCTGTCGCCGGAAGAGGAATTCGCGCTGGAGCACAAGCAGGCCGCCGTTGCGGCAGCGGCTGCGAAGGCCTGATGCACAAACAAACGGGCGGCCGCATCCCGGCCGCCCGATCGCCACACTAAAAGGGAACGGACAAAATGACGAGCTACACATTCGACGCGCTTAAGATGGATGTCGCCGAAGGGCGCATCGACACGGTTCTGGCCTGCCTTGTCGACATGCAGGGGCGTCTGATGGGCAAGCGGTTCCAGGCGGAGTTCTTCGTCGAAAGCGCCTATGAGGAAACCCATAGCTGCAATTACGTGCTTGCCACCGACATGGAGATGGAAACCGTTCCCGGCTATAAATCCTCCAGTTGGGAAAAGGGCTATGGCGATTATGTGCTGAAGCCCGACCTCTCGACGCTACGCCGCGTGCCGTGGCTGGAAGGCACGGCGCTGGTGCTGTGCGACGTGCTCGATCACCACACCCATGAAGAAGTGCCGCATTCGCCGCGCGCGCTGTTGAAAAAGCAGGTGGCGCGGTTGGAGGCCATGGGGCTGAAAGCCTTTATGGCGACCGAACTGGAATTTTTCCTGTTCGACCAGACCTTCGATGCGGCCCGCGCCGGCGGTTACAAGGACCTGAACCTCGCCAGCGGTTATAATGAGGATTACCATATCTTCCAGACGACCAAGGAAGAGGATGTCATGCGGGCGCTGCGCAAGGGCCTGCAGGGTGCTGGCATTCCGGTCGAGAATTCCAAGGGCGAGGCGTCTCCCGGCCAGGCGGAAATCAATGTGCGTTATGCCGAGGCGCTGACCATGGCCGACCGGCACGCCATCATCAAGAATGCCACCAAGGAAATCGCCTGGTCGAAGGGCAAGGCGGTGACCTTCCTTGCCAAGTGGAACTACAATGCCGCCGGCAGTTCCTCGCATATTCACCAGTCGCTGTGGAGCCTCGACGGCAAGACGCCGGCATTCCTCGACAAGGACGCCAAGCACGGCATGTCGGAGCTGATGCGGCATTATGTTGCCGGGCTTCTCGCCCATGCCAGCGAGATCACCTATTTCCTGGCGCCCTACATCAATTCCTACAAACGCTTCATGGCCGGCACGTTTGCGCCCACCAAGGCAATCTGGAGCCTCGATAATCGCACGGCGGGATATCGTCTCTGCGGCGAGGGCACCAAGGGCATCCGCATCGAATGCCGCGTCGGCGGGTCCGATCTCAATCCGTATCTCGCCATGGCCGCTCTTCTTGCGGCGGGCATTGACGGCATCGAAAATAAACTTGAACTTGAGCCCGCTTTTGTCGGTGATGCCTATGGCGGCAAGGATGTGCGCGAGATACCCAAGACCCTGCGTGACGCCACTGCCTTTCTGGACGGATCGAAAATGCTGCGCAACGCTTTCGGCGACGATGTGATCGATCATTACGTCCACGCCGGACGGTGGGAACAGGAAGAATACGACCGCCGCGTGACCGACTGGGAAGTGGCGCGCGGTTTCGAACGAGCCTAATCATTACGGGAAAACATCATGACCATGATCCAGAATATCTCGCCCATCGACGGCTCGGTTTATGCCGAGCGGGAGGCGATGTCGCTGGAGGCGGCGCGGGCCGCCGTTTCGAAAGCGCGCAAGGCGCAAAAGGACTGGGCGCGGCGGCCGCTTGAGGACCGCGTTCAGCTGGTTCTGAAGGGTGTCGCGCGCCTCAATGAGATGGTGGCGGAAGTCGTGCCGGAACTGGCCCATATGATGGGCCGTCCGGTGCGTTACGGCGGCGAGTTCAAGGGGTTCAACGAGCGCTCCAACTATGTCGCCTCCATTGCGGCCGATGCGCTGGCACCCCTCGTCATCGAGGAAAGCGGCAATTTCGAACGCCGCATCGAGCGTGAGGCGCATGGCGTGGTTTTCGTCATCGCGCCCTGGAACTATCCTTACATGACGGCGATCAATACCGTTGCGCCGGCGCTGATGGCCGGCAATACGGTTGTCATCAAACATGCGGCGCAGACGCTGCTGGTGGGCGAGCGCATGGTGCGGGCTTTTGTCGAGGCTGGCGTGCCTGACGATGTCTTCATCAACGTCTTCCTCGACCATGGCACGACTTCTGCGCTGATTTCCGAGGGCCTGTTCAACTTCGTCAATTTCACTGGTTCGGTGGAAGGCGGCCGTGCCATCGAACGCGCCGCTGCCGGCACCTTCACCGGCCTCGGGCTTGAACTCGGCGGCAAGGACCCCGGTTACGTGATGGAGGACGCCGATCTCGACGCCGCCGTTGATACGCTGATGGATGGCGGCACCTATAATTCCGGGCAATGCTGCTGTGGTATCGAGCGCATCTACGTCAATGAAAACCTCTATGACGAATTCGTCGAGAAGTCCGTGGCGTGGGTTTCGAACTACAAGCTCGGCAATCCGCTCGAGCAGGAAACCACGCTCGGACCGATGGCCAACAAGCGGTTTGCCAAGGTGGTGCGGGCGCAGATTGCCGACGCCGTTGCCAAGGGCGCAAAGGCGCTGGTCGATCAGAAGCTTTTCCCGGCCGATGATGGCGAGAGTGCTTATGTCGCACCGCAGATCCTCGTCAATGTCGATCATTCCATGGAATTCATGACCGAAGAGACTTTCGGTCCCGCCATCGGCATCATGAAGGTCAAGAACGACGATGAAGCCATCGCGCTGATGAATGACAGCAAATACGGCCTCACCGCTTCGCTCTGGACGCAGGATGCGACACGAGCCGCGAGGATCGGCCGCGAAATCGAGACCGGAACCGTGTTCATGAACCGCGCCGATTATCTCGACCCGGCGCTTTGCTGGACCGGCGTCAAGGAAACCGGCCGTGGCGGTTCACTTTCCGTCCTTGGTTTCCAGAACCTGACCCGCCCGAAATCCTACCATCTGAAGAAAGTCACGAAATGAATATCGTCGCCAACTGGAGCTACCCCACCGCCGTCAAGCTTGGCCGTGGCCGGATCAAGGAACTGGCGGAAGCCTGCAAGACGCTTGGCATCAAGAAGCCGCTGCTCGTGACGGATCGCGGCCTTGCCAATATGGCGATCACCGCGCATGCGCTCGACGTGCTGGAAGAGGGGGCCCTCGGCCGGGCGATCTTCGCCGAGGTCGATCCGAACCCGAACGAAATCAACATGGAAGTCGGCGTAAAAGCTTACCGCGATGGCGGCCATGACGGCGTCGTCGCCTTCGGCGGCGGCTCGGGCCTCGATCTCGGTAAGACTATCGCCTTCATGGCCGGGCAGACACGTCCGGTCTGGGATTTCGAAGATATCGGCGACTGGTGGACACGGGCGGACGCTTCCAAGATCGCGCCTATCGTCGCCGTTCCGACGACTGCCGGCACCGGTTCGGAAGTCGGCCGCGCCAGCGTCATCACCAATTCGCAAACGCACGTAAAGAAGATCATCTTCCATCCGAAACTTTTGCCGGGCGTCGTCATCTGCGATCCGGAACTGACGGTCGGTATGCCGAAGGTCATCACGGCAGGCACGGGCATGGATGCCTTTGCCCATTGCCTCGAAGCCTATTCGTCACCGTTCTTCCATCCGATGAGCGCCGGCGTGGCGCTGGAGGGGCTGCGGCTCGTCAAGGAATTCCTGCCGCGCGCCTATAAGGATGGCACGGATATCGAAGCCCGCACCAATATGATGGCGGCGGCGGCAATGGGAGCGGTTGCCTTCCAGAAGGGGCTTGGGGCCATTCACTCGCTCTCGCATCCGATCGGCGCGGTCTACAATACCCATCACGGCATGACCAATGCCGTCGTCATGCCGGCAGTGCTACGCTTCAATCGCCCGGCCGTCGAAGACAAGATCGCCCGCGCGGCGGCCTATCTCGGTATTTCCGGCGGTTTCGACGGCTTCTATGATTATGTGCTGGAGCTTCGCAAGGAGCTTGGCGTGCCGGAAAACCTAACCGCGATGGGCATCAAGCCGGACCGGATCGACGAGCTGGCGGCGGAAGCGATCAAGGATCCGAGCTGTGGCGGCAATCCGGTGCCTATGACGCTGGAAAATACCAGGAAGTTGTTCGAAGACTGCTTTTAAAGGGCAAACAGCGTGACCGCGAGATTCTCACTTTTTTCGTCACTGATTGCGGCGGCGTTGTTGGCTTTGCCTGTCGTTGCGCAGGCTTCTTCTTTTAAGGAACTTTCAGGGCAGGGCTACAAAGTTGGAGCCCTCTCGAGCAACAAGGCGGGAATTCGAGGCTGGAACCTGTCTAAAGGTTCCGACCGCTATTTTTGCGAGATGCGCGCGACCATGGCCTATTCGGGAAAGAATGGCATGGTGTCCTTCACCAGTGCCGGGCGCATGATTTCGCTTGATCGCAATACCGTTGAGAAAAGGTTGGGCGGTTCGCTGAATCTGCCCAAATATGAAGATCTCAAAGCCGGCCGGCTGCGGGTGGACGATGTGGGTTCCTGCCGCAAGCTGGCGTAAACCACTGAACTGGAAGAAGCCCGCGATCCAAATCGCGGGCTTTTCGTTGCGCCGTATAACCGTTCTTAGTCTTTTCTTAACCATGTTCGTTAAGGTTATGAAAAGCACCATGAATTGCTTCGGTGCGTGAATGAGCATGAAACGGCTCTGATCAACAGGGGGTATCATGTCTGTCATCACTTTTGCCAATACCAAGGGCGGCGCTGGAAAAACCACGGCCGTGCTGCTTCTGGCAACTGAACTCGCCCGCAGCGGCCACCGTGTGACGGTTCTGGATGCGGATCCGCAATTGTGGATTTCCCGCTGGCACGAATTATCAGGCGAGATCGAAAATCTCTCGGTGATTTCGAATGTGACGATGGCCTCGCTGGAGGGCCATATTCGCGAGAATAAAACCAATACCGACTGTTTCATCATCGACCTGCCGGGCGCGAAAACCCCGCTTCTGACCATGGCGCTCGGTATCTCCGATCATGTGCTGATCCCGGTTCAGGGCTCAGCCATGGATGCGCGGGGCGCTGCCGAAGTGCTCGATCACATCGAGTTCCTGAACCGCAGGATGGGCAAGGCGATCGCTCATTCCATCGTGCTGACGCGGGTCAACGCCATGGTGGCGACGCGGTCGCTGCTGCTCGTCAAGATGCTGCTGGCGGAAAAGAACGTCTCCGTGCTCAACACGGCGATTGTCGAGCGGGCGGCCTATCGCGATATTTTCGACTATGGCGGCACGCTCCTCTGTCTGGACTGCAAGAAGGTCAGCAATATCGACAAGGCGGTCGAAAACGCGACGGCCTTTGCCGAGGAAGTCATCAACCTCCTGCCGAAAAGACTTCCGAGGCGTGTTGCGCACCTAGCACGTCTCGTGACGCGCAAGGCTGCCTGACCCCACGTTGCGATTTCCGGCTGGTTGCAGCGGTTGGATGAAATGGGCATCCCACAAATTGCTGAGGAGAGGCGTCGTTGGCGCTTCCCATCGCCTCTTCATGGCGCGCGTTTTTTTGCTTGATTTGGAAATGATCGTTCCCTATATTCCGCTCATGACCAATACGACCCAAACCCGCTCCCAGGAACAGCGCCATCGCGGCCGGCCGCGCGAGTTCGATCTCGACCGCGCGCTCGACCGCGCGATCCGTGTCTTTTCCAGGCGCGGTTATCACGCCACCTCGGTCGGTGATCTCACTGATGCGATGGAGCTGGCGCAGGGCAGTCTCTACAAGGCATTCAAGGACAAGAAAGCCATCTTTATCGCCACGATGGAGCGCTACAGGATCGTGCAGACCGAGCGTTTCGAGGCGGCGGTGGCCGGTGGCGAGACCGGTTATGAGCGTCTGAGAGCGGGTCTCATGTTTTATGCCGAACGATCCCATGGCGGTGTGGGCTCGGACGGGTGTCTGGTGGTTGGTGCCGTTGCCGATCTGGCTGCCTTGGACGACGATATTGCCGTTGTGGTCGAGCGGGCGGTGAAGGCGAGGGAACGGATCGTCGCCCATATCATCACCCAAGGGCAGAAGGATGGTTCAGTGCATTCGAAGGCCGACCCGGATGATCTCGCCCGGGCGATGCTGTGCATGATGTACGGCATGCGCGTAGTGGGAAAAACCGGGCGCAGCCTCAAGGACATGGTGGCCGTGGTGGATATCGCCATGAAGCTTGCCGCGTGATTTTGTGACTATTTAGGAAACATTCGTTTCCATATTGGAGAAAATGATGACGACGCGTGTAATTGATGGGGATAATGTCGAGGCGACATCCATTTCCCCGGCTCTGACCTTTCTGCTGGCGACAGCCTGCGGGCTGATTGCGGCCAATCTTTATTATGGCCAGCCGCTTGCCGGCATCATCGGGGCGGAGCTTGGTCTTTCCGCAGGCGCTACCGGCCTGATCGTGACGCTGACTCAGATCGGTTATGGTATCGGCCTGCTGTTTGTCGTGCCGCTCGGTGATCTCATCGAAAACCGCAAGCTGGTGGTCACTTCGGTCTCGATGGCTGTGTTGTCGCTGACCGCCGCGGCGTTTGCGCCGCATGCGGCGCCGTTCCTGATTGCCGCCTTTCTGGTCGGCGTCAGTTCCGTGGCGGTGCAGGTCATCGTTCCCTATGCCGCCCATATGGCGCCGCACGCCATTCGCGGGCGCGTGGTCGGCAACGTCATGAGCGGGCTGATGGCCGGCATCATGCTGGC
This sequence comes from Agrobacterium tumefaciens, assembly GCF_005221325.1. Classification (NCBI taxonomy): domain Bacteria; kingdom Pseudomonadati; phylum Pseudomonadota; class Alphaproteobacteria; order Hyphomicrobiales; family Rhizobiaceae; genus Agrobacterium; species Agrobacterium tumefaciens. The sequence goes on along the minus strand of NZ_CP039888.1, from coordinate 1,872,554 downwards.
GCGGCCGGTGTCCAGCCTGCTGTCGGAAGTGGTTTCCTGGCGCGGCGTCTTTCTGACGTCGGCGGCCGTCATGGCGCTTCTTGCCGTGGTGCTTTTCCGGCTTCTGCCCGTCCGTATGCCCGAGGCGCGGCTGAGCTATGGCGCGTTGATGGCCTCGATGGGCAGGCTTGCCCTCCACACGCCGATCCTGCGGCGGCGGGCGATCTACCACGCTTTCCTCTTTGCCGCCTTCAGCCTGTTCTGGACGACGACGCCGCTTTATCTCAGCGGGCCGCATTTCAATCTCAGCCAGGGTGAGATCGCGCTCTTCGCGCTGGCGGGCGCAGCCGGCACCGTGGCTGCGCCGATTGCCGGGCGGATGGCCGATCGTGGCTGGACGCGTGCGGCCACTTTCTTTGCACTGGTGTCGGTGGCGCTTTCTTTCGCCGTCACGCATCTTGCGCCGGAAGGCTCACATCTGGCGCTCGCCATTCTGGTGGTCGCGGCAATCGTTCTGGATTTCGGCGTCACCACCAATCTGGTGCTTGGCCAGAGGGCGATCTTCACGCTCGGGGCGGAATTCCGCAGCCGCTTGAATGGAATCTACATGGCGACGTTTTTCATGGGCGGAGCGATCGGTTCCGCCGTGGGTGGCTGGGCCTATGCGGTCGGTGAATGGCAAGCCGCCTCGTGGATCGGTTTCGCCCTGCCGGTAGCGGCGCTGCTCTATTTCTTCACGGAAAAACGCTGATAAGGCCCATTGACGAAAAAGCCCGGCGGATCATCATCCGCCGGGCTTTCTTTTTTTTCTTCCGGTCGATTTATTCCGCGAATTCGACCACGACGCCGGGGCGGACCATTTTTGCCAATTCCGTCGCGTCCCAGTTGGTCAGGCGGATACAGCCGTGGCTGTTGGTCTTGCCGATCTTGGATGGCTCCGGCGTGCCGTGAATGCCGTAGGTCGGCTTCGATAGGGCGATCCAGACCGTACCGACCGGGCCGTTCGGACCCGGCGGGATTTGCAGAATCTTGTCGTTCTGGCCCTGCTTGAAGTTGATCTTCGGATTATAGGTATAGCCGGGATTGAGTGCGATGCGCTCCACCGTATGCGTGCCGCTCGGCGAGGGCGTATCCGTGGAGCCGATGGTGGCGGGATAAGCGGCGATCAGATTGCCGTCCTGGCCATAAGCAAAGACCTGTTTGATGCCCTTATGGGCAACGATGCGGGCGACTTGGCCCTTTTTAGCTTCGCCGGGATTGACGACCTTGATGATCGTGCCGGGCACGGAAAAGTCGATGCCCGGGTTCAGTTCCTTCAGATAGTTCTCATCCATATGGAACTTTTCCGCCAGTGCTTCCGAGGTGGACGTGAAGGAGAGCGCTGGCAGCTGCGATTTCGCGGCATAATCGTCGGGGATGGCGGCGACATAGGGGCCGGCAGCATCGGCGGCGGTGATCGTATACTCCACGATCGGCATGCCGCCGGAAGCGCGCAGACGCTCCAGAATATCATCGGAATTGTTCGGATCGAGCTTTTCGCCAGTCATGTCCTGCCAAGCGGCAATAGCCTTATTGACATTGTCGCCCATCTTGCCGTCGATGACGCCGGGCGAGATGCCTTCTCGATCGAGGAAGGTCTGGAGCGCGACGATCTCCTGGCGCGAGCGGTTGACCGGCGTCGTCACCGGCGTGTGGCGCTCGATCAGGTGCTCCGGCTGCGGAACGGCGGCCGTGGTGCTTTCGCCCGGCATCGGCTGGCCAAGTGGCCCGCTTTCGACGGCGCCGGGGGCGGGAACGGAGCCGGTATAGACATTATCGTCGGAACCATCGCCGCGATATTCGCGGTAGTCGCGCACGCTGCCATTGTCCTGATAGCCATAGTCGCGCTGCGGTTCGCGGTACTGGCCGCCGGGGGCGGGCGGATAATAGGTGGTGTCTTGCTGCTGACGTGCCTGCTGCCGCTGCTGATAGCCGGAGGGCATTTCTGTGGCCAGCAGATTGCCGTAGCGGTCGTAAAATACCGTGCGGCCCATCGTGTCACGGCTGATGACGATATCGCCACGCTCGGGCATGAAGTCGAGAACACGACCATCAGGAGTGACCAGCATGGTCTGCTGTTGGTCGCCATAACGCTGCTGCGCGCCCGCCTGTAGCGGGGCGAAAACCGCCGCCAGCGCGACTGTCAGACCCAGAGCTGCGTTAAGAAAATGTTTCACGATTCTGCTATCCCTTGCTTGTTCACCGATAAACACACCGCAATCTTGACCCTATTGTGAAAAAGGTGAATTCGCGGTTAATGCAATCTTAATTTCCGTCGCGACTAGTAGCGTTTCCGTGATCCATGCGTTTTTACTGCCACAGGGAGGTTATCTTGCGTTCGTTTCAGGCCGGCAGATCGCCACGCATTTTCCTCGACGAAACCTCCGTTTTCGATATCGGTTCCTGCGTCGTTGACGGCATCGATATCGCCCCCGGCCGCGCCATTCCCGATGATGGCGATGCGCGTATCGATCATTCGCTGGAGGGCTTTCTCTTCACTTGCGGCCCTGATCATATCCGCCATCCCGAGCCGATCGACGGTGACAGCGAGGGGCGCCGATATCCCTTGCATGGCTCCTTCTCCTCGCATCCCGCGACCATCATCGCTTTCGACGTTCATGAGACCAATGCGCTGGCGCGCGTCGAGGTTCCCGTGAAGCTTGCCGAAGGTGGTGCAGCACTTCTGGAGCGGACATGGCGTATCGATGGTGAGAGCGGCGAAGTCAGTCTCGATGACAGGGTCGTCAATATGTCGGGGCGGCCGATCCCGGTGTTCCTGATGTATCATATGAATATCGGTGCGCGCCTGTTTGACGATGCCGTGCGGTTGGAAGGTGCGATGCTGGATGGTGGCGGCCATGGCTGGCGGTTTGGCGAGGAGCCGGGCAATGTCTTCTGCGTCTCAGCCGGCAAAAGCGAGTGGGCAGAATTGAAGCTTGGCCCGATTGCGGCGATCGGCGGGAAAACGCTGACCGTCGGCTTTCGCACCGAGACCTTGCCCTATCTGCAGATGTGGCGGAACCAGCAGGACCCGGCCAATGTGCTTGGTATCGAGCCGGTTTCGCATCGCTGGGTGGGGCGCAGGGAGCTTGAGGCGGCCGGCGAGTTCAATATTCTCCAGCCGGGCGAAAGCCGTTCGTTCGGCCTGCGCTTTTCCATCCTCTGAGCCGAACCGAATGAAGATGTCCCGTCATTGACGCAGGGGTTTTCACCGCTTACATCGGATGCGGATTTCAAGATGACGGCCAGCGGAGGCATGACATGGATATCAGGCGCATAGACGACGAATATTCGGTAACAGGACAGATCAGCGTCGCCGATCTCGACGAGGTCAAGGCACTCGGCTTCAAGTCGATCGTCTGCCACCGCCCTGACGGCGAAGAAGACGGCCAGCCGCTTTTCGCCGATATCGCCGAGCGTGCGGAACAGCTCGGGCTCACCATCATGCATGTGCCGGTCGGCCGCTACGGCGTCGACGCCGATGCCGTTACCGGCATGGTGGATGCACTCGATGAGTTGCAGCGCCCGATGCTCGGTTATTGCCGTTCCGGCGCTCGCTCCACGGCGATCTACGAAAAGACCCATCACCTGCGCGGCTGATTTTCCGCGCATCTTCGATTTTTAATGCCAATCAACAGGAGTTTTCCATGACCATCAAGCGTATCGAGCCGGGCAAGCGCATGAGCGGCGCCGTCGTTCACGGCAACACCGTTTACCTCGCCGGCCAGGTTGGTGAAGGCACTGGTGTGACCGAACAGAGCAAGTCGGCTCTCGCTGAAGTCGACCGCCTGCTGGCCGCTGCCGGTTCCGACAAGTCGAAGATCCTGCAGACCATCATCTATCTCTCCGACATGTCCACCTTCGGCGAAATGAACGCCGTCTGGGAAGGCTGGATCGACCCGGCAAACCCGCCGGCCCGCGCCACCAGCGAAGCAGCACTGGCAACGCCGGACTACAAGGTTGAATTCATCGTCACCGCTGCTCTCTGAGCAATCGACTGATTTATGAGAAAGGCCGGGTCACGGAATGCGCCCCGGCCTTTTTTTGATGGGATAATCAAAACGTTCGTTTCGTCATGCTCGGGCTTGTCCCGAGTATCCAATCACGTATCGCAAATTGATAGGTAGCAGATGCTCGGGACAGGCCCGAGTATGACGGAGGCGAGACGCTTGTCCCAGGCTTGCGAATCGTTTGCGCTCTTCATTTCAGAAGCTAAGCAAGCGCCTTCTCAAACTGCTTCAACGTCTCCACGCGCTCCGCAAACCACAGCCGCGCCAGATCCCTGGCCGAAGCGAGATCGATGCCATCGGGGTCGATGGAGGTGATCGTCCAGCGGCCCGTCTTTGCACCGGCGAGAACGGCCAGCCGCGACGCTTCGCCCTTGATGGCGTTGAGACGGATAGCCTCATCCGCTGCCGCCACCATCAGTTCGTCTGCGCCAGAAAGCTCGGTGCGCAGATCGGCGGGCGTGATGTTGCTGGCATTGCGGGCCGGGCCGCCATTGATCTGCACGCCTTCCGTCCGCAGCCGGTAAAGACGGGTATCGGGAAGCGAGAGGTAAAGTTTCGCCTTTGGATAGCGGTCGATGTAGCGCTGTCTCGCAAGCAGCACTTCTTCCGGGCTGATCAGTTCAGCCTTGCCGACCAGCGTCAACCGCGGCAGCGTCAGTGCGTCGCCCTTGCCGAAGGGGGCGAGCGTCAGCGAGATGCGCGGGTCAGCCTCCATGTTGCGGGCGTGCAGCGTCAGGCCGGCCGCAAAGAAGAACGGCGTGCCGTCAGGCTCGATGCCGATATTGGTGGCGGTCGTATAGGGATAACCGCTCAACGGATCGAGCGTGGCAAGCGCTGCCGTGCGGGATGTATGCAGCACATCGCGGGCCACACGCACGGCCTCGAAAGGTGCGCCGGCCGAGGGCTCGATCTTCGCACCGCGTGGGGTGATGACGGGAGGGGCAACATCCGGCATGTCGTTTCCTGAGTTAGTGGATGCTGAGAGAAGCGTAAAACCTCTCCACGTCATGCTCGGGCCTGTCCCGAGCATCTGCAACCGATCGATTTAACGCGACGTGGTTGGATCCTCGGGACAAGCCCGAGGATGACGTCAAGCGAGCGTCAGGATTTACACCATGCCGGAGGCATGTCTATGCGTCATGTCAGCTTTTTGTCCTGATCTGCGTTAGCGTGCGCGTCGGCGTGATCGCTTCCGCATCCAGCTTCACCTCGATGATGGCCGGCTTGCCGCTGGCCCGCGCCCGCTCGAAGGCGGCGGCGAAGTCTTCGGTCTTTTCCACCGTTTCGCCATGGCCGCCATAGGCTTTTGCAAAAGCGTTGAAATCCGGGTTGACGAGATCGGTGCCGCTGACGCGGCCGGGATATTCTCGCTCCTGATGCATGCGGATCGTGCCATAGGTGCCATTATTGACCAGCACGGTGATGATCGGCAGGCCATAACGCACGGCGGTGATGAATTCCTGTCCGTGCATCATGAAGCAGCCGTCACCGGCAAAGCAGATCACTTCGCGCTCCGGGAACAGGTGCTTGGCGGCAACCGCCGCCGGCAGGCCGTAACCCATGGAACCGGAAGTCGGGGCCGATTGCGTGTTGTAGCGGCGGAAGCGGTGGAAGCGGTGCAGCCAGGTGGCATAATTGCCGGCGCCATTGGTGAAGATGGCGTCCTCAGGCACATTGGCTTCGATCCAGTCCATGATCGGGCCCATCTGCACCGCGCCGGGGCCGGTCTGCGGTGGTGTGGACCAGGCGAGGTAAGCCGCGTGCATGGCGGCAGTGCGCTCGACCCAAGCGGCGTTTTCGGAAAGCGTGAGCGAGGCGAGGGCGGCGACGAAATCATCCGGCGCAGCACAGATCGCCAGATCGGGGCGATAGACGCGGCCGAGCTCTTCCGCTTCGGGATAAATATGGATCAGCTTCTGCGACGGGTAGGGGATGTCGATGAGCGTATAACCGGAGGACGGCATTTCGGAGAGGCGGCCGCCGAGCAGCACCACGAGATCGGATTCCTTGATCTCCTTCGCTAAGGCCGGGTTGATGCCGATGCCGACATCGCCGGCATAGGAGGGGCTCAGATGATCGAACAGCATCTGGCGGCGGAAGGAACAGCCGACCGGCAGCTTGTTTTTCTCCGCGAAGGCCTGGAAGCCCGCGACGCTTTCTTCGGACCAGCGCGTGCCGCCGATAATGAAGACCGGCCGTTTCGCCTCACCGAGCATTTTTGCGAAGGTGGACATCTGCGACGGGCCGGGATGCGCTTCGACCGGCATATAGGGCTTCGCCTCGGGCGCTTCGACCTCTTCCACCAGCATATCTTCGGGCAGCGTCAGCACCACCGGGCCGGGGCGGCCGGAGGTGGCAACAGTGAAGGCGCGGGTGACGAATTCGGGAATGCGGCGCGCATCGTCGATCTCGCCCACCCATTTGGCGAATTCGGTGAAGGCGCGGCGATATTCCACTTCCTGAAAGGCCTCGCGCTCGCGGGCTTCGCGCTGCACCTGGCCGATGAACAGGATCATCGGAATGGAATCCTGCCTTGCGATGTGCAGACCGGCCGATGCGTTGGTTGCGCCCGGACCACGGGTCACCATGCAGATGCCGGGTTCGCCGGTCAGCCGACCCCATGTATCGGCCATCATGGCGGCGCCGCCTTCCTGACGGCAGACGACGGTTTCGATGCCGCTTTCATAAAGCGCATCCAGCACGGCCAGATAGCTTTCGCCGGGGACGCAGGAAACGCGGGAGACGCCATTGGCCTTCAGCGCTTCGACGATCAGTTCTCCGCCGGTTCTTTTCATTCCTGCTTTCATGGCGTCGTGGTCCTTTCGATGGTTTCCAGTTCGGCCAGTACCTGCGCCTGATGTTCCCCCAGCTTCGGGCTTGGGCGTTCATAACGCAGCGGCGTCTGTGACATGATAATCGGTGTCCGCACACCGGGGATGACGGTGCCATCCTGAGTCTCAAGATCAACACGCAGGCCGCGTGCCTGAACCTGCGGATCGGCGAACATCTCCTCGATGGAGTTGATCGGCCCGGCCGGTACGGCGTTCGTTTCGCACGCGGTCAGGAGATCGCGCTTGTTCCATTTCAGCGTTTCGGCGGAAATGATCTGCCGGACTTCGGCCTTATGCGCCACGCGGGTCTTGTTCGTCGCGTAACGCTCGTCATCGGCTATCGCGCCTATGCCGAGGATGTTGCAAAGGCGGCGGAACTGGCCGTCATTGCCGACTGCGAGGATCAGAAACCCATCGGCCGTCGGCACCACCTCATAGGGGGAGATATTGGGGTGGGCGTTGCCGAGCCTGACGGGGGCCTTGCCGGAAATCAGATAATTCATGTTCTGGTTGGCCAGCACGGCCGATTGTACATCCAGAAGCGCCATGTCGATATGCTGGCCTTCGCCTGACCGCATGGCGTGAATGAGGGCGGCCTGAATGGCTGACACCGAATAGATGCCGGTGAAGATATCGGCGACAGCCACGCCGGCCTTCATCGGCTGGCCATCCGGCTCGCCTGTTATCGACATGAAACCGGACATGCCCTGCACGATATAGTCGTATCCTGCAAAATCCGCATAGGGCCCGGTCTGGCCGAAGCCGGTGATGGAGCAATAGATCAGCTTCGGATTGAGCACCCGCAGGCTCTCGTAATCGAGGCCATATTTGGCAAGCCCACCGCGCTTGAAGTTTTCGATGACGACATCGGCGGTGCGGACCAGCCGGCGCACCAGTTCGCAGCCCTCGGGCGTCTTCAGATCGGCAATGATGGAGCGTTTGCCGCGATTGGTGGCGTGGTAATAGGCGGCGGACAGGTTTTCTCCATCAGCACTTTCTACAAAGGGCGGTCCCCATGAACGGGTGTCGTCACCGCCTTCAGGGTTCTCCACCTTGATGACGTCAGCGCCCATATCGGCCAGCATCTGCCCCGCCCAGGGACCAGCCAGAACCCGCGCAAGCTCGATGACGCGGATGCCGGAGAGCGGCGGTTTCCTGTTCGGCATGTCGGTCATCTGTCCCCCGGGATTTTCTGCTTGCCGGTTTATAGACCGCCGCTTGCCGCGCCGCATGTGATTTTATCTCATGGACTTATTCCGTTTCGGCAAAGACGCCCTCAGTCTTTGACGACGCGGCTGCACCAGGCGGCGAAATCTGCCGCCACAGCCTGCCAGCCGATCTCGTTCAGCGTCTCGTGCCGCATTCCCTTGTATATTGTGTGTTCGACATGGCTGAAACCCGCCTGGCGGAAACGCTCGGCCAGCCACACAATCTCCCTGCCATCATTGGTAGCGGTATCCTGATCGCCGCTGACGAGGAGAAGCGGTAACGTCTTCGGCAGGCGTTCGATGAGTTTTGGCGCGCGATAGGAGAGTTCGAAGACATCCTGCCAGAGGGAGACGCTGGCCTCGAACTGGCAGAGCGGGTCCTCCACATAGGCATCGACAGCCGCCTTGTCATGGCTCAACCAATCGGCATGGGTGCGCTTTTCCGGCATTCTGGCGTTCCAGGCGCGGAAGGTCGCCTTTGGCAGGATGGCGCTCGGCACGTCCGAGCCCTTCAGCATCTTTTCAAGCCGTAGCACCACCTGCGCGATGCGGCCCATGAGGCCGGGATTGAGATTGGAATTCCAGATCGACAGGCCATCGAAGGCATCCGGATTGCTGACGGCCGCGTTGAGCGCGACGAGGCCGCCCATGGAGTGGCCGAACAGGATCACGGGCAGGCCGGGATGTCTCTCGCCGACCATCATGCGCATCGCCATGACATCTGAAACGACCTTTTCTGCGCCATCCTTCCAGGCGAAGCGGCCGAGGGGTGCATCCGCCGCTTTTGTACGGCCATGGCCGCGATGGTCATGGGCATAGACCTCGAAACCCTGTTTCGCCATCACATCGGCAAAACGCCGGTAACGGCCGGCATGTTCGACGAGGCCGTGGCAGATCATGAGGACGCCGTGCGCGGAGACAAGGGCGGAAGGCTGATGACGGAAGGCGATGGATGCGCCGGAAGGGGCTTCCAGCCTCTGGATCTGGCTGAAGGCGAAGTTATCAGTCGTCTCATTCATCATCGCACCCATCGCCTCATCACGCAGCCTGTCATAATCATGGGGTCATAATCGTGCCAGAGGTTGCCCCAAGGTCCTATTTACCCTACATAGCGGCAAATTTCCCGATACGTACTCTTAAAAATCCGATGTGGAGCATTCGCTACAATGGCACGTCAATTCATCTATCACATGGCTGGGCTGAACAAGTCCTATGGCGCGAAGAAGGTTCTGGAGAACGTCCATCTCTCCTTCTACCCCGATGCCAAGATCGGTATTCTCGGCCCGAACGGCGCCGGTAAGTCGACCGTTCTGAAAATCATGGCCGGCCTCGACAAGGAATATACCGGTGAAGCCTGGCTCGCCGAAGGTGCGACGCTCGGTTATCTCGAGCAGGAGCCGAAGCTCGACGAGAACAAGACCGTGATGGAAAACGTCATGGAAGGCGTGGCGCACAAGACGGCGATCGTTGACCGCTACAACGAACTGATGATGAACTATTCCGACGAAACGGCGGATGAGGGCGCAAAGCTCCAGGACATGATCGACAGCCAGAACCTGTGGGATCTGGAAAATCAGGTCGAAATGGCCATGGATGCGCTGCGTTGCCCGCCCGGCGACTCTGCCGTAACCGGCCTTTCGGGTGGTGAGCGCCGTCGTGTGGCGCTTTGCAAGCTCTTGCTTTCGCAGCCTGATCTGCTGCTGCTCGACGAACCGACCAACCATCTTGACGCCGAAACCATCGCCTGGCTCGAAAAGCACCTGCGCGACTATCCCGGCGCCGTGATGATGATCACCCACGACCGCTACTTCCTCGACAACGTGACGGGCTGGATTCTCGAGCTCGACCGTGGCCGTGGCATTCCTTACGAAGGCAATTACTCCGCTTATCTGCAGGCGAAAGCCAAGCGCATGCAGCAGGAAGCCCGCGAAGACGCCTCGCGTCAGAAGGCTATCAGCCGCGAACAGGAATGGATCGCTTCCAGCCCCAAGGCTCGCCAGACGAAGTCCAAGGCGCGTATCCGCGCTTATGACGAGCTGGTGGAAGCCGCTGAAAACCGCCGTCCCGGCGACGCGCAGATCGTCATCCCGGTCGCTGAGCGTCTGGGCCGTGTCGTTATCGAAGCGGAAAACCTCACCAAGGCGTATGGCGATCGGGTGCTGATCGAAAACCTCACCTTCAAGCTGCCTCCGGGCGGCATTGTCGGCGTCATCGGTCCGAACGGTGCCGGTAAGACGACACTGTTCCGCATGATCACGGGTCAGGAGCAGCCGGACAGCGGTTCAGTGACTGTCGGTGAGACGGTTCAGCTCGGTTACGTCGACCAGAGCCGCGATACACTGGCGGGTGACAAGACCGTGTGGGAAGAAATCTCCGGCGGTAACGACATCATCAAGCTCGGCAAGTTCGAAGTGAATTCGCGCGCCTATTGCGGCGCCTTCAACTTCAAGGGCGGCGATCAGCAGCAGAAGGTCGGCAATCTCTCGGGTGGTCAGCGCAACCGCGTGCACCTTGCCAAGATGCTGAAGGCCGGCGGCAACGTTCTCCTCCTTGACGAACCGACCAACGACCTTGATACGGAAACGCTGGCAGCGCTCGAAGAGGCGCTCGAAGCCTTCGCCGGTTGCGCCGTTATCATCAGCCACGACCGCATGTTCCTCGACCGTCTGGCCACCCACATCCTCGCTTTCGAGGGTGACAGCCATGTGGAATGGTTCGAAGGCAACTTCGAAGACTACGAAAAGGACAAGGTCCGCCGCCTCGGCCCGGAAAGCATCAAGCCCGGCCGGGTGAGCTACAAGCGACTGACGCGCTGATCCTTTCGTCATATCTTCAGAAAAAGGCCCGCCGTAAAGCGGGCCTTTTTCCGTGTAATAAGTGGCGATGATCGTCTCGCGCGACACTTTGCGCTTGCATCGAACACCACATCGACATAAAGATATCTTTATATCTTGATTAGCTTGCGAGGCGCGGCAGAGTGGCGTTCGGTTTGGACAAATTGGTGGATCTCTTGAAGGCGGCGGGCGAGCCGACACGCTTCCGTTTGCTGGCGCTTCTTTCGGCCGGCGATCTGACCGTCACTGACCTTACCGAAATCCTCGGCCAGTCGCAGCCGCGCATCTCCCGTCACCTGAAGCTTTTGACGGAAGAGGGGCTGATCGAACGTTATCAGGAAGGCGCATGGGCCTATTTCCGCCTGCGGCAGGATGGCGAGCCCGCCGTTGTCGTCAGGCAGCTGCTTGGCGCCGCATCGCCCTCCGACGCCGTTCTCCAGCGCGACAGCGAACGGCTTGCCACGGTCAAGCGGGTGCGGGCGGAACGGGCGCAGGATTATTTCAGCCGCAATGCATCCGCTTGGGACGAGCTGCGCCGCCTGCATGTCAGCGACGAGGCCGTGGAAGGCGCGCTATTGAAGCTGGTGGGCACAACGCCGATCGATTCGCTTCTCGATCTCGGCACCGGCACTGGCCGCATCCTCCAACTTCTGAGCGGTATCTATCGCCGTGCGATCGGCGTGGACGCCAGCCGAGACATGCTTTCGGTAGCACGCGCCAATCTCGACAAGGCGGGCGTGGTCAATGCATCCGTGCGCCATGGCGATATTCTCAACCTGCCGCTGGAGGGACAGGATTTCGATCTGATCGTCATCCATCAGGTCCTGCATTTCCTCGACCAGCCGGAAATCGCGCTTTCCGAAGCCGCGCGCATGCTGCGTCCGGGCGGGCGGTTGATCGTCATCGATCTTGCGCCGCATTCCTTCGAATATCTGCGCGATGAACACGCGCATGTGCGGCTCGGATTTTCGCATCCGTTGATGGAAGAGTGGCTGAAGAAGGCCGGGCTTTCGCAGGAACGCGCCGTCGATCTTCATTCTGAAAAAGCGTCCGATGAAGCTCTGGACGTGACGATCTGGGTTGCCCGCGACCAGCGGCTGCTGATGGCAGACGATGTGGTGCAAGAGGCCGTTTTACTTGCTGCCGGGAGGGCATGATATGTTGAGATCGGAAACCGCGCGCCACAATGGCGATATCCGGGGCGATATCCGGTTGTCTTTCGAGTTTTTCCCGCCCAAGAATGCCGAGATGGAAGCCCAGCTTTGGGAAACGGTTGCCGAGCTGAAGAAGTGGGATCCGGATTTCGTGTCCGTCACCTATGGCGCGGGCGGTTCCACCAAGGCGCCGACGCTGGACGCGGTGCGCCGCATGATCGGTGACAGCCATCTGCCGACCGCTGCGCATCTGACCTGCGTGGATGCCAGTCGTGACGACGTGCATCAGGTCATCGAAGAGTTTCGCAATGCCGGCGTTCGCCATTTCGTGGCGCTGCGTGGCGATCCCTCCACCGGCATCGGCACGGCTTACCAGCCGCATCCGGAAGGTTACGAGAACGCCGCAGCACTGGTGAAGGGGCTGCGGGAGATCGGCGATTTCGAGATTTCCGTTTCGGCCTATCCGGAAAAGCATCCTGAAAGCGCAAGCGAGGCTGTTGATATCGACATGCTGAAGCGCAAGGCGGATAATGGTGCGACCCGGGCGTTGACGCAGTTCTTCTTCGATAATGACGTGTTTGAACGTTACATGGAGCGCGTCACCGTGGCGGGCATCACCATTCCGGTGGTTCCGGGCATCATGCCGATCCAGAACCTGACCCAGCTCAAGCGTTTCGCCGGCCGCTGCGGCACCAGCGTTCCCGGATTTCTGGATGAGCGTTTCGAGGGCTATGACGAGGATCTGGAAGGGCGTGCGCGCGTGGCCGCCGAAGTCGCGGCCGAGCAGATCGCTGATCTGCAGCGGCGTGGTTTCAACGAGTTCCACCTCTACACCATGAACCGCGCTCCGCTGGTCGATGCGGTGCTGGAAAACCTCGGGCTGGAGCGCCTGCGCCGCAGCGCCGCCTGACGCCGGAGAGCCGATTACCGACATGAAAAAAGCGCAGGTCCCTCAGGAGCCTGCGCTTTTTAAATTCGTGTCATCTACGGTTCTTAATTGCGTTTGGTCTTCACGTCGCGTCAGATGAAAAGCATCATCGCTACGAACAAAAACGCCAAACCGACTGCCAAGGCATTGAGAGATTTTGTAAGTCCCATGGGTGCCTCCTGTTGTTGACAGGTTCGATAATATGACCGTTTTGTGGCAGTTGAAAAGCGGTTTTTGTGATGCAGTGCAACACGGTTTGGCGCGCCTTGAAAAAGCGCTTTCTGTAATTTATTGAAAGTAAAAGATTATTTCTCTATCACGCAGTGCTTCATAAGTTTAAAAAAAGTAAATGACCGGGGTTTTATCCCCAGTCATCCGGTCGAGATTAACGATTCCCGCCTTGATTCCGGCCGAGAGATTAAGGGCCTGATAGCGTCGTTAAGACTTATTAAAGCGCCTGAAGAAGCGTGGCCGTCGGCCAGCCATCCGCGGGCAGGCCGATGCGCTGCTGCTCTTTCTGAATGGCGACGCGGGTGCCGGAACCGAGAATGCCATCCACCTTGCCGACATTGTGTCCGCGCGATTCAAGCTTGGTCTGAAGCTGCTTCATGGTCGCGTCATCGAAGCCGGGGTCCGGGTTGCCCTTCTCGTAGACGGGTCCGCCCATCAGGCGGGTAGCGAAATAGGCAGCCGAGGTCGTGTAGATGAACGACTGGTTCCATTCCAGATAGATGTTGAAGTTCGGATAGGTGATGAAGGTCGGCCCCTTGCGGCCCTGCGGCATGATGAGGGCTGCGGGCAGGGAGGCGAAGTTCTTGTTGCCGTCGCGCGGGGTGACGCCGAGCGCGAACCACTCGCCGGCCGTCAGCGGGCCGCCAAGGCCGGATTTTTCCCAGGGCAGGTTTTCCGGCAGGGAGACTTCCTGAATCCAGGGTTCACCCTTCTTGAAACCGAGATGCTGGATGAATTTCGCTGCGGTCAGGATGGCGTCGGGCGCGCTGCTCTTGACGTTGATATGGCCGTCGCCATCACCATCGACGCCGAAGGCGATGATGTCCTTGGGCAGCATCTGGACCTGGCCGATTTCGCCGGCCCATGCACCTGTGTTGGTGTTGGGATCGAGATCACCGTGTTGGACCATTTCGATCAGCGCCAGCAGTTGCGGGCGGAAAAGTTCCGGGCGGCGGCAATCATGCGACAGGGTCACCAGCGCGTTGCGGGTGTTGAAATCGCCCTGAACGGCGCCAAAATCCGTTTCCATGGCCCAGAAGGCGGCGATGACGCCGGCCGGTACGCCGTATTCACTTTCGGCGCGGGCGAAGGTGGAGGAGAGCTCCTGAAGCTTTTTGCGGCCGATATCGAGACGGGCCTGGCTGACGGTGCGCTGGGAGAATTCCAGAAAGGTCTGGCGGAAGACGCCCTGGGCGCGGTCACGCGAGAGCACTTTCGGGTCGATCTGCGCACCGGCAAGCGCCTTCTGGATTGCCTCGGCCGGAACGCCCTTGGCGAGCGCATCGGCTTTCACGCCCTCGAGGAACGCGCCGAGATCACCGCCGCAGGCAACCTGCTTGGGATCGTCAGGCGAGGCGACGGGCGGCGTGGCGAGTGCGGAGCCGGTGGAAAGAAGCGACAAAGCGGCGGCAAAAACGATGCTGCGCGACCGGAACGTGGGCATGGGGAATTTCCTCGATAGGTTGTTGACCCGCTTTACCCATATGTTTGCGACAAAAAAACGGACCGGACGATCTGACGGTGCAGAACAATGCCGAATTTTAGAAAGTGTTGCTTCTTGGCCGTCTTATTTGGCCGAAGCAATCCATTTCCGCCAGTTTTTCTCACTTCCGGCAAAGACATTGATGTCGGTGGGGCCGTTCACGCCGGGCACGACGCCGGTTGCGGTATATTGCCAGAATGCCCATTTCCGGTCTTCGTAAATCTTGGCCGGATGGGCAGCGACGGAACGCACCCAGAAATGGTAGTCCTTGAACTGGCCGACGAGATTGTCACGGTGGAAATCGACCGAGGTATAGATGATCGGACGTTTGCCATAATGGGCCTCGAGGCGGTCGAGGAAACGCTGCATTTCGGCGCGCACGACGCCGGGGGCAGGGCGGGTCTTGCAGGTGGGGGAAGAAGGATTCCATTCCACGTCGAGAACCGGCGGCAGGGTGACGGCTTCCTTCGGCACGTTGCTGATGAACCAGTCGGCCTGAGCGTCCGCCGTCGAACAGAAATAATAGAAGTGGTAAGGCGCGTGCAGAATATCCGCCGAGGCCGCGCTGCGCCAATGGTCGCCGAATTTTGGATCGATGCGGTCCGACCCTTCCGTCGCCTTGATGAAGACGAAGGAAACGCCTGATTTGCGCACGGTCCGCCAGTCCACATCGCCATTCCATTTAGACACGTCGATGCCGTGTATCTCATGGCGGTGCGGGTTGTTGAGGCCGAAATCCTGCGGATCGGTATCGGAAAATTTAGGCTTGGAAACGGATGCGGTTTCCAGCAGGTCGTAACTCGTGGACGTGCAGCCGCTGATCAACAGCAAAGCCGACAATAGTGCCGAAAAACGCAGCCGCATTGGAACCCTGATGATAATTGTTGCCCATCCCGCGGCCGCAAAACAGCGCGCCGCATCTCCCGATTTACGCATAACATGGTAAACAAACTGATATGGCAAGGGGCAGCGCGTTTTTTTTGCACCTCGCAAGTCGCTGGATTTCAAGCGATTTGCCGGTTTAGTGCGGGGATTTAGTCCGACAGAAGCCTTGAAGGCGGTGCCACATGCGGTCGGTCAGGCTTCGCAATCCGCCGGGAATCGGGCGTCGGCCAATATGAGGTGGATCTTCGGTTGTTGTGCTTCGGCAACCGGAAGCGTGATGACGGCCCGCCAGGCATAACCCCGGGCGATCTCCTCGAAGACGAGATTGCCGTCGAAACGGCCGGCCATATTGGCGAGGACGTAACGGAGATTGGCGCGAGGCGTGACGTGAAAACGGTTGAGCCAGGCTTGCAGAAGGGTGCGGAACCACTTCGGCAATTGTTCCTGCTGGCCGAAATCGACGATGTGCAGCGAACCGCCGGGTTTCAGCGCCGTGAGTGCCTGTTCTATCGCCTTTTCCCAATCCGGTATCATCGACAGGGCATAGGGGATCATGACGCGATCGAAGCCATCGGGTTGGCCGAATTCCGAAGCACGGAAGGCGGTGGCATCGGCGACCCGCAGGATGGGTCGCTCCGCCTTGCCGGCAAAATTCTCCGATGCGGTCAGCAGCATTTCGGCTGATATATCGAGGCCGAAGAGCTTGGCGTCGGGAAATCTGCGGCTGGCGAGCAGCAGGTTGCGGCCGGTGCCGCAGCCGATTTCCAGCAGCGTGCCGCCCTTTGGCACGTCGAGGCCGGAAATGGTCCGGTCCCGGCCGAGAAGATAATATTTGCGGGTGATATCGTAGATATGCCGCTGGTGGCGATACATGCGGTCCATCAGGCCCGCATGCGCGCTGTCTGCAAGGCCTACATTCTCGCCGATGGTTTTCATGCCATAGCCCTCTGGTAGATATGGAAGCCGCCATAAATGGCCGAGCGGTCCATGGCGTTGAGCTCGTTGGAGCGCTCTTCGAGATAGACCCACTGGTTGCGGATGTCAGGCGAAAGCCGGCCTTCGATAACGCTCTTTTCGGCCGCCGTGCGGAAGATGACGCGCGCACCGGGCGCGGCGGTGCGGCTGATCTGCGACCACAACTCGTTGAGCTGCACATCCGTCATCCAGTCCTGGGCATCGAGCAGGATATAGCGGTCTACGCCACTTGCGGGCTTGCGGGAAAGAAGCTCGGTATAGGTGGCGTGATGCACCGCGACGCGCGCGGTGTTGTTGCGGATCGTTTCGTAATATTCCGGCTTGAGATAGGCGGGCAGGGCGCCCTCATGCGGCTCGGGATAACGGCGCGCGAAGGCCTGCCAGGCGAAGTAATTGTCACTGAGCGGGAAGTTGCAGGCAAGCTTTTCCAGCCGTTCCCTCAGCACGGAGGCAACCGTGCCGTCGCTGGAAAGGCTTGCCAGCTCGTCATATTGGCGCGGCGGAATGCCGAGGCCGAAAAGCGAGCTCTTGCGCTTCGTCAGCCAGCGCACCACCGGCTTGTCGAACAGCGGCGCGACCTTGCTGTCAAAAAACTGGCGCTGTTCGTCCAGCGTCCGGGTCTTGGCCATTTCGGTGAGCTTCACGCCGTGCAGGCGGGCCATGAGGTGGCCGGCACCGATGAAGCGGCCGAGCAGGCCGGTGCGATAGATGTTCCTGTCGAACACCGAAATGCGGCGGCGGCCCGAAAGGGTGCGCTTCGACCAGTATGCCTTGGTCGTGGCGTCGAGATGCTCGGCGATGAAACGGTCATAACCGACGCTGTTGCTGCGGGTGTTGGCGCGGCCGAAATGGCGCACCACATCCTGATGGGCGGGCAGATGACGGAAGGCGGCAAGCTTCAGCTTGTTCAGGGCGATGTGGTGCGGGTTGAGGTCCACCACATCGATGCTATCAGGGTTGCGGGAGAGATAGGCCAGCATGTTGCAGCCGCCGGAGCCGATGGTGACGATGCGGTGGCCTTCGCCAAGCTCCATCGCTTCCATGTCGATCTCGGGGTCTTCCCAGATCTGCGGATAGACGAGGCCGGAAAAGAGGACGCCGAAGAACCGCTCGGACAGACCGCTTTTGGAGAGTGCCTTGTGCTGGAGCAATGCGGACTTCAGTTTCGTGTTCTTGCTGAAGCCGGTCTTGGGTGCCGCACTCGTCATATGTTCACCTCTCAGTCGATTGAGAGGCCTCTACAGCCGCCACGCTACAGTTTGATGACAGGGGTTGGCGACGTTGAATGTTTCGGCGAAGTCGCGCAACGCCGCCACCCAGGATCAGGTCCGGAGGCCAGCGCGATGGAAACCTTGATTGCACACACTCACTCCACGGCGCAGAGACGCGCCATGGTTGGATGCGGGGTCAAGCCCGGCCTGACGGAGGGGAGTTTTTCAATTCTGGCGCGATGCCAGAGTGCCGTTTGAAAGCACTCGGCGGTCCTGGAGCTACTTCCGCAGAACGTGCAGCATGCCCTTGCGCTTGGCGTCGTAATAATAACCGCGTGCATAAAGCCGGACGGCATTGTCACGGTCATTACCCGCCACAACCCATGCGCCGTGCAGATATTTGACGGCGTATTTGAGATTGGTTTCGGCGTCGAACAGGCCGGAGGCGGGGCCATCGAAGCCCATGGAGCGGGCCGTGGCGTGCCGGATTTGCATCAGGCCGAAATTGCCGCTGCTATAGGCGCCGGGATTATATCGGCTCTCGCGCTGCACGACGCGGTGAACCAGATCTTCCGGCACATCATACATGGTGGCGTATTTGGTAATCAGTCCGCTCAGCTTCTCGCGCCCGGCGGGTGCCGTATTAAGCGGTGCCGTCATTGATTCGTTCTGGCGGATGGCGGCAAGCGCGGCATTGGTGGGGCCGGCGGCATAAGCGAGAACCGTGCTGTCGGGCTTCGGCAGCGGGATGACTTTTCGTTCCGCGGTCAGTTCTGTGCCGATGGAGGGCGAGCCGGGTGGTGGCGGTGCGGGCGGGAAGCTGCCCTTGACGGCAACCACCTGCGGCAGATCGGCGGCGGCATTATGCATGGCCGGTTTTGCCGCCGCATTTGCCGTTTCTATGGCCGCTGCCGCCGGCGTCACGTGGGTCGGCGCAAGTGCCGCGGCCGTGGTCGATGCGGCTGTCGTTACTGCGGCTCCGGCCACTTCGGTCTGCTGCGGCTGCATTTGTGCCGCGATGGCTGCGGCGGCTGCAATTTCGGAGGCTGGCGGCAGTGCCACGCGTCCGCCCTTCACGGCGACGGCAGTGGGGAGTGCTGCTGCTTGAGAAGAGGCTTCGGCGGTCTGAACTGCCGGTGCGGCCGGGGTGGCGCCGGCTGCGGCCTCAGCCGTTGCCGGCTGCGTCGATGTCTGGGCTGGAGAAGTAGGGCTGACCGTTGCAATTTTCGGGCCGTTCGGCCCTTCCTTCGCGGTGTATTCGACGCTGGTGCATGCGCTCAATGCCAGTGCCAGACCCACGGTGGAAGACAGAAGAAGTGCACTTCTTCCGCGGAATTTGCCCGAATTTCGCATGTTGCCGCCTTCGTTATGCCTGTCTCTCGATACCCCCGCGTCAAGCGAAGCAGGCAGTGTCCCGTCGCGCCTTCATTAACCTATTGTAAGGAAAGCGGCAAGCCGGGACGTGTCGCCCCGACTTTCAGGTTAATTTTCAGGCCGCGATGCGCCTGTATCCGGCACTGACGGCGCGGCCGGAAATGAAGTGTGTGCGGTATTTCGGCCGGATTTTTCTATCGCCGGACATGCGGCGCACCAGCGCCAGCGTCTGGCCGGCGAACATGGCCTGCGCAGCCAGAATCACACATGTCAGAACAAGGATCGCTGCCTGCGCCATGGCGAGCGTTTCAACGGCATTGCCCGTGGTGGAAACGAATTGCGGCAACAGTGCGAGGAAGAAAGCGAAATAGCGCGGGCGCAGGGCGGCAATGGCGTAACAATCGCGGAAAATGCCGCTCCAGGATTTGCCCGGCAGATTGTCATTGTCGGCGTTGGCCGCCTGGGCTGCAGGCGTGGCGAAAGTCCATAACATGAACAGCATCAGCCAGCCGATTCCCGCCCATTGCACGATTTCGACGAAGGATTGCGGCAGATAGACGAGACCGGCCACCGGAATGGCGGAAATCGTCATGGCCGTGACGATGCCAAGCGCGCCGCCGCCAACGGAGGCGAAGATCGTCTTCCTGCCGCGAATGGCGGCATAAGAGGCGACAGAGAATACAAGGGGAGAGGGGAGTGCGAACACAACGGCACATGCTGCACAGAAAATCAGCCACGCCTGTCCAGACATTCTCTTCCTCCTTGCCCTCCCTGTCACCGCGTTATTTTAGCCTATCGTAAAATCAGGCCGCTGTGAACGGCTGACCGACGTGTTCCATCACTTCGGTAAACCATTTTGCAGAGAGGTCGAAATGCTTTCCGCCCTTGATACGCGGAAACTCGATGGTCCGCAATTTGCCATTCTGGTCTTCGTCATGGCCGGTGACGCCGGAGACCTTGTTGAGTGCGCTTTCGACCGCCAGATCGACCATGCCCTGAATGAGGCGAAGATCGTCGCCATTGGCGGGTGCGGAGCGGGCGAAATAGCCCGATTTCTGCACCATGGAGCGCTCTGCGCCGATGAGGCCGGCAAATTGTTTCTGGAACCAGCCGCCGACGTTGATGGTGTCGATCTTCACATGGCCGAAGGCATCGCGCTTGACGGCTTCGCCGGAGGCTTCGCGCTCGGCAACGATCGAATCAAGGCCGGCACCTTCCGAGACGAACAGCGTCACATAGCCGTTTTTGTCCATGACAGCCTTGAGTCGCTCGGCTTCGGCCTCGATGTCGAAGGCCATTTCCGGCAGGTAGATGCCGTCGATGCTCTTCATATGGCTGTTCATCATCAGGCCTTCGACATATTCATTGCCACTGGTCTTCTGAATATAGGCGCGGGCGGTTGCTGCCGTCAGCCAGCCGCAATGGCGGCCCATGACTTCGTGGATGACGAAGGTCTTCGGTGCCGCGCTCTGCTCGTTGCTGACATTGTCGAAGAAGGCGGCGCCGACTTCGGCGGCCGTCCAGGCGCCGAGCGACTGCTTGATCGGCACCACGTCATTATCCACCGTCTTCGGCAGGCCGACGACGGTGAGGTTGTAACCATTGGCGCCAAGGTAAGCGGCAAGGTCCGCGGCGGTCGTGTTGGTATCGTCGCCACCGATGGTGTGGAGAATGGTGATGCCGTCAGCCGCCAGCCGTTCAGCGGCGACGCGCAGCGGATTGTCGCCTTCCTTGACGAGGCCGCGCTTGGCGCAATCGGCGGCATTTGTGAGCTTGACGCGGCTGTTGCCGATCGGCGACCCGCCGTAACGATGCAGCAGATGCGCCTTTTCGCGCATATCCTTCGTGATCTCGATGCGGTCGCCCAGAAGCACGCCCTGATAACCGGAGCGGTAAGCGATGATGTCGATTTCAGGCGCGATGTCGCTATAGCGTTCGATCAGGCCGCCAACGGCCGAAGAGAGACAGGGCGCAAGGCCACCCGCGGTCAGCATTGCGACTTTCTGTTTGGCCATCATGGCTCTCCTTTTCACGTATACCCAAAGACATGTCTGGCAAATGGATGCGACAGCCGCGTGTAGGTGTAAAGTGAATTTATCAAGAAAAACGCCGATTTCTCGCGGTTTTTCAGCGGCTTGACGAAACCAGTCGAATATAATCGTTTCAATCCGCATCAGCGCGACTGCGTGGATACCTCCGCCTGCCATGCCTGTGGAAAACCGCGCCTGCGCCTTTCGCCCGGCTCTTGTTCCTGAAGCAAAACTGTCGCAAAGATGAATAAAAGTTAATGCCGCCGGGCCGCCGAGCATATTGCATTCGCGGCAATATCCCGTCATGCTTGCCAGCATGATGTTTGATTTCGCCTGTCTGCAAATTTCATCCCTGTGGGAACGGCTGCTCGGCGCAATCGGCGACGCGGCTGGGAATGCGCTCGGGCGCGTTGTAGAAGCGATCCGCACGCTTTTCGAGGGCGACCCGGAAACCCGCCGCAAGGTTTCCTTTTCCGTGGCCATCATCGCACTTTCCGCCAAGATGGCGAAGGCTGATGGCGTGGTCAACGATGCCGAGGTTCGTGCCTTCCGGCAGATTTTCGATTTCCCGGAAGAAGAAGCCAAGAACGTTGCCCGTCTTTATAACCTTGCGCGTCAGGACGTCGCCGGTTACGAGGCTTATGCGGAGCGGCTCGCGGGTCTGTGCGGTTCCGGTCACGCCAATTGCGAGATGCTGGAAAGCGTCATCGACGGCCTGTTCCACATTGCCAAGGCCGACGGGCTGATCCACGAGCGGGAACTGGCCTTCCTCGGCCGTATCGCCGAAATCTTCCATATCACTGAAGATCACTTCGAAACGATCATGGCGCGGCATGTCCATATGGACGGGCGCGATCCTTACCGCGTACTTGGCGTTTCGCCCTCGGACGACTTCCTGGATATTCGCAAGCGTTACCGTTCGCTGGTGGCCGAACACCATCCGGACAAGCTTATCGCACGCGGCGTGCCGATGGAATTGCATGCTGCAGCAAATGAGCGTATGGCGGCTCTCAACGCCGCCTATGCGGCCATCGAGAAAGAACGCCGCGTCGCATGAATGAATGTCTGCCGG
The DNA here is from genome assembly GCF_005221325.1 of Agrobacterium tumefaciens. NCBI lineage: Bacteria > Pseudomonadati > Pseudomonadota > Alphaproteobacteria > Hyphomicrobiales > Rhizobiaceae > Agrobacterium > Agrobacterium tumefaciens. Next base: position 1,850,310 of record NZ_CP039888.1, on the reverse strand, counting down.
ATTTTACCCCGGATTTCGGGGGCGCAGCCGTTGCGCCTTCGCCTAACCATGGCGACAGGCTTGATGTGGCCGGCCCCGATATCATTCTTCTCCACTACACTGGTATGACCACTGCGGATGGTGCCCTTTCGTGGCTCTGCAATCCGGAAAGCCAGGTTTCCAGCCATTATTTCGTTTTCGAAGACGGCCGCGTGATCCAGATGGTTCCGGAAACCCGTCGCGCTTGGCATGCGGGTAAAAGCACCTGGGCGGGGGATCAAGACATCAATTCCCGCTCCATCGGCATCGAGATCGCCAATCAGGGTCATCCCGGCGGCTTGCCGGAATTCCCGAAAGAGCAGGTGGCTGCCGTCATCGAATTGTGTCGCGATTGCGGCCAGCGCTGGTCTATCGCCCCGGAAAGGGTGCTTGCTCATTCGGATGTCGCGCCAATCCGCAAGGTCGATCCGGGCGAAAAATTCCCGTGGGACATCCTGTCGCAGCACGGTGTCGGCCACTGGGTGGAGCCCGCGCCGATCCGCGGTGGACGCTTTTTCCAGCGCGGTGACCATGGCCAGCCGGTCGAAGCGCTGCAGTCGATGCTGTCCATCTATGGATATGGCGTTGAAATTACAGGCGCTTATTGCGAAAAAACCGAAGGCGCCGTGGCCGCCTTTCAGCGGCATTTCCGGCCCGCTCTGGTGGATGGCATCGCGGATTTCTCCACCATCGACACATTGCACCGGTTGATTGGCAGCCTGCCGAGATTTTCGGCCAGCTGAGCGCCGATTCTGGAAAAGCATTCCCGCTTTTCCGGCGTCTTCAAGTCGCTTTTTTTGTTGTGCCACAGTTAATCCGCATTGAGGAAGTCTAAGAACGTCACTGTATGCGGTGGCGTTCTTCAGGGGAACATACCGTCAATATCAATCAAGGAGACTGGACAGCGGAAAGTCGCGATCGACTTTCCGGGCGTTGAATATTTGTGCCGCTTCATTGTTCCCGTCGTTCGATCTGGAGACTTTTTCTACATATGAACAGGTTTGTTATTGCTGTCGCGGCGGGCGTTGTTGCGCTCGCCTCGCAGGCGGGGATTGCTTTTGCCAAAGACGAGGACGTCAAGACCAAGACCGTGACGCTGGAGACCTTCATCCGCAAGCCCGGTTATCCCATTCCCGAAAAAAGCCTGCCTTCGTCGCTCAAGAACGGCTATTCCGAGCTGATCGTCAAATATGCCAAGCGTTACGGCGTTCCCACCAATCTGGCGCATGCCGTGGTTTCGGTGGAAAGCAAGTTCAACCCCAAGGCCCGTGGCAGCGCCGGTGAAGTCGGGCTGATGCAGATCAAGCCGGCAACGGCGCGGATGATGGGTTTTCGCGGCACGACCAAGGCGCTCTATGATCCCGAGACCAATATTCGCTGGGGCATGCAATATCTGGCGACGGCGCATCAGCTTGGCGGCGGTGAAGTTTGCAGCACCATCCTGCGTTACAATGCCGGCCACGGCGCCACACGCATGAACCCGGTATCCAAGCGTTATTGCGGCAAGGTGCAGGCGCTGCTGGCGAGCTGAGGCCGCCGCGATCGTCTGCGAAATTGCGAAAAGCGATTCCGGTTCGGGCCGGCATGCTGTAGTCAGAAACAAATCTGATACGGAGCATGACATGCCGGATTTCAAATATATCGTGGTCGGGGCCGGGATGATGGGAGCGGCCGCGGCGCGGCATCTCTCAGTGCAAACGGATGGCGTGGCGCTGATCGGGCCGGCCGAACCCGCCGATCGCAAGACACATCAAGGTGTGTTTTCAAGCCATTACGATGAGGCGCGTATCACTCGCGGGTTTGACGGCGATCCGGTCTGGGCCGAACTCGCGCAGCGCTCGATCCGGCGTTATGCCGAGATCGAGGCGAAAAGCGGCATTCGGTTCTTCACCGAAGCGGGCTGCCTGTTTACCGGCAACGGTAAAGGGCTTGCGGGAGACTATGTATCGCGCGCACTTTACTCGGCAGATCTCCTCGGTCTTGAGGTGGAAACACTCGGCAATGCAGCGCTCCCAGGCCGCTTTCCAATGTTCTCATTGCCTGCCGATCACGGCGGTTATTTCGAGGCCAGCAATGCCGGCCACATCAATCCGCGGGCGTTGGTGAAGGCGCAATGCGCGATTGCCGAAGCGCAGGGTGCGCGGCTTGTGCGCGAGACGGCAGGGCATGTCCGCGATACTTCCCGTGGCGTCGAGGTCATGACGCGGGAAGGGGCCACCTATACGGCCGATAAGGTCATCGTCGCGGCAGGTGGTTTCACCAATATGGCGGAGCTTCTGCCGTCTTCGGTCGATATGGCGGCGACGGGCCGCACCATCGTGTTCTTCGAACTGGATGAGGCAAGGCAGGCGCTGTTTAGGGCGATGCCCTCGACGATCGTCCTGGCGGAAACCGAGGACGATATCGTCTATATCCTGCCGCCGGTGCTGTATCCCGACGGCAAGGTCTATCTCAAAATTGGCGGCGAAAGCGAAAAGGGCAGGCTTGAAACGCTTGTCCAAGCGGTGGACTGGTTCCACTCGGACGGCACGCCTGATGAGGTGGATTTCCTGACGAAAAAAGCCTTGTCGCTGATGCCGGAGCTGGCCGGCTGCCCGGTCACGTCCGGTTCCTGTGTCGCCTCGATCACCCGCAGCGGTTATCCCTATATCGGCTATACGCAATCCTCCAATATCGCGGTTCTGACCGGTGGCAATTTCGTTTCCGCCAAGTCTTCGGACGAGATCGGGCGACTCGGCGCGCAGCTGCTTCTCAACGGTCAGCTGACAGAGGATGAATTCGCCGCCGAAATGGCGCCGGTTTTCGTCTGACATTCCCGAGGGAAGCAGCTACAAGAATGCGGCTAAACGGAACGGGTAAAGAGGGCGGCATGTCGGGGCATTTCAATTATATCGTCGTCGGTCGCGGCATGATGGGTGCAGCCGCTGCCCGCCATCTGGCGGAAACTGTGGAGGGTGTGGCGCTGATCGGTCCTGGCGAACCTGCCGATGTAAAGTCGCATCAAGGTGTTTTCGCCAGCCATTACGATGAAGCGCGGATTACCCGCACCATCGATGGCGATGCCGACTGGGCCTTGCTCGCCAACCGCTCCATCGCGCGTTATGCCGATATTGCCACACGCAGCGGTGTCGAATTTTACGCGCCGGTCGGTTGCCTGATGGTGGGACCTCAACGGGGCGACGCCAATCCCTTTGTCGACGATGTTCTCAAGGCGGCGGCTCGGCTCTGCGTTTCCACGGAACTGCTGGATGATCAGAGCCTGAAAAGCCACTTTCCCTATTTCTCCTTCGAACAAGGGTGCGAAGGCGTGTTCGAGAGGGACAATGCCGGTTACGTCAACCCGCGCGCGCTGGTGAAAGCGCAGGCCATATTAGCGGAAAAGGCGGGCGTTACTCTGATCGACGATATCGTCGTCTCGACGCGGGAAGAGGATGGCCGCGCCTGCGTGCAGACGGCTTCGGGCGCGGTTTATACCGCAGACCAGGTACTGGTGGCGGCCGGTGGCTTCTCCATCACCAGGGATTTGCTGCCGCAGCCGGTCGGGCTTGATGTTTATGCCCGCACCGTCGCTTTCTTCGAGATTGATGAGGGTGACCTTGGGCAATATGCGGGCATGCCGTCGCTGATCTATGAGCCGCGCGATACGACGAAACATATCTATCTGCTGCCGCCGGTGCGTTATCCCGACGGCAAATTTTACCTGAAAATCGGCGGTGATCCTGATGATAAAAGGGTCGGCAGTGACCCGGAAATCCGGGAATGGTTCCGTTCCGGCGGACGGGAAAGCGTGCGGGACCACCTTTCGGAGATCGTGGGCACGCTGGTGCCTTCCGTTGATCTCTCGCGTGTCTCGATGGCCGCCTGCATCGTCTCCAAGACGAAGAGCGGCTATCCGGCCATTGGCTTTACCGCCTCGCCGCGCATTGCGGTTCTGACCGGCGGTAACGGCACGGCGGCCAAGAGTTCCGATGAGATTGGGCGGCTGGGTGCTCTGCTGCTGCGGGACGGAAAAATCGCCGATGATGCCTTCACTACGGATTTCAAGCCGGCATTTCTTTGATCTTTGCCGTCGCTTTTCGGTGGCTTTCACTCCAGAACATGGTTATGCAGCCCATGCCAGTTGGCCGGGCAGCCGCGCTTTACCAATGTCGAAAGACGGTAAGGTGAGGAAAGTCCGGGCTCCACGGAAATACGGTGCCGGATAACGTCCGGCGGGGGCGACCCCAGGGAAAGTGCCACAGAGAGCAAACCGCCATGCTTTGCATGGTAAGGGTGAAAGGGTGGGGTAAGAGCCCACCGCGCCGCTGGTGACAGTGGTGGCAAGGTAAACCCCACCGGGAGCAAGACCGAATAGGGATGACACGGGGCGGGCGAAAGCCCGTTCACAGCCGGTTTCCGGGCCCGTCATCCGGGTGGGTTGCGAGAGGCGGCATGCAAATGCCGTCCCAGATGAATGGCTGCCACGTTCCGGGTCAAACCGGGGCCATACAGAACCCGGCTTACAGGCCAACTGGCGAATTTCCTGCCCGCGCGGTGCCGCATCTTTCGCCTCTCGCGGGCGAATCATTGAGGCATCGCGACACGAATAGGGCGGGTTCCGACCGGCGCGCCGGTCGCACTGTCGATGGTGACGGCATCGATCTCCGTTCCGGTCTCGGCGTCGAAGAACCGGGTCACCTCGCCGCCGCCACGATGTTTGCGCCCCCAGGCGCCGATCGCAAACAGCACTGGCAAAAAGTCGCGGCCAGCTTCCGTCAGCACGTATTCGTCTCGTGGCGGACGCTCGGAATAACGGCGTTTTACCAGCAGTCCCTCTTCCGTCAGCGATGAAAGCCGCCCCGTCAGCATCGTCGGTGCGATCCCGAGGCTTTTGCGAAAATCATCGAAACGGGTCAGTCCCGCATGGGCGTCGCGCATGATCAGCATGCTCCATGCGTCCCCCACAATCGCCAGGCTGCGGGCAATCAGGCAGGGTTGGTCAGAAAGTTTTTTCATGTCGATATCTTTTTAGTAGTGACTTGATACTGATTTGATAGTAACTGATTGCTCATCAATGTTCCACGATAAAATGAAAGCGGAAGAAAATGAGTGATAAAGAACGCGGCATCGCCCTGGTCACGGGCGCATCCTCGGGCATAGGTCTGGTGACGGCGCAGGCGCTGCGGCGTGATGGCTACCGTGTCTTCGGCACGAGCCGGAAGCCGATGCCCGATACGGCGGATGGGATCACGATGCTGATCTGCGACGTTAGCGACGATGCATCCGTGCAGCGCGCCGTCGACGAGGTTCTGAGCCGCGCAGGGCGGATCGATCTTCTCGTCAATAATGCCGGGATCGGACTGCTTGGCGGCGCTGAGGAATCCTCGACGGAACAGGCGAAGGCCGTGTTCGACGTCAACGTATTCGGCGTCATAAGAATGACAAATGCGGTCCTGCCCGTCATGAGACGGCAGCGTCGAGGCCGGATCGTCAATCTCAGCTCCATACTCGGGCTGATTCCCGCTCCCTATAATGCGCTTTACGCAGCTACCAAGCATGCCATCGAAGGCTATTCGGAATCCCTTGACCACGAGGTGCGAACGCAGGGTATCCGCATCGTGCTTGTCGAACCCGGTGTAACCCGAACGTCTTTCGAAGAGAACCTCACGCGACCGGACCGGCCGCTTGCCGTTTACGATACTGTTCGCACCGATGCGGAAAAATTCATGCGCGAGATCGTTGAAAAAGGTGATGCACCCGAAGTGGTTGCTAAGGCCGTCCTCAAGGCCGCCAACGCGACATCGCCCAAAAGGCGTTATACTGCCGGAAAAGCTGCGGGGCAGGTCCGCTTTATCCGCCGCTTTCTGCCCGAGTCCGTCGTCGACAAGAACCTTCGGAAGTTCAACAGGCTGCCCGATTGAGTTTTCATCATCGCAGTGCCGGTGCTGCCGGCTCACCACAGAAACGAAAGTCAGTCCGATGAAATCATTCCTGATCGATCGCTACGCCAAAGGCGGTCCCCTCCGGTTCGGCGATAGCCCCGAACCGGAATTGCGCGACAACGATGTCATGGTCGAAATTCATGCCGCCAGCGTGAATGTTCTGGACAATAAAATCAGGGACGGTGAGTTCAAGCTCATCCTGCCATACCGCCTTCCGCTGGTGCTGGGCAACGATGTCGCGGGCGTCGTGGTTCGGGTCGGCGCGAATGTCCGCAAATTCAAGCCCGGTGATGAGGTCTATGCACGCCCGGCTCAGGGGCGGATCGGGACATTTGCCGAGTACATCGCCATAGACGAGGCCGACGTGGCGTTGAAGCCGAACAATCTGACCATGGAAGAGGCGGCATCCATACCGCTCGTCGCCCTGACAGCATGGCAGGTGCTTGTCGAGCGAGCCAACCTGCAAAAGGGACAGAAGGTCTTGATCCATGCCGGCTCGGGCGGCGTGGGCACTGTCGCGATCCAGCTTGCCAAACATCTCGGAGCATATGTGGCCACAACCACGAGCACGGGAAATATTGATCTCGTGAAAAGTCTCGGTGCAGACAGTGTGGTTGATTACAAGAAGGATGACTTCGAAAAAGTGCTGCGGGGCTATGACGTGGTGCTGAACAGCCTCGGAAAGGACACGCTGGAAAAATCCCTTGCGGTGCTGAAGCCTGGCGGGAAGCTGATTTCGATTTCCGGCCCACCAGATCCGGATTTCGCGCGGCAGAATGGCTTAGGTTGGCCGCTTCGACAGGTCATGCGCCTGCTAAGTTCCGGCATCAGGAGAAAATCGAAGCGGCTGGGGGTCAGCTATTCTTTCCTCTTCATGACCGCGAATGGCGGCCAGCTCGAAAAGATTACCTCGTTGATCGAGGCGGGCGATATACGCCCCGTGGTGGACCGGGTCTTTCCGTTCGAGAAGACCAACGAGGCACTGGACCATGTCCAGACGGGCCGTGCAAAGGGGAAGGTCGTCATTGCGGTAAAGTGACGTCCGGCCTGTGGCCTTTGCGGTTGGATCAATCGCGGAGGCCTCCCTAAAAACCATTTCCTTGTTTTCAAAAGAAAAACGGTGATTTCACCGCGCTTGCGCGTGCCGGGAAAAAACGTCCCAGCGGATGAAGTAAACCATTCGTTAAACTTAACGGCTTATGAATTTCCGATGCGAAGTCGGTATCGTGCCGGCTTCATCCCATTGACGCCCATAGTGTCCCATGATATCCCAAATGCACACCACATTGGGTCGTGTTTTTGACCCGCAATCGCTGAAACGAGTGAGGAGCCTACGAGGGGCTGCTGCAGGGCATGTCGCCCTGGCGCTTGGCGATGTGTCGTGCGTACCGGTGTCGTCTGTGAAGTGGATGGTTCGCTTCGCGGAATGCGGTTTTGGCGAGTTGAGTAATGGACCGCTTTTTATCGAACGTGACGAACAGGATCGACGCCAAGGGGCGCGTTTCGGTTCCGTCTCCGTTTCGTTCGGTGCTGGCGAAGCGCGACATTCAGGAGCTTTATTGTCTTCAGGATTTCGCCTTTCCGGCAATCAGCGTCGGCGGTCCGGATCTGCTGGAGCGCTACGAGCGGCAGATAGCGTCCATGGATGCTTTCTCGCCAGAGGCGAACGCGATGTCGCTGCTGGTTCACGGCGGCGGCGTTTTCATGAAGCTCGACCAGGAAGGTCGGTTGATGGTGACGGATTTTGTGCGGGAATTCACCGGCATATCCACCGATGTCACCTTCGTTGGACGAGCGGATCATTTTCAGCTTTGGCAACCGAATGCGTTTCTGGCGGCGCAGGCGGAAGCAAGAGCGGGGCGCGGTTTTTCGGCTGCTCGCCCCGCATAGGACGGGGACACGGAATGGCGGCGAATTCTGGCGGGCGATCTTCTGATGCCGATGGCGGACCTCAGCGTCACATCCCGGTCCTGCTTCGCGAAGTCATTGCCGCGCTGGAACCTGCACCCGGCAAGATCATTCTCGACGGCACCTTTGGCGCCGGCGGTTATACCCAGGCGATTCTCGACCAGGGCGCCGATGTCATCGCGCTCGATCGCGATCCAACCGCGATCGCAGGCGGCCAGGCCATGGTTGCCGCCAATGGCGGCCGGTTGAGCCTCATCCAGTCGCAATTTTCCGATCTGGCCAGGCACGCTCCCGAGGGTGGGCTTGATGGCGTCGTTCTCGATATCGGCGTTTCCTCCATGCAGATCGACGAGGCCGAGCGCGGTTTTTCCTTCCAGAAGAACGGCCCCCTCGATATGCGCATGTCCGCTTCCGGTGTTTCGGCGGCCGATGTCGTCAACCGCGCGAAGGTTGGTGATCTCATTCGCATCTTTGGTTTTCTCGGTGAAGAAAAACAGCCGGGTCGCATTGCCCGCGCCATCGAGAAGAAGAGGGCGGAAGAGCCCTTCCGAACCACCCGCGATCTGGCTGGTCTCATCGAAATCGTTACGCCGCGCAAGGCGAAGGACAAGATTCACCCGGCAACGCGGGTGTTCCAGGCGCTGCGTGTTTTCGTCAATGACGAGCTGGGCGAGCTGGCGCAGGCCCTGTTTGCCGCCGAGCAGGTTTTGAAACCCGGCGGCCGGCTGGTCGTCGTCACCTTCCATTCGCTGGAAGACCGTATCGTCAAGAAATTCTTCTCCGACCGTTCGGGCAAGGCCGCCGGTTCCCGGCATCTGCCGATGGTGGAGGACAAGCCCGCCATTTTCGATGCTATCGGCAAGCCCATGATCGCTGCCAGCGAGGAAGAGGCGGAGCTTAATCCGCGTGCCCGTTCCGCCAAGTTGCGCGCCGGCCTGCGCACCACCGCATCGGCGCGGGCGGCGGATTTCTCGATCTTCGAGCTTCCCGATCTCGCCAGCCTTGAAAAGATGGGAGGCTGATATGCTGCGCACTTTCGATGTCGTCTTGATGGGTGTGATGGTCGCTGCGGCGGTCGTCACCTATTCGATCAAGCACAAGACCGATCTGAAGCTTGAGGAGGTCCGCAAGCTCGAGGCCGAGATCAAGCTTGAAAAGGATACGATCGATCTTTTGAGGGCCGACTGGGCGCTTCTGACGCAGCCGAACCGCCTGCACCGCCTCGTCAACGCCTATCAGACTGAGCTTGGCCTTTCGCCGACGCTGCCGACGCAACTGGCGCAGCCGCGCGAACTGCCCATGCTGCGTTCGCAATTGCCGCAGCCGCCCGAACCTGAGGGCATGAGCGTCGAGGATGTCATCGCCGCCGCCGTCAACGGTTCCAAGCCGGGCGCTACGCTGGGTGGTGCCTCGAAGCCCAAATCGCCGCCCGCCGGTCAGATCGCCGTGAACGGTGTTCCGGTGCCCACGCCCCGCGCACGCGTTTCACGTCCGGCGCCGGCGCCTGTACCGGTCGCTTCCGCCACCGCTGGCGATGAAACCGGCGAGATGGATGAAACCATAACAGGATCGGTGAACCGCTGATGTCTTTTCTCTCCCGCGTCATGGTTCTGAAGAGCAAGGCTCACTTTTCCGCCAGCACCACCGGTGTCTATACGGATCATGCGGCTTTTGAGGGCGCCCGCAAAAGACGCGCCGCCCAGGCGAAAAGCCGCGTCGGCCTTCTCATTTTCGGCTTTATTGCCTTTTATGCCGTCGTCGGTGGCCGTTTGGTGCAATATGGCATGGCGGAACAGGAAACGGTTTCGAGCATCGCGCCCGCAGACCGGTTGATGGCGTCGCGCCCCGATCTCCTCGACCGTAACGGCGAGGTGCTGGCCACCGATATCCGCACCGTCTCGCTGTTTGCCGAGCCACATCGCATCGTCGATATCGATGAGGCCATCGAGAAGCTGCGCACCGTCCTGCCGGACCTTGACCAGCGTGGCACCTATCAGAAGCTCACCTCCAATTCGCGCTTCCAGTGGCTGCGCCGTCAGCTGACGCCGAAGCAGCAGAGCCAGATTCTGGCGCTCGGCATTCCCGGCGTCGGGTTCCGCCCGGAAAAGCGCCGCTTTTATCCCGGCGGGCCGACCGCCGCCCATGTCGTCGGTCACGTCAATATCGACAATCGCGGCGTTGCCGGCATGGAACGTTACGTTGACAGCCAGGGCCTTGCCGATCTGACGGCGCTCGGCATGACCAGCGATCAGCCGCTGGAGCCGGTGAAGCTCTCGATCGATCTGCGTGTGCAGTCCATCGTGCGCGAAGTCGTGACCGCGGCGATTGCCAAGTTCCAGGCGATCGGTGCAGGTGCCGTGGTTCTGGATGTGCATACCGGTGAAGTTCTCGCCATGGCCTCGGTGCCGGATTACGATCCGAACAACCCGGCCGAAGGCGCGAAAGAAGGCTGGCTCAACCGCATGTCGAACGGCACGTTCGAAATGGGCTCCACCTTCAAGTCCTTCACGATTGCCATGGGTCTCGATTCGGGCCGTGTCCGTCTCGGCGATATGTTCGATGCGCGTTACCCCATCCGCATCGGCGGCTTCACCATCAAGGATTTCCACGGCAAGGGCCGGATGCTCTCGGTCCCCGAAATCTTCCAGTATTCGTCGAATATCGGTACGGCCAAGATCGCCGATACTGTTGGCACCGAGGGCCACAAGGAATTCCTCACAAGGCTTGGCCTCCTGACCCGCATGCAGACCGAACTGCCGGAAGTGGCGTTGCCGTCCCAGCCGCGCGAATGGAAGAAGATCAACTCCATCACCATTTCCTTCGGTCACGGCGTTTCCACGACACCGCTGCAGACGGCGGTTGCCGGTGCCGCGCTCGTCAATGGCGGCAAGCTGATCGAGCCGACATTCCTGCCGCGTACCCGCGAACAGGCGGATCAGGTGGCGAAGCAGGTTCTGAAGCCGGGCGCCAGCAAGGACATGCGTTTCCTGTTCGAGTGGAATGGTGTCAACGGTTCCGGCCGCAACGCGCGCGTCGATGGTTTCAACGTCGGCGGCAAGACCGGCACGGCCGACAAGGTCGTCAACGGACGTTACGTGCACGACAAGAACTTCAACGCCTTCCTGTCGGCCTTCCCGATGGACGACCCGCAATATGTGGTGCTGTCCTTTATCGACGAGCCGAAGACCGACAAGGGCAACGGCGCAGCGCTTGCCGGCACGTCCGCGGCACCGATGGTGCACGATATCATCACCCGCACGGCGGCGGTGCTGGGCGTGAAGCCGAAGTTCGGCAAGGATGGCTCGGCCTTGCTCGTGTCTTATTGATTGTTAGCTTATGATGTTCCGGCGATTCGCGCCGGGGGGACAAGACGGACACAGTCGATGAATTTGCGAGATATATCCGGAAATGCGTTTCCGGAATTGAATGAATTGCTCCTGTCTGAAACAGGGGCGATCGAAATCGGGGGGATCACCGCAGACAGCCGCAAGGCTGCGCCCGGCAGTCTGTTCGTGGCGGTTGCGGGCACCAAGGCTGATGGTGCGACCTATGTGAAGGACGCGGTTGCCAAAGGTGCGGTCGCCATTGTTTCCGGGCACGCCGTGGAAGTCGACGTGCCGGTGCTGGTCGTTCCAGACCCGCGGCTTTATCTCTCGCTCGCCGCTTCCCGCTTTTACGGAAAACAACCTGATATCATGGTTGCCGTCACCGGCACCGCGGGCAAGACATCCGTCGCCTCCTTCGTGCGGCAAATCTGGGCTTTTGCCGGCCATGCCGCCGCGCAGATCGGCACCACGGGCGTCATCGCGCCCGGCCGTGAGGATTATGGCGCGCTGACGACGCCCGATCCGGTGACGCTGCACGCACTTCTGGCCGAACTTGCTGCCGAAGGCGTCACACATGCGGCGATGGAGGCGTCCAGCCACGGTCTCGACCAGCGCCGTCTCGATGGCGTCAGGCTTTCCGCCGCCGGCTTCACCAATCTTGGCCGCGACCATATGGACTATCATCCGACCATCGAAGACTATATGGCTGCGAAGATGCGGCTGTTCGATACGCTGATGGAAAAAGGCGCTCCCGCCGTGATCTTCGCCGACGATCCATGGTCGGACAAGGCAATCCAGGCGGCGCGCGAAGCAGGTCTCGAAGTGCGTACCGTCGGCCGCAAGGGCCAATATCTAACGCTGAAGCGTGTCGAGCATTTCCGTCACAAGCAGATGATCGAAGTGCATCATGACGGCGTGATCTTTGAAGTCGATATTCCCCTGGCGGGTGATTTCCAGGTTGCGAATGCGCTTGTTGCCGCGGGTCTTGCCATGTCCACCGGCGTTGCCGCGGCAACCGCGCTCAAGGCGCTTGAAAAGCTGATTGGCGCTGCCGGTCGTCTGGAACTTGTCGGCCAGACGAAAAACGGCGCGCTTGCCTATGTGGATTATGCGCACAAGCCGGATGCGCTGGAAAACGTGCTGACCTCGGTCCGGCCTTTCACCTCCGGCCGCATCATCACCGTTTTCGGTTGCGGTGGCGACCGCGACAAGGGCAAGCGTCCGATTATGGGCGAGGTCGCGACGCGGCTTTCCGACATCGTCATCGTCACTGATGATAATCCGCGTTCGGAAGATGCCGCAACGATCCGTTCCGAGATCATGGCGGCAGCAGCCGGCGCGTTGGAAATCGGCGACAGGGCAGAGGCGATCCGTCACGCGGTGTCGATGCTTTCGCATGGCGATACGCTGATCGTTGCGGGCAAGGGGCACGAAGAAGGGCAGATCGTCGGCTCCGTGACGCTGCCGTTTTCCGATCATGAACAGGTGCGCTCTGCACTGGCGGGGCTGGAAGGATCGAAGATTTGAGCTGGTTATGGACAGTCGCCGACATGATCGCCATCACGGCAGGACGCCCCGTGGGCAACCTGCCGACCGGTATCACCGGCATTTCCATCGACAGCCGGACGGTCAAACAGGGTGAGGCCTTCTTCGCGATCAAGGGTGATCGGGTGGACGGTCATGACTATACCAGCTTCGCTGTTGCCAACGGCGCCGGTCTCCTGGTGGTTGCCGAAGCCAAGCTGCCGGCGCTAGGTCGCCTGACCGTGCCGATGATCGTGGTCGAAGACGTGCTCGCGGCCCTTGGCAAGCTTGCCCTTGCGGCGCGCGAAAGAACGTCGGCGCGCATCATCGCGGTGACCGGTTCGGTCGGCAAGACGACGACCAAGGAGATGCTGCGGCAGGCTTTGGCCCCTTCGGGCCGGGTGCATGCGGCGGTCGCGTCCTTCAACAACCATTGGGGGGTGCCGCTGACGCTCGCACGCATGCCGGCGGACACGGAATTCGGCGTATTCGAAATCGGCATGAACCATTCCGGCGAAATCCGGCCGCTGGTAAAGATGGTCCGCCCGCATGTAGCGATCATCACCACCATCGCGCCTGCCCATCTCGGCAATTTCCAGAATATCGAAGAGATCGCGAGCGCCAAGGCGGAAATCTTCGAAGGCGTGGAAGATGGCGGTTCGGTCATCCTCAACCGCGACAATGCCCAGTTCGAGCAGCTTGAAGAGGCGGCGCAGGAGGAAGGTATCGAGCATATCCTTACCTTCGGCCAGCACGCCAAGGCCGATTTCCGCCTTGCGGATTTCGAGAGCACGACGACGGGTTCGACGATCTGGGCGATCCTGAACGGCGAAACCAGCGAACTGCACATCAACATTCCCGGCCGGCACATTGCCGATAATGCCATGGCGGTCCTTGGTGCCGTTGCCATCACCGGCGCCAATCTCGACCGCGCCTTCGAAGCGCTCGGAATGCTCGAGGCGGTGAAGGGACGTGGCCAGCGCCACCACCTGACGATTAATGGCGGCTCCTTCCTGCTGATCGATGAAAGCTACAATGCCAATCCGGCCTCCATGCGCGCGGCGATTGCCGTGCTGGCGGAGACGGAAACGCAGGGTCACGGCCGGCGCGTCGCCGTTCTCGGCGACATGCTGGAGATGGGCGAGTTTTCGGCGCAGTTGCACGAAGAGCTGGCCGGGCCGCTGCTCGCCGCCGGTATCGAACATGTCTGGCTCGCGGGCGAGGCCATGGCCGCGCTTCGCGATGCGCTGCCGGACAGCGTCACCGTCATCTGGTTTCCGACGACGGCGGAACTCACCGATTTTGCCCTGCAATGGGTGCAACCGGGAGACGCGCTGATGGTAAAATCGTCACTTGGGCTTGGTTTCGGCAAGATTGTCGCCGCCCTGCTTGACAAGTATCCGGCATTCCCCGAGACGGAACGCCAAGTCTGAAATAGCCTTTTGAAAGGGCAATTATGCTGATCTGGCTCGTCGAACTGTCGGACAAAGTTCAACTGTTCAACCTCTTCCGGTACATCACCTTCCGGGCGGGTGCTGCAATGTTCACCTCTGCGTTGATCGTGTTCCTGTTCGGACCGGCGATCATCAACTCGCTGCGCGTGCGCCAGGGCAAGGGCCAGCCGATCCGCGCTGACGGACCGCAGACGCATTTCAAGAAGGCCGGTACGCCGACCATGGGCGGGCTGATGATCCTTGCCGGCATCCTCGGCGGTTCGCTGCTCTGGGGCGACCTGTCGAATGTCTATGTCGTCGCCGTTCTGATGGTGACGCTTGGTTTTGGAGCCATCGGCTTTTACGATGATTATCTGAAGGTGACGAAGCAGAGCGACAAGGGTTTTTCCGGCAAGGCCCGCCTCGGCATCGAATTCCTGATCGCGGCGATCGCCGTGTTTTTCATGATGAAGATGGCGCTTGCGTCGTCCCCGCATGGCGGCACGCTCGGAAGTTCCATCGCATTTCCTTTCTTCAAGGAGCTAGTGATCAATCTCGGTTATTTCTTCGTGCTGTTCGGCGCTTTCGTCATCGTTGGTGCCGGCAATGCGGTGAACCTGACGGATGGTCTCGATGGTCTCGCCATCGTGCCGGTCATGATTGCCGCCGCCACCTTCGGGGTGATCGCCTATCTCGCCGGTAACGCGGTTTTCGCCAATTATCTGCAGATCAATTTCGTGCCCGGCACGGGTGAGCTCGCCGTCATCGTCGGCGCGGTGGTCGGGGCTGGCCTCGGCTTCCTGTGGTTCAACGCGCCGCCCGCAGCGATCTTCATGGGCGATACGGGTTCACTGGCGCTCGGCGGCCTCATCGGCTCCATCGCGGTTGCCACCAAACACGAGATCGTCATGGTCATCGTCGGCGGTCTCTTCGTCATGGAAACGCTCTCGGTCATCATCCAGGTCTTCTGGTTCAAACGCACCGGCCGCCGTGTGTTCCTGATGGCGCCGATCCATCACCATTTCGAGAAAAAGGGCTGGACGGAGAGCCAGGTGGTGATCCGTTTCTGGATCATCTCCGTAGGCCTCGCACTGCTCGGCCTCGCCACCCTGAAGCTGAGGTGAGCGATGATTCCGGTCACGTCGTTCAAGGGTAAGAAAGTCGCTCTCTTCGGGCTCGGCGGTTCCGGTCTCGTTACCGCCCGGGCGCTGGTTGCCGGCGGTGCTGACGTCGTGGCTTTCGACGACAATCCCGACAGCGTCGCCAAGGCCGAGGCTGAGGGCATTGCGACTGCGGACCTCCACACGATCGACTGGTCTTCCTTTTCCTCCTTCGTGCTGGCGCCGGGTGTTCCCCTTACTCATCCGAAGCCGCACTGGTCGGTGGACCTTGCGAAGGCGGCGGGCGTCGAAGTGATCGGCGATATCGAGCTTTTCATCCGTGAGCGGCGGGCGCATGCGCCGGATTGCCCCTTCATCGCCATCACCGGCACGAATGGCAAATCCACGACGACGGCGCTGATCGCGCATATCCTCAACGCTTCGGGCCGTGATACGCAGCTCGGCGGCAATATTGGCACGGCGGTGCTGAGCCTTGATCCGCCGAAGGCACAACGTTTCTACGTGGTGGAATGCTCGTCCTACCAGATCGATCTGGCTCCGACGATCAATCCGACTGCCGGTATTCTGCTCAATCTGACGCCTGACCATCTCGACCGGCACGGCACGATGCAGCACTATGCCGACGTCAAGGAACGGCTAGTGGCCGGCAGCGGCACTGCGATTGTCGGCGTGGATGACAGCCATTCGACACTGATTGCCGATCGCATCGAGCGCGCCGGCGTGAAGGTGGAGCGCATCTCCAAGCGCAATGTCGTTTCAGAAGGTCTCTATGCCGAAGGCAGCCGGATCCTCATGGCGCATGGCGGCACGTCTTCGCTGCTTGTCGATCTCGATGGTATCCAGACCCTGCGCGGCAGCCATAATGCGCAGAATGCTGCGGCGGCGATTGCGGCCTGTCTTGCCGTTGGAGTTTCTGAAGAGGAAATTCGCGCCGGTCTCAAATCGTTCCCCGGCCTCAAGCATCGCATGCAGCCGGTGGGCCGTCGTGGCAACGTCACCTTCGTCAATGACAGCAAGGCCACCAATGCCGATGCGGCAGCACCGGCACTTTCGAGTTTTGACCGCATCTACTGGATCGCCGGTGGTCTGCCCAAGGCAGGCGGCATCACCAGCCTTTCGCCGCTCTTCCCGCGTATCGCCAAGGCCTATCTGATCGGCGAGGCGGCGGCCGAATTCGCAGCGACGCTTGGCGAGGCGGTGCCCTACGAAATATCCGGCACGCTGGACAAAGCCGTGCAGCACGCGGCAGCGGATGCGGAAAAAGACGCAACGGCGGGCAATATCGTGATGTTATCCCCGGCTTGCGCAAGCTTCGATCAATATAAGAACTTTGAAATCAGAGGTGATTCGTTCGTCGCGCAGGTCGCGGCGCTCGATGGCATGACGATGCTCGTTCACTCTGGAAAAGGGGGCTGAGGCCATGGTAAGCCGAATTGATCGCGGTCCGGTCGCGGAGTGGTTCTGGACCATCGACCGTTTCTTTCTGGCGGCGTTCGTCGCGCTGATGGGCATTGGCCTGATGTTGTCCTTTGCGGCGTCGCCTGCGGTTGCCGAGCGCATCGGTCTCAACAGCTTCTTCTTTGTGGAACGTCAGGCGATGTTCATGGTGCCGTCACTGGCGATCATGGTCGGCCTTTCCTTCCTGTCACCCCGGCAGGTCAGGCGTGTGGCGGTCATCATGCTGATTGCCGCACTGCTGATGATGATCTTCGCGCTGTTCTTCGGCATCGAGGTCAAGGGCGCGCGGCGCTGGATTTCCATCGGCAGCTTCTCGATCCAGCCTTCGGAATTCATGAAACCGGCCTTCGTCATCGTTTGCGCTTGGCTCTTTGCGGAGCGGGCGCGCCATCCTGAAATTCCGGGCAATCTCTTCGCCATCATCACCTTCGGCATCGTGGCCGCACTTCTGATCGCCCAGCCGGACTTTGGTCAGACGATCCTGACATCGGTCGTCTGGGGCGGCATGTTCTTCATGGCCGGCGTGCCGTGGTTCTGGATCATCATGCTGGGTGGCCTCGGCGTCGGTGGTATTGTGACCGCCTATCTCATGTTGCCGCACGTCGCAGGCCGTATCGACCGGTTCTGGACGGGTGAGGGCGATACGTTTCAGGTGGATACCGCACGCGAGGCGATCATTCGTGGTGACTGGTTCGGTCGCGGACCGGGCGAGGGCATCGTCAAGCGCATCATTCCCGACAGCCATACGGACTTCATCTTCTCGGTGGCGGCGGAAGAATTCGGCATCGTCTTCTGCATGTTCCTCGTCGCCATCTTCGCCTTCATCGTGCTGCGCGGGCTTTCGCATGCTTTCAAGGAAAAAGACGATTTCTGCCGTTTTGCCGTGGCCGGTCTGGTCCTTCAAATCGGCATGCAGTCGATGATCAATATCGGCGTTAATCTGGAGCTGATGCCCGCAAAGGGCATGACGCTGCCGCTGATTTCCTATGGCGGTTCGTCGATGATGGCGATCTGCGTCACGGCTGGCTTCCTTCTGGCGCTGACACGCCACAGACCTGAAAAGCGGGCGCAGGAGCGCAGCTTCTTCCGCGTCGGTTCCGGCGTTCCAGCGGAGTAAACGATCATGAGCAAGGGTATTGTTCTTCTTGCCGCCGGTGGAACCGGCGGCCATGTGTTTCCGGCGGAAGCGCTTGCGCATACGCTGAAAGCACGCGGTTATCAGGTGCATCTCGTCACCGACAGTCGCGCCGAGCGTTATGCCGGCAAGTTCCCGGCCGATGAAATTCACGTCGTGCCATCAGCCACCATCGGCTCGAAGAACCCGATTTCGGTCGTGCGTTCGCTCTGGAAGCTGTGGGTGGGCCTGCGCGCCGCGCGCCGGCTGGTGACGAAACTGAAACCGGTTGCGGTTGTCGGTTTCGGCGGTTATCCCACGGTGCCGCCGCTGCTGGCTTCGACCGGACTTGGCGTCCCCTCGATCATTCACGAGCAGAATGCGGTGATGGGTCGCGCCAACAAGGCGCTGGCTGCCCGCGTGAAGGCGATTGCCGGCGGCTTCCTGCCGCCCGCCAACGGCCAATATTCCGACAAGACGGTTGCAACGGGCAATCCGGTGCGCCCAGCGGTGCTGTCGGCATCTGAAATTCCCTATACGCCCTCGCAGACGGGTGAGACCTTCCAGCTCGTGGTTTTTGGTGGCAGCCAGGGCGCGCAGTTCTTTTCCAGCGCCGTTCCGGCGGCGATCTGCCTGATGAAGGACGAGCAGCGCAAGCGCATCGTCGTGACCCAGCAGGCCCGGCCCGAAGACAAGGACAGCGTTATCGCCTCCTACCAGAAGCTCGGCGTGAAGGCTGACGTTTCGCCCTTCTTCGGCGACATGGCCTCGCGCATCGGTGAGGCCGATCTCGTCATCAGCCGCTCGGGCGCATCGACCGTATCGGAGCTTTCTGTGATCGGCCGTCCGTCGATCCTCGTGCCCTATCCGCATGCGCTGGACCATGATCAGGCGGCGAATGCGGCCGCACTTTCGGCAGCGGGCGGGGCAAGCGTCATCAAGCAGGCGGAACTGTCGCCGCAGAAGCTTTCCAGCCTGTTGTCATCGGCGCTTACGGAGCCGGATCGTCTTTCGGCAACGGCAGCAGCGGCCAAGGCGACCGGAAAACCGCATGCGGCGGATGTGCTGGCCGATCTGGTGGAGGCGATTGCTTCCGGCCGGTCCGTACAGGAATTCAAGAAGAATAGTGAAGGAGTTGGGGCATGAAGATGCCGAAAGCCATAGGCCTTGTGCATTTCATCGGCATAGGCGGGATCGGCATGAGCGGCATTGCCGAAGTGCTTCACAATCTCGGCCATCGCGTTCAGGGGTCGGATCAGTCCGATAGCGCCAATGTGCAGCGCCTGCGTGACAAGGGCATCGAAGTGTTTGTCGGCCACACCGCTGACAATATCGGTGATGCCGAGGTCGTGGTCGTTTCCACCGCCATCAAGAAGAACAACCCGGAACTCATCGCCGCGCGCGAAAAGCATCTGCCGATCGTTCGCCGTGCCGAAATGCTGGCCGAACTGATGCGTTTCCGTAATGCCATCGCCATCGGCGGTACGCACGGCAAGACCACGACCACCTCCATGGTCGCGACGCTTCTCGAAGCCGGCAATCTCGACCCGACCGTGATCAATGGCGGTATCATCAATGCCTATGGCACCAATGCCCGTATGGGCGAGGGCGAGTGGATGGTGGTGGAGGCCGACGAATCCGACGGCACCTTCCTGAAGCTGCCCGCCGATGTGGCCGTCATCACCAATATCGACCCGGAACATCTTGATCATTACGGTAATTTCGACGCCGTGCGCGCCGCTTTCCGGCAGTTTGTTGAGAACGTACCGTTCTACGGTTTCGGCGTGATGTGCCTCGACCACCCCGAAGTGCAGGCGCTGGTCGGCCGGATCGAAGACCGCAAGGTCATCACATACGGTGAGAACCCGCAGGCGGATGTGCGTTTTTCGAACGTCCGCATTGATGGCACGCGGTCGATCTTCGACGTGGAAATCCGCCGCCGCCGCACCGGCAAGATATTCTCCTTCAAGGATCTCGTCCTGCCGATGCCCGGACGCCACAATGTGTCGAATGCGACGGCGGCGATTGCTGTGGCCAATCGTCTCGGCATATCGGAAGCCGACATCAAGAAGGGCCTTGCCTCCTTTGCCGGCGTCAAGCGTCGCTTCACGCTGACGGGCGAAGCCAACGGCGTGCAGGTCTTCGACGATTACGGTCACCACCCGGTCGAGATCAAGGCTGTGCTGGCGGCCGCGCGCGAAGCCTGCAAGGGCCGCATCATCGCCGTGCACCAGCCGCACCGCTACAGCCGCCTTTCCAGCCTGTTTGACGATTTTGCGCATTGTTTTAACGATGCCGACACGATTATCCTTGCTCCGGTCTATGCTGCGGGCGAAGATCCAATCGAAGGCGCAAGCTCCGAAGCGCTGGTTTCGGCCATCAAGGCCGCCGGCCACCGCGATGCCCGTTTCCTCGAAAAACGGGAGGACCTTGCGTCGCAGGTCGCAGCCATTGCGAATCCGGGTGATTTTGTGGTTCTCTTGGGGGCTGGAAATATCACGCAATGGGCAGCCGCGCTGCCTTCGGAATTGAAGAGCATATCAGGAAAGTCTGAATGAGACAGGTCGATGGGGTTAAATTGCTGGGGAGGCTCGGCGACGGGGTAAATGAACTGAGGGGACGTCTGACACCGGATGCGCCCATGGACCGGGTGACGTGGTTCAGAGCCGGCGGTCTTGCGGAGGTGATGTTCCAGCCGCACGATACCGATGATCTGGTCGCCTTCCTGAAAATTCTGCCTGAAGATGTGCCGTTGACCGTGGTCGGCGTCGGCTCGAACCTTTTGGTGCGTGATGGCGGCATTCCGGGCGTGGTCGTGCGCCTGTCCGCCAAGGGCTTCGGCTCGGTGGAACTTGCGGGCGAAAACCGCATCAAGGCCGGCGCGATCTGCCCGGACAAGCACATTGCGGCCATGGCCATGGATAATGGCATCGGCGGCTTCCATTTCTATTACGGCATTCCCGGCTCCATCGGCGGCGCGCTGCGCATGAATGCCGGCGCCAATGGCGGCGAGACGCGTGAACGGGTCGTGGAAGTCTATGCGGTCGACCGTCAAGGCAACCAGCATGTGCTTTCCAACGCGGATATGGGCTACAGCTACCGCCATTCCGGCGCCGATGCGGGCCTGATCTTCACCGGTGCACTGTTTGAGGGTTATCCGGAAGACAAGACGAAAATCCGCGCCGATATGGACGCCGTGCGTCATCACCGCGAAACCGTGCAGCCGATCCGCGAACAGACCGGTGGGTCCACCTTCAAGAATCCCGAAGGTCATTCCGCCTGGGAACTGATAGACGAGGCCGGCGGCCGTGGTCTGGTCATCGGCGGCGCGCAGATGTCGTCGCTGCATTGCAATTTCATGATCAATACCGGCCATGCGACCGGCTACGATCTGGAATATCTGGGCGAAACCATCCGCAGGCGTGTGTTCGAGAAATCGGGCATCCGGCTGGAATGGGAAATCAAGCGCCTTGGCCTTTTCATGCCGGGCCGTGAAGTAGAGCCGTTCCTCGGGGCGTAAGCCCCGGTGAATGCTGCGTGCTGCAAGAAAATTCTGCTGTTGATCAGGCCGTTTCGTGTATCGTAACGGTCGATCAATGTTTTTTGCTGTATCTTCGAGGTAGATACTTGATCGGCCGGGATGAGGTCCCGTTTCTGAGTTTTATATTGTTTTTTATTAGGAAATACTAACGGAAATACGTGATCTAGGTGCTTTTGAGCATGATGTTGGGTCTTTGGAAAAAACCGATCGAGATGATGAGTTTTTCGGTCGCTACGCTCGAGGGGCGGCGGCGGCTGGGACCGCTGGAATTCTCCATTCGTATCGCCTGTCTCGTGACGCTCATTGTCATCCTGATGTGCACGGGTGGCCTGACGCTTCTCGCGCAGTTCGGGCTCGTGACCGATCTCGCCAACGGCATCATGCTGGGTGTGACGCTCGGCGGGGCTGTGGCGTTTACGGTGACGTTGCTGGTCTGCTGGCTGAATGCCAGGGAAGTACAAATTCTCGTGCAATCTCACGAGCGCTTCCTGCATCTGAGCCATACGGACGCCCTGACTGGCCTCAGCAACCGGCTCGGCCTTTATGCGGCATGCGATAAACTCGGCAGCGACTATTGTGTCGCGTTTCTCGATATCGATCATTTCAAATCAGTGAATGACAGGTACAGCCATCTCGTCGGTGATCTCGTCATCTCAAGCGTTGCCCGCCGGATAAGGGAGAATTCCGATCCTTCCGCGCATGTCGCCCGCTTGGGGGGCGAGGAATTTGTGGTCGTCCAGGAGACCAGCCGGCTGGCTTTTCTGCAGATGTGCGAGAGGGTTCGCGCGGCCGTTGCGGCGACGCCGGTGGAGTACCAGGATCTGCGCATTGCGGTGACGATTTCGATTGGTGTCGCCTTTCGCGGCGACGCCGAAATCTTCGACAAGGTCATGCACAATGCCGATCTTGCGCTTTATCAGGCCAAGGGCGGAGGACGCAATCGCGTCTGTATGAGCGGTCATGTCGAGCGGCGCCAGGCGGTGGCTTAAGCAGAAATAGACAAGGAAAAGCCCGCGAAACGAAGGTTTCGCGGGCTTCTTTTTGTCGATGGTCTCAGATCAGACTTCGTCCTTGCGGGACAGAAGAATGCAGGCCAGCGTGACGAGGGCCGATACGCAGAGGTAATAACCGACATAACCCATGCCGTAATTCACCTGCAGCCATGTGGCGATGTAAGGCGCCAGAGACGCGCCGAAGATGCCGGCCATGTTGAAGGTGATGGACGAGCCGGTGTAGCGCACGCGGGTCGGGAAGGGGGCGGCGAGCGCCGTTCCGATCAGACCGTAGGTCATGCCCATCAGCATCATGGCCAGAGCCGCGAAGACGAAGATCGAACCTTCGCCGCCGGTCATCAGGCTGGGCAGCAGGAACGAGAACAGGCCGATAAGTATCGTCGTCACGATCAGGACTTCACGACGGCCGAATTTCTCGGCAAGCTTGCCGGCGATGGGGATGAAGATGCCGAAGACGATGGAGCCGAGGATCTGCACTTCCAGCGCGTCGAGGAACGGAATTTTCAGAACCTTGACGTTGTAGGACAATAGATAGGCGGTGCCGATATAGAACAGCACGAACGTGGCCAGCGCCACGAAGGTGCCGAGGAGGAGGCTGCGCTTGTGGTTGCGGAACAGCTCCGCAATCGGCACGGCCACACGGTCTTCCTTTTCGATCGCCTTCTGGAAGTCAGGCGTTTCGGTGATCGACAGGCGAACCCACATGCCAACAGCGATCAGGATGATCGAGGCGACAAAGGGAATGCGCCAGCCCCAGCTCAAGAGCGCTTCCTGCGACATGAAATGCAGCAGAATCCAGAATACGCCGGAGGAGAGGAACAGGCCGACGGGCGCGCCCAGCTGCGGGAACATGCCGTACCAGCTGCGTTTGCCGGGAGGAGCGTTTTCCGTGGCGAGCAGGACAGCGCCGCCCCACTCTCCGCCAAGGCCGAAACCCTGGCCGAAACGGCAAAGCGCCAGCAATAGCGGCGCCAGAACGCCGGCGGTCTCATAGGTCGGCAGAAGGCCGATCACGACCGTCGATACGCCCATGGTCAGAAGAGCGGCGACAAGCGTTGCCTTGCGGCCGACGCGGTCACCATAATGGCCGAAAACGACCGCGCCGAGCGGGCGGGCGAAAAAGGCGATGGAGAAGGTGGCGAAGGACGCCAGAAGCGCCGTCGTCGGGTCGCTGTTCGGGAAGAACAATGTCGGAAACACGAGCACTGCGGCCGTGGCGTAAACGTAAAAATCGAAAAACTCGATGGTCGTGCCGACCAGGCTGGCAGTGAGAACTCGTGCAGGCGAATTTGTCTTTACAACGTTCGAATTGCCAGCTGTCGACGATACCCGAGATACCGCGTCAGTCATGGTTTGGGTTCCATTTCAGATGATTGGAATGTCATGCCTTAGGAAGGCATGTCTGCGTTAACGCAATTTTTGTTCCTATGGAATGCTAAAAAAGAAATAATGCAAATAATGTGATTGTTGAACACGGCGGGCCTCACAGTGCACTGCCGGTCACTGCGCTGCGATTGAGAGACTGATTCAGGCCGTGGATTTAAAACGCTGAAACGCCAGATAATTTTGTCTGGGGAATAAGCTCGCCTGTTAACGTTTCGACCTTGCCTTCGTCGCGAAGTGGCGAACCCGCCAGGACGGTTTTATTTCCGATCATTGAAAACCTGCATGTTGCAATCCGCGCAACTCTCTGATTCCAAGGAGGGAATCCGGATCGATGCTGATTCTTTAACGGAACTCGGCATGTTGGACGCGGCGGTTAACGAAAGTAAACGATTCATTAACCTTAATGGCGTTTAACTGATCTCAAGGGTCATGTGCCAGAATCACCGTCCGTCAAATTCGGTCGGTTCGGGCTTGGTTCGTAACGGAGAGTTGGTGTCAGAGGGTTCGATGGGCGGCAAGCACGTAGCTGTTCTTTTGGGTGGGTTTTCGTCGGAGCGGCCGGTCAGCCTGTCGTCGGGCAACGCTTGCGCGCTTGCACTTGAGGGCGAGGGCTACAAGGTCACCCGGGTCGATGTAGGGCGCGATGTCGCTGCCGTGCTCGATGAGTTGCGCCCGGATGTCGCCTTCAATGCGCTGCACGGCCCTTTCGGTGAAGACGGCACCATTCAGGGCATTCTCGAATATCTGGCCATTCCCTATACGCATTCCGGCGTGCTGGCTTCCGCCCTTGCCATGGACAAGGCGCAGGCCAAGAAGGTTGCCGCGGCAGCAGGCGTCCCGGTTGCTGCAGAGCGCGTCATGAACCGCTTCGATTTCACCAGCGAACACCCTCTTGCGCCGCCCTATGTGGTGAAGCCGGTGCGTGAAGGTTCGAGTTTCGGTGTGGTCATCGTCAAGGAAGACCAGTCGCATCCGCCGCAAATCCTCACCTCGTCTGAATGGCGTTATGGCGATCAAGTCATGGTCGAGCGCTATATCCATGGTCGCGAACTGACCTGCGGCGTGCTCGATGGTGAGGCGCTGGGCGTCACCGAAGTGGTGCCGCTAGGTCACAATTTCTATGATTACGATGCGAAATACGCGGCCGGTGGCTCGAAACATGTCATTCCCGCAGAAATTTCACCGAAAATTTACCAAAAGATTCAAACATTGGCGGTTATGGCGCATCAGGCGATCGGGTGCCGTGGCGTAAGCCGTTCAGACTTTCGTTACGACGACCGCTTCTCAGAAGATGGCGAAGTTATCTGGCTTGAAGTGAATACGCAGCCGGGCATGACGCCGACCTCCCTGGTGCCGGAAATGGCGGCCCATGCTGGCCGCTCCTTTGGTGACCTTGTCAGCTGGATGGTGGAGGACGCTTCGTGTTTGCGGTGACCGGCAAAAAGTCGACGGCAAAAAAGCGCGAGCAATATGCGGCGACGGCCAATGCCGACGATCGCAGGGTGCTGCCGCGTCCGCTGCGTCGCTTCGTGCGTTTCGGTGTCAGCCTTGCGACCGGACGCATCCACATTCCCGCCCATACCGGCACGATTTCGGCCGTCGCCTTTTACGCGATGATCGGGCTTTACGGCATGTCGCTCGGCGGCCACACCAACATCGTCACCCAGACCACGACGTCGGCTGCGGGCTTTGCGGTCGAGGACGTGAAGGTCTCCGGCAATTTGCAGACCTCGGAAATCGATGTCTTCCAGCTTCTCGGCCTCGACGGCAGCACCTCCCTGATTGCGCTTGATATTGACGCGGCGCGCCGCAAACTCGTCCAGCTTCCCTGGGTGGAAGACGTCGATATCCGCAAGGTCTATCCGAAGACGGTCGAGGTTCGCCTGAAGGAACGCCAGGCCTTCGGTATCTGGCAGCACGGCACGGAACTGTCGCTGATCGAAAAGAGCGGCAGTGTCATCGCGCCGCTGCGTGACAATAAATTCGCTGCCCTGCCGCTCTTTGTCGGACGTGACGCGGAAACGGGTGCCGCTGGTTTCGTCGAACAACTGGCCGATTGGCCGGAAATCCGCAACCGCGTCCGCGCCTATGTGCGCATTGCCGGCCGCCGCTGGGATCTGCATCTCGATAACGGCATCGTCGTCAAGCTGCCGGAAGAAAACTTGCCGCAGGCGCTGCAATTGCTGGCGCGGCTCGATCTCGAGGAAAAGGTCCTGTCGCGCGATGTCGCAGCTGTGGACCTGCGTCTGACGGACCGCACCACGATCCAGTTGACCGAAGGTGCAGCCGAACGCCGCCAGACGGCAGTCGATGCACGCACGAAGGCGCTCAAGAAAGCGGAGAAGAACACATGAGCTTTTTCGGTTCTTCCCATTTCGGCCTGCCTCGTCTGAAGCCGCTTTCCTCCAAGCGCAGTCACATCGTTTCGGTGCTGGACATCGGCTCGACCAAGGTCGTGTGCATGATCGGCCGGCTGACGCCGCGCCAGGAAAGCGAAATTCTGCCCGGCCGCACCCACAAGGTGGAAATCATCGGCATCGGCCATCAGCGGTCGCGCGGCGTAAAATCCGGCGTGATCGCCGATCTTGACGCGCTCGAAGGCGTGATCCGTCTTTCGGTCGATGCGGCCGAGCGCATGGCGGGCCTGACCGTCGATAGCCTGATCGTCAATGTTTCGGCCGGACGGCTGGCGAGCGATATCTACACTGCGAGCATCGATCTCGGCGGACAGGAAGTGGAAGCAAGCGACCTGCGCAAGGTTCTGGTGGCCGCAAGCCAGCAGTCCATGCGCCAGGACCGGGCGATCCTGCATTCGCTGCCAACAGGTTATTCGCTGGATGGCGAGCGCGGTATTCGCGATCCGCTCTCCATGTATGGCGATCTTCTTGGCGTTGACATGCATGTGGTGACCGTCGAGCGCACGGCGCTGAAGAACCTCGAGCTTTGCGTCAACCGCGCGCATCTGTCCGTCGAAGGCATGGTGGCGACGCCCTATGCCAGCGGTCTTGCAGCGCTGGTGGATGACGAAGTCGAACTTGGTTGTGCTGCCATCGACATGGGCGGCGGTACCACGACGATCTCGGTTTTTGCCGAAGGCCGGCTCATTCACACCGACGCGATTGGCCTTGGCGGCCATCACGTTACGACAGATCTTGCACGAGGCCTCTCGACACGAATCGAAGATGCGGAGAGACTGAAGGTGGTGCATGGTTCGGCTTTGCTGAATGGCGCGGATGAGCGCGACATGATTTCGATCCCGCCGATTGGCGAAGACGATCGCGATCAGCCATCGCAAGTTTCAAGAGCACTTGTAACCCGCATCGTGCGGGCGCGTATCGAAGAGACGCTGGAATTGATCCGTGATCGTATCCAGAAGTCCGGCTTCAGCCCCATCGTCGGCAAGCGCGTTGTCCTGACCGGCGGCGCAAGCCAGCTGACGGGGCTGCCGGAAACGGCACGGCGCATTCTCGCCCGCAACGTTCGTATCGGCCGCCCCATGGGCGTAGCCGGTCTTCCGGTGGCGGCCAAGGGACCGGCATTTTCAACCGCCTGCGGACTGATGATCTATCCACAGGTGGCGGACATCGAAATTCATGCGGCGCAAGGCGGAATGTTCTCGCCGTTTGGTACGGGTAGCGGCCGGATAGCCCGAGTGGGGCAATGGCTGAAAGAGAGTTTTTGAGTGGCCTCGTGGCGTAAGCCGGAGGTTTCCGAGTTGAGTTTTCAAGAATCGGCCAGCGGGGCGATGCGGCCAGAGAAAGAAGGAATGGTAAAATGACGATACAGCTGCAAAAGCCTGATATCACCGAGCTGAAGCCACGCATCACTGTTTTTGGTGTGGGCGGCGGCGGCGGTAACGCTGTCAACAACATGATCACGGCCGGCCTCCAGGGCGTCGACTTCGTCGTCGCCAACACGGATGCGCAGGCGCTGACCATGACGAAGGCAGACCGGGTCATCCAGCTCGGCGTCAACGTCACCGAGGGTCTCGGCGCCGGTTCGCAGCCGGAAGTCGGCCGCGCCGCCGCTGAAGAATGCATCGATGAGATCATCGACCACCTGAACGGCACCCACATGTGCTTCGTCACCGCCGGCATGGGCGGCGGCACCGGCACCGGCGCTGCCCCGGTGGTCGCACAGGCGGCCCGCAATAAGGGCATCCTGACGGTTGGCGTCGTAACCAAGCCTTTCCATTTCGAAGGCGGCCGCCGCATGCGTCTGGCCGAGCAGGGCATCGAGGAACTGCAGAAGTCCGTCGATACGCTGATCGTCATTCCCAACCAGAACCTCTTCCGCATTGCCAACGACAAGACGACCTTCGCTGACGCCTTCGCCATGGCTGACCAGGTTCTCTACTCCGGCGTTGCCTGCATCACCGATCTGATGGTGAAGGAAGGTCTCATCAACCTTGACTTCGCCGACGTTCGCTCGGTCATGCGTGAAATGGGCCGCGCAATGATGGGCACCGGTGAGGCTTCCGGTCCGGGCCGCGCAATGCAGGCTGCGGAAGCGGCAATCGCCAACCCGCTGCTCGACGAAACCTCGATGAAGGGCGCACAGGGCCTGCTGATCTCCATCACCGGCGGTCGCGACCTTACCCTGTTCGAAGTCGACGAAGCTGCCACCCGTATCCGCGAAGAAGTCGATCCCGATGCCAACATCATCCTCGGCGCAACCTTCGACGAGGCTCTGGAAGGTCTCATCCGCGTTTCCGTCGTGGCGACCGGCATTGACCGCGTCGCGGGCATCGGCGAACAGAACGTTGCCGAAATGCGCGCAGCTGCCGCCAAGCCGCTTATCCGTCCTTCCGCGGCCGTTGCTCCCGCTCCGGCCGCAGTTCAGCCTGCACATGCAGTATCGCAGGCACCAAAGACCGTAGACCAGATCGCCCAGACCATCCGTTCGGCGGAAGCTGAGATGGAACGCGAACTCGGTTTTGCCGCACACCAGCAGCCGTCTCAGGACTTCCGTCCGCAGAGCAAGCTGTTCGCATCCGCTCCGGCTGAAGCGCCGGCGGCTCTTCGTCCGGCCCAGCCGGTTCAGCAGGCCGCTCCGGCCCCGGTTGCTCAGGCGCCGGTCTACCATGCTCCGGAACAGGTTGCCGCTCCGGCGCCGCGCATGCAGCAGCCGCAGGCTCCGGTCTATCAGGAGCCGGCCCCGGTTGCCCGCCAGCCCGAGCCGGTGCGCATGCCGAAGGTTGAAGACTTCCCGCCGGTCGTGAAGGCCGAGATGGATCACCGTGATCGCGCTACGCCTGTCGCACAGGAAGAGCGTGGCCCGATGGGTCTTCTGAAGCGCATCACCAACTCGCTTGGTCGCCGCGAAGAAGAAGAAGTTCCATCCGACATGATGGATGCGCCGAGCATGGCTCCGCAGCAGCGCCGCGCGCCGCTTTCGCCCGAAGCAAGCCTCTACGCACCGCGTCGCGGACAGCTTGACGACCACGGCCGCGCAACGCCTTCCTCGTCCAGCCATCACGACGACGACCAGCTGGAAATCCCGGCCTTCCTGCGCCGCCAGTCCAACTAAAGGCGATTCCATACGTCCTTCGAAACGCCCGGATCTCACGATCCGGGCGTTTTGTTTATTTTACGTTATTAACACTAAATTAATTTGCGTTTTCAATGGTTTGTGCATGTAACAATCCGAAACGAACAGTGATTTGTCGTGGCACCTACATGTGCGTATGTATGAGGCTGGGTAAGGGAAAATACGGACTTGGCCGGTTGCCAAAACCGGCTTGAAAACTTGAACGGCGCTGGCTCAAACGGCGCGGTTTGCAAAACAAGGCATAGACGCATGACCATCGGACTGCTCGGATTTCAGACAACTATCGCACATGCTGTTCAGCTTAAAGGCATTGGCGTGCATTCCGGCAATCCTGTGTCGATGACGTTCCAGCCCGCGGAAGCCGGAACGGGCATTTTGTTTCAGCGCCTTCATGAAAATGGCAGCGTCACTGAGTTGAAGGCGGTTTCTGCCAATGTCGGCAATACCGATCTGTGCACCGTGCTCGGCCGTTCGCTATCCCAGTCAGTGGCGACGATCGAGCACGTCATGGCCGCCATCTACGCCATGGGCCTCGACAACCTCATCGTTGAGGTTGACGGTCCTGAAGCGCCGATTATGGACGGCAGCTCCGCTCCCTTCATCGAAGCGATCGAATCGGTTGGCATCAAGAATCTCGGTGTGAAGCGCCGTTACATCCGCGTCACCAAGCCGGTGCGCATCGATTCGGGTGCTTCCTGGGCGGAGTTTCGCCCCTATGACGGTACGCGCTTCGAGGTCGATATCGATTTCGACACGCCGCTGATCGGCAGACAGTCCTGGAAGGGCGATCTGACGGCAGAGACGTTCAAGAATGAACTGTCGCGCGCCCGCACTTTCGGCTTCATGCGTGACGTGGAGCGTCTGTGGGCGGCCGGTTATGCACTCGGTTCCTCGCTTGAGAATTCGGTCGTCATCTCCGACGACAACAGCGTCATCAACATGGAAGGCCTGCGTTACGCCAAGGACGAATTCGTCCGTCACAAGACGCTGGACGCCGTGGGCGACCTGGCGCTTGCCGGCGCGCAGTTCATCGGCTGCTACCGCTCCTATCGCGGCGGCCACAAGGTCAATGCGAATGCGCTGAAGGCACTGCTGAGCGATCGTTCGGCCTATGAGATCGTCGAAGCGCCGGCTGCCCGCAATCAGGTACGTGCGCGCGAATTCGTTGCGGTTAACATGCCGGAATTTGCACCCTG
Organism: Agrobacterium tumefaciens; assembly: GCF_005221325.1. NCBI lineage: Bacteria > Pseudomonadati > Pseudomonadota > Alphaproteobacteria > Hyphomicrobiales > Rhizobiaceae > Agrobacterium > Agrobacterium tumefaciens. Next base: position 1,819,801 of record NZ_CP039888.1, on the reverse strand, counting down.
GTCTGCGTAAGGTTGTTTGCAGGCTATCAATTGACAGGAAAAGCCGCTCCTTTGGGGCGGCTTTTTTGTGAGGCGGGGCAGGAAGTTGCATATTATCGCCCGATAATCGTGCGATTGCATGGGCCGATGCCATAAAAATGCGTTAATGCGTCATCATTGCGTTGCCCTGCGGATGCTTTTATGGCTAGAACGCCAGTGCAAAGCCGATGCTTATGTATTTGCGCGGGAAGTGGGAACTGTCGAATGAAGCATGTAGGGTCTGGTGCAATGAAGGGTACGATGCGGGGGATCGCCGTTTCGTTGATGTTGGTCGGCGCAAGTGTCGCCGTCACGGCCTGCCAGTCCGATCCGGATATCGACATTACCAAGCTCGGCGTCGAGACCGATCCGCCTGATGTTCTGTACAAGCAAGGTCTTGCCAACATGAACGCCGGCAACATGACGGAAGCCTCACGCAAGTTCGAGGCTATCGACAAGCAGTACCCCTTCACCGAATGGGGCCAGAAGGCGCTTGTCATGCAGACCTTCATTGCCACGCGCACCAACAAGAACGATGTGGCCATCACGTCCGGCAGCCGTTTCCTGCGGCAGTATCCGCGCTCCAAGGATGCAGCTTACGTTCAGTACATGATCGGACTTGCCTATTCGAAGCAGATTTCCGACGTCACGCAGGACCAGCGCGCCGCGCAGCGGACGATCGAAGCGATGAACAAGGTTGTCAACGACTATCCGTCGTCGGAATATGTCGCCGATGCGCAGGCCAAGATTCGTTTCGCGCGCGACCAGCTCGCCGGCCGTGAAATGCAGGTCGGCCGTTATTACCTTGAGCGCAAGGAATATCTCGCTGCCGTTTCGCGTTTCCGCATCGTCATCGAGCAGTACCAGAATACCAACCAGATCGAGGAAGCGCTGGCGCGTCTCACCGAAGCCTACTACGCCATGGGTCTGGTGGACGAAGCGCAGACCGCGGCTGCCGTTCTCGGCAACAACTATCCCGATAGCCAATGGTATGCAGATTCCTACAAGCTGCTGAAGGGCCAAGGCCTGGAGCCGCGTGAAAACAAGGGGTCCTGGATTTCGCGCGCCGGCAAGAAGCTCATCGGCGCCTGAGACGGGGCATAGGCCATGCTGGTCCAGCTCTCGATACGCGACATCGTCCTGATTGAAAGGCTCGACCTCAGTTTCGAGGCGGGCCTTTCCGTATTGACGGGTGAAACGGGCGCCGGCAAATCCATCCTGCTTGACAGTCTCTCACTCGCGCTCGGCGGTCGTGGTGATGGCGGCCTTGTGCGCCATGGCGAAGACAAGGGGCAGGTGACCGCCACTTTCGAAGTCCCAAACGATCATCCCACCCGGCTTCTCCTGCGCGAAAACGGCCTTGATGACGATGGCGACCTTATTTTCCGCCGGGTACAATCCGCTGACGGGCGAACCAAGGCGTACGTCAACGATCAGGCCGTGAGCGTGCAGATGATGCGCCAGCTCGGGCAGATGCTGGTTGAAATTCACGGCCAGCATGACGACCGCGCGCTTGTCGATACCGACGCCCATCGCACCCTGCTTGATGCCTTTGCCGGGTTGAGCGATGAGGCGCGCACCGTTCAGGATCTCTACCGCACCTGGAAGGATGCCGACCGTGCCCTGAAGACCCACCGGGCCAAGGTGGAGGCGGCGGCGCGCGAGGCGGATTACCTGCGGTCTTCCGTCGAGGAGCTGGAAACCCTCTCACCGCGCGACGGTGAGGAGGATGAGCTGGCCGAGCGCCGGGCGGTGATGCAGAAATCCGAACGCATTGCCGGCGATATTGCCGAAGCCAGCGAATTCCTGAATGGCAATGCTTCGCCCGTGCCTGTCATTGCCTCAATGATGCGCCGGCTGGAGCGCAAAAGCCACGAAGCGCCCGGTCTTCTGGAAGATACCGTACAATTGCTGGATGCTGCGCTTGAGAACCTTTCCAATGCGCAGATGGAAGTGGAGGCGGCGCTGCGCCGCACCGAATTCGATCCGCGTGAGCTGGAGCGCGTGGAAGAACGGTTGTTCGCCCTGCGCGCTGCCGGCCGCAAATATAATGTTGCCGTGCCTGACCTGCCGGCGCTTGCCGAAAAAATGGTGGCCGATCTCGCCGATCTCGATGCCGGTGAAGAAAAGCTCGGCAAGCTCGAGGCCAATCTCGGTGTGGTGAAGGCCGATTTCGACCGGGCCGCCCAATCGCTTTCCGAAAAGCGCCGCAATGCGGCGGAGGCGCTATCGGGGGCTGTCATGGCCGAACTTCCGGCGCTGAAGCTGGAGCGGGCGCGGTTTACCGTCGAAGTGACGTCCGATCCCGAGCAGGCGACGGCTGACGGTATCGATACGGTGGAATTCCACGTCCAGACCAATCCGGGCACACGGCCGGGGCCGATCATGAAAGTGGCGTCGGGCGGCGAATTGTCCCGCTTCCTGCTGGCCCTGAAAGTGGCGCTGGCGGATCGCGGTTCGGCACCGACCCTGGTGTTCGATGAAATCGATACGGGCGTCGGCGGCGCGGTGGCAGATGCCATCGGCCAGCGGCTGCGCCGCCTGTCGAAGACCGTACAGGTCCTGTCCGTCACCCATGCACCACAGGTAGCGGCACGGGCGGCGACCCATCTTCTCATTTCCAAAGGCCCCTCCGGCGACGGCACCGAGCGCATCGCCACGCGTGTGGCGACGATGGAACCCAAACACCGCACCGAAGAAATCGCCCGCATGCTGGCCGGGGCTTCTGTGACGGATGAGGCGCGGGCTGCGGCAATCAAATTGTTGGCGGCTGAAGAATAAAGGCCCCGCTTTTTCAAGCGAGGCCTCTAAAAATTCCATATTGACACGTATCAGGCGAATTCGTTCGCTTTTTGCTGTTTGCCGATTTCGATGCCGCGACACAACGCAGCGCGAGCTTCCTGTCGCGCATTTACCGGCGGTTTTTGCGACCATTCATTTAGAATTTCAACAACATCAGCAGACTGGTTTTTCGCAAGCCATTTTCCAATTCGCTCAATCGAATAAGCTTCAAGCCAGTCGGCATTTTCCCAGCCGATGACGAACTCAGTTATCGCTTCGACGGCGACCTGTCTACTTTGAACGGATTTTAGCGCATTTTCTATATGTGTGCGGTCACTTGGGCGAAAAGTGCCTAGGCGCGACATCAATTCAATTTTTAAAGGAGCGTTCATTTTCTTCTCCTATATCCCAATACCGTTAAACTATACCATTATTTTCTTGCGCGTGGATTAACGCACCATAGCGGATTGTGTTCGTTAATCGTAATCAACTTTTACGTCAACACCACGGTCTTTAAAAATTTCAGCCACTTTATCCAACTGATCCGGTGTTGGCGGCTTTTGTTTACAGTACCTGCCTGAGTTCGCATTCAAAATCCAGATGAGGCCATTGTCGTCGTCATCATCGAAAGCTAATTCGCCTGCAATTCGCGCTTTTCCACCGTTTAGAAGGGTTGGGTGACCAAGCTTCTTTTCTTCTGATGGATGACGATATCCCCGCCGCCTTGGATAACCCGAGTAACTGGCTTCTGGTTGCACCAATGCCAATTCTTCTACGGCAATGATGATTTCTCCCGTTTCATTCATTGCCCAAATGTAATTTTTTGCACGGGCAGAAAATCTGAACAATTGGCACTGTGCAAGGTTTTTCAGCTCCGCAAGCTTTGCTCCGAGCATCGCATCGAGCTTAGAAATAGATTCGGGTTTTCGTCCCTTCTCCCAAGCATCGACTTTTTCAGGTGATCTGATCGATCCGAAATCTTCGTCCATAATATATCTGCACGCGTTGTTACCTTATCTATTAGCGGGCATATCAAAGCTGACGTGTGAAGAAAATAGCGGGTTGTATTTTTTCAATATTCTACCGGTCATTAATTTTTATAATTTTTCTCTTCGCGCAATTAGGTTAGGAATTTGCCGATTCACTTGTGATAGAGGCCGCCATGTCGAAAGACCAGATTTCCGTCGAAAACCTGACCGAGCTTGAGGCCTCTTCTGAGCTGGCATTTCTGGCAGCCGAGCTTGCCCGCCACGATGCGCTTTATCATGGCAAGGATGCGCCGGAGATTTCGGATGCGGACTACGATGCGCTGAAGCGGCGAAACGACGCCATCGAAGCGGCTTTTCCGGCGCTGGTGCGGGCCGACAGTCCATCGAAGAAAGTCGGCTTTGCGCCGCTCCCCACCTTCGCGCCCATCGTGCATGCACGGCCGATGCTGTCGCTCGACAATACGTTTTCGGAAGAGGACCTGCGGGATTTCGTGAGTTCGGTCTATCGCTTCCTCGGTCATCTGCCTGACGATTCGATTGCCTTCACCGCCGAGCCGAAGATCGACGGGCTTTCCATGTCGATCCGCTACGAGAATGGCAGGCTGAAGACCGCAGCGACGCGCGGCGATGGCACCACGGGCGAAAACGTCACGGCCAATATCAGGACCATCAAGGAAATTCCGAATGAACTGCCTTCGGGCGCGCCCGACGTGGTGGAGGTGCGCGGCGAAGTCTATATGGCCAAGAGCGACTTTCTGGCGCTCAACGCCCAGATGGAGGCCGAAGGCAAACAGACCTATGTCAACCCGCGCAATACGGCGTCTGGTTCGCTACGCCAGCTAGACCCGAATGTGACGGCGAAACGTAAGCTGCGGTTCTTTGCCTATGCGCTGGGCGAGGTCTCGAATGCCGGCCAGCCGGCGCGGCTCGCCGATACGCAATATGGCATCGTCGAGAAGTTTCGGGAGTGGGGTTTCCCGGTCAATCCGCTGATGAAGCGATTCACCTCCGCCCAGCAATTGCTTGAGCATTATAACGAAATAGGCGTCGCACGGCCTGACCTTGATTATGATATCGATGGCGTGGTCTACAAGGTCGATCGCCTCGATCTTCAGGAACGTCTGGGTTTCCGCTCGCGCAGCCCGCGCTGGGCCACCGCGCACAAGTTTCCCGCCGAGCAGGCCTTTACCACCGTCGAGAATATCGAAATCCAGGTTGGACGCACCGGCGCCTTGACGCCGGTGGCGCGTCTTACACCAATTACCGTTGGTGGTGTCGTCGTCACCAACGCGACATTGCACAATGCCGATTACATCGAAGGCATCGGCAATAGCGGTGAGCGCATCCGTCCGGAGGATCACGATATCCGCATCGGCGACACGGTCATCGTGCAGCGCGCGGGGGATGTCATTCCGCAGGTACTAGACGTGCTTCTGGAAAAGCGCCCGGCCGAGGCGGTAAAATATCCGTTCCCGGAGAAATGCCCGGTCTGCGGCAGCCATGCGGTGCGGGAGCGCAATGAAAAGACCGGCAAGCTCGATTCGGTCACGCGCTGCACCGGCGGTTTCGTCTGCCGGGCGCAGGCGGTGGAGCATCTGAAACATTTCGTCTCGCGCAATGCCTTCGATATCGAAGGGCTCGGCACCAAACAGATCGATTTCTTCTTCGAAAGCGAGGATCCGGCACTTTCTATCAAGACCGCGCCTGACATTTTCACGCTGAAGGCGCGTCAGGAAGCATCCCATCTGACCAGGCTCGAGAATATCGACGGCTTCGGCAAGGTCAGCGTCAAGAAGCTGTTCGACGCCATCGATGCCCGCCGCGAGATCGATCTGCACCGGCTGATCTTCGCGCTCGGCATCCGTCATGTGGGCGAGACGACGGCGAAGCTTCTGGCACGCTCCTATGGCACTTACGAGCATTTCGAAGAAAGCATGAAGGCGGCGGCGGATCCGGCGAGCGATGCCTGGGCTGAGCTCAATAGTATCGACGGTATTGGTGAGGTCTTGGCCCGCGCCATCATCGAGTTCTACAAGGAACCGCGCAATCTCGATGTCATCGATCGGCTGATACGTGAATTGCAGCCGAAGGAGGCTGAAAAGCCCTCGACTGAAGGCAGCCCGGTGGCGGGCAAGACCGTGGTTTTCACCGGCTCGCTGGAAAAATTCACCCGTGACGAGGCCAAGGCCCGCGCCGAAAGCCTCGGCGCAAAAGTGGCCGGTTCCGTCTCGAAAAAGACCGATATCCTCGTAGCCGGGCCGGGAGCCGGTTCCAAGCTGGCCAAGGCGACGGAACTGGGTGTGCAGACCATGGATGAGGATGAGTGGCTGGCGTTGATCGGCGGCTGATGGGCCGTCATGGCCGTGTTGTTCTGCACAGCTGGAGCTTTACGCCTGAGTAGGAGGACAGCATGGATGATCGCATTGTCGTCACCCTTGAGCAGGCTCGGGGGCTGATCACCAGCCAATTTCCGCAGTGGGCGGCGCTCGATATACGGCCGGTCGAACTGAGCGGCTGGGACAATCGCAGCTTTCGCCTTGGCGGAGACATGCTGATCCGCATGCCAAGTGCTGCCCGTTATGTGGCGCAGGTGGAGAAGGAGCACCGGTGGTTGCCGGTGCTTGCGCCGCTGCTACCGGTTCCGATCCCTGTGCCATTGGCGCTGGGGCAATCGGGAGAGGATTATCCGTTCTGCTGGTCCGTTTATCGCTGGCTCGATGGCGAACCTCTCGTCAGGCATTTGGACAACATCGATCTTTCGGCCATCGCTGTTGACGTCGCGGTATTTTTAAAGGCCTTGCATAACATCGATGCCTCCGATGGTCCGCTTGCTGGCGCGCAAAATTTCCATCGTGGCGGATCGCTGGCTGTCTATGATGGGGAGGCGAGGGCTTCTGCGGCGCGGCTTGCCGGTGAGGTGGATCAGCCGCTGGCCATGGAGATATGGCAGCTTGCGCTTTCAAGCCGCTGGCAGGGGCAGGGCGTCTGGGTGCATGGCGATATTGCCGAGGGCAATCTGCTGGTGAAGGACGGCCGCCTGTCTGCCGTCATCGATTTCGGCAGTTCCGGCGTCGGCGATCCGTCGTCCGATCTCATTCTGGCGTGGAACGTGTTTGATGCGCAAGGCCGGGATGTTTTTCGCCGGGCCCTTGGCCTGGATGAGGCCACATGGCAGCGCGGGCGCGGCTGGGCGCTATGGAAGGCGCTGATCGTGCTGGATGCCGAGCGCGGGCGGAACAAAAAAATGGCCGAATGGTCGCGGCGGACCATTCGGGAAGTGTTTGCGGATCATCTGGAAAACTGACCGCCTATCGAAGTCGCGCCATCACATGGGCGTCAACGTATTTTCCATCACGATAGGCATCGTTGCGCAGGGTGCCCTCGCGTTCAAAGCCGAATTTTTCGTAGAGCCTGATAGCAGGAAAATTGTCGGTGAAGACGTTGAGCTCGATGCGGCGGATATCGTGCCAGTTATCGGCGGTGTCGATCAGAATCCCAAGTAGATGTGATCCAACGCCCTTTCCTGCGAAATCGTCATGAACGCTGATCACGAGATCGGCTATGTGGGCCTGCCGTCCAGCCCTGCGATAAAGCCCACCATTGGCAATGATCTTTCCACGCCATTCGCCGACGATGGCAATATCGTTCGGACTGCGATTTTCCATCGCTTTTCGGGTCTTTTCCACCGACTGAAACGGTTGCCGAAGCGTGCCGTAACGGACTCCCGGCAGATTGAACAGGTCTGTCAAAGCCTCGGCATCCTCCAGACGCGCGGCACGCAGGACAACGTCGCTTAACTGGAACTGTTTATCTTCATTGTCGGCAATTTTTACAGTCTGCATGCCTGTCTCCTTGGGCGTATTGGGGGTGTGCGGAGCAGGTGTCCGAACCCTGCTCTGGCTGGCAGGGTGGAAATGGATCGCTTAACGCGACGCCATACCTTTCCCTGCCGGTTGGCCGGTAGTGGTATGGCGACGGGTGATGTTCTGTGTCGTTGCGATCATGGCGCGCAGAATGCTTTTGCCCCGTGTCCCTGTCAAGCGGGCGCGTTGCGCAGCAGGCTTCGGAGTTTCGCCGGCAGTCTGCCATCGATCGCCGCAAGCCCGGCGGCGATCATCGCCATGCCGGCGAAATGCTTGAGTTCCAGTTGCTCGCCGAGAATGAGCGAACCGAGCAAAATGGCGCTGACGGGGATGAGGAAGGTGACGAGTGCGAGATTGGTAGCGCCGGCGCTGGCGAGGATGCGGAAGAAGATGAGATAGGCGAGCGCGGTGGACAGGAGCGCGATGCCGATCAGCGCGCCCCAGGTGCCAAGGCTCGGCATGGCGAGCATCCATGGCTTGTCAATGAGGAGCGCGGCGGGGATCAGCATCAGTGTCGATGAGGATATTTGCCCGGTGGCGGTCATCAGCGGCGGCACGCCCATGGCCTTGAAGCGGCGGCCGAATATGCCCGCGAAGGAATAGGAGATGGCCGCGCCGAGAATGGCGATCTGGCCCCACAGACCGGATGATCCGCCAAAGGCTGCCGGGCCGATCATGGTCGCCACACCGGCAAAGCCGATCAGGACGCCCGCGAGCTTGTTGCCGGTCATCTTCTCGTCGGCGGTCAGAAAATGGGCGACGATGACGGTGAAGAGCGGCGTCGTGGCGTTGAGGATCGAGGCAAGCCCGCTGGCGATCTGGGTCTGGCCCCAGACAATCAGGCAGAAAGGAATGATGTTATTGAGCAGGCCCATGCCGAAAAAGGCGCGCCACACCGCCCATTCGCGCGGCAGGCGAAGCCCCATGATGCGGCAGACGACCAGCAGCGCCATGGCCGCAAGGCTGACGCGCAAGGTGACGATGGTGACAGGCGGCAGCTCCTTCACTGCGACACCAATGAAAAAGAATGATCCGCCCCAGAGCAGCGAAAGTGCCACCAGCATCGCCCATTCGCTGGAATCCATCTGTTTCTGTATCGCCATTTTCGTCTCCCACGGGGTATGAATATCGACATGATTGCAGACAGGCGCATCGCCATCCACCCGATATCGGTTGAGCTTAACTGAAGCTCAGCTCGTCGGCTTTCCGCTGCCATGAATGTCCCATTGCGTGTATTTACACCCTGTTTTATGGTGTTTTCAAACGATTGTTTCTCGTTGGATAATTGAGTTAGGCTAAATCATGGCAGCGGAACTTCCATCACTCAAGGGGCTGCAGGCCTTCGAGGCTGCGGCGCGCTATCGCAGTGTCACACTTGCCTCCAACGAATTAAACGTCACCCCTGGTGCGGTCAGCCTGCAGATTAGGGAGCTGGAGGCGCGACTTGGCGTGCAGCTGTTCTTTCGCAAACCGCGCAGCATCCAGCTGACGCGGGAGGGGGAGCGCTATTACGGCGCGCTTCGAACCGCCTTCCGGATGATGCGCGAGGCGACGGCGGAACTGACGGCACGCTCCGAGATTACGGTTCTGACACTTAGCTGCACGCCGACCTTCGCCATACAATGGCTGATGCCGCGATTGCCCTCTTTCCAGCAGCAGCACCCGCATGTGGATGTCCGCATCAGCGTGACCAACCGGCTGGTGGATTTTTCGCGGGACGATGTCGATATGGCGGTGCGGCATGGTTTCGGGCGTTATGAAGGGCTGGAGAGCATCCGCTTCATCGATGACAGCACCTTGCCGGTCTGCGCACCGCAGCTTCTGGAAAAATGCGGCCCGCTTCTGGAGGCGGGAGACCTGAAATCCGTGCCGCTGTTGCATGACGAAAACCGCAACGAATGGCGGCGCTGGCTGGAGGCGGCGGGCGCATCTGACGTCGACGCTTCCGGCGGCACCGTCTTCATCGACAGCAATGGCGCGCTGGATGCGGCCAAGGCCGGACACGGCATTGCACTGACCCGACGCTCGCTTGTTTCCCGTGAACTTGCGGAGGGTGCACTGATTGCGCCCTTCGGCAAGGACATGGCCAGCACGCTTGCCTATTTCCTGGTTTATCCACGGCGCATGTTGGATAATCCCGATCTTGTGACGCTCATCGACTGGATGCTTTCGCAGGCGGGTTCCACTGAGGCCGGTTCTCTTTGAGGCCAATCCGGTTTATGCCGGAATGAAACAACGGGAATCACTCTTGAAAACCATTGCCATCGATTTCGAGACCGCCAATGAGGAACGGGGCAGCGCCTGCTCCGTCGGGCTTGCGTGGATAGAAGAGGGCGCGATCGTTCGCGTCGAGGAACGTCTCATCCGCCCGAAGGATATGCGGTTTTCGCCCTTCAACATTGCCGTGCACGGAATTCGCCCAGCCGACGTCGAAGATGCGCCGGAATTCCCTGAGGTGATGGAAGAGTTTATCGACGACTTCGCGGGCGCGACCATGATTGCCCATAATGCCGCATTCGATTTCAGCGTGATGCGGGCGTCGTTCGACAAATACCGGCAGTCCTATCCTGACCTTTCCTATCTGTGCAGCGTCAAGATTGCCCGGCATGTCTGGCCACATCTGGTGTCGCACAAGCTGAATGTCATTGCCCACCATCTCCAGCTGCGTTTCGTACACCATAATGCCGCGGAAGATGCCGTTGTCTGTGCGGCGGCGTCCATCGCCGCTGCCAAGGCGCTGCGGGTCGCCCATGTCCGCGATCTGCCGGAAAAGATCGGCATGGTGGCCGGTCGTCTCACGTCTACAGGTTACCAGCCCTGCAGCATGAAAAAACGCGCTGTCTCGCGGGTTGCGTAACGGCTTCGTCCACTTATGTTTGAAGCAGCGTAACGGAGAAGATGCGATGAGGATGAAAACTCTGTCGGGTTTGTTTGCGGGCCTTCTGGCATTGCTGCCGGTAACAGCAGCGCATTCGCAGGTGGTGGGTGAAGTCGGCGTCGACTGGATCGGCAATGACATCGTCATCGAGGCGATCGCCGATCCGAAGATCAAGGGCGTCACCTGCCACGTTACCTATTTCGACCGCGGCGTGATCGACCGGCTGAAGAACGGCAACTGGTTCGAAGACCCTTCCAACAACGCCATTTCCTGCAGCCAGACGGGGCCGGTGGAAATCGGCGACATCGATCTCTCCAAGGGTGGAGAAGAGGTGTTCCGGCAGGGCATGTCGCTGGTCTGGAAAAAGCTCGTCGTCAGCCGCGTTTATGACAAGGCGAATGACACGCTGATCTATCTGGTGCATGCGCGGGAGTTGACGGACGGCTCGGCCAAAATGGCGATATCGACGGTGCCGCTCTATAACCAGCAGGTGACGTGGGAAAAGGGCAAGCCGTAAGGGTGCCGTCGGGGCTGCGTTGCCCGCCAAGACCTCAACCGTCGTGCCGGACTTGATCCGGCATCCAGCCACGGCGCGTCTGCGCCGTGAAAAAACTCTTTCTCGATCAAGGACTTGATCGAACTGGATTCCGGCTCAAGGCCGGAATGACGGAGTGTGGATGTTTCGGAATCGTTAAAGTATCAGGCGAACCGGCCTAATCAGGCCGCTTCGCGCGCCAACTCGTCCGCAATGACGGTGTCGAGGTTGAGGAAGCAGACCATGCTCTTTTCCAGCGCCACGATGCCGCGGCAGAAGCTGCGCTGCTCTTCCGGAATGATATCCGGTGCAGGCTGCAGGTCTTCGGAGCGGATGGTCATCATGTCGGAGACCTGTTCCACGAGAAGTCCGACCAGCTTGCCGCCGATATCGGTGACGATGATGGCGGAGCGTTCGGACGGTTCGGTCATCTTCATGCCGAGGCGGCCAGCCATGTCGATGACGGGAATGACGGCGCCGCGCAGGTTGATGAGGCCGAGAACATAAGGCGGGGTATGCGGCATCGGTGTAACCGGCGCCCAGCCGCGGATTTCGCGGATCGCCATGATGTCGATGCAGAATTCCTGATCGCTCAGATGGAAGGAAACGATTTCAAGATATGCGCCGGATTGCTTGATGGCGTTGGACATGACGGCAGGTTTCCTCTGATGGCTCTCTAACAGGCCCGCGCAGGATTGAGCTTTATGCGGTGGCCGGAATGGACCGGGAGACATCATGTCGAGGCTTGAAAAACCGCTGTGGTCATCATGCGCAGCAAGATTTTAAACTTTCCCTAACAATTGCCGCCACCAGACGGCGAAAACCCAGTATTTTGGCGGTTTTCGCGTCCGCGCAAACAGGTTATAACAGGGATATGAAGGCACTGACGTCCCATCCGCTGAAGTTTATTCTGGCAAGTCTTGCCGCGGTGGCTTCGCTTGCCATCGTGCTTCTTGCCTTTGACGGCTGGGTGCGACACGGCACGGATATCTTCCTTTCCGCCGTGCAGAGCGGCATTGCCTGGTGCCTGTGATCCCAATGCCAATTGCGGCTTTGTGACAAATCAGCGCGGTCAGCCCAAATACGGCCAGTTGATTTGCCGTCGCTGCTGCCGTTCGCTATCAGTCGGGCAGGGCCTGCGATATGCCGCCGGCTTTCGGGGTAGGATTGGACAATGAGAAATATTCGCATCGTATTGTGGGCCGTGGTGGTCGTTCTCGCCGGTGTCGTCAGCTGGCTGACGATCGAGATGACGAAGACCCGCGAGGAAATGGTGGAGACGGCCTATGGCGTGCCTTTCGCGCTGACCGCGCAAAATGGCCAGCCGATCACCGAAAAGGCGTTTCAGGGCAAGCCCACGGCGCTGTTCTTCGGTTTCACCCATTGCCCGGAAGTCTGCCCGACCACGCTGTTCGAGCTGAATGGCTGGATGGAAAAGGTCGATCCGGCCGGCGACAAGCTGCAGGCCTATTTCGTGTCCGTCGATCCCGAGCGCGATACGCCTGAGATCATGCAGCAATATGTCTCCAACGTCTCGAAGCGGATCACCGGCATCACCGGCCCGGCCGACAAGATTGCCGAGACGCTGAAGGGCTACCGTATCTATGCCAAGAAGGTACCGGTGGACGAGAAGAATCCGAATGGCGATTACACCATGGATCACACGGCATCCGTGATCCTGCTCGATGCCAACGGCCGCTTCGCAGGGACGATCGCCTATGGCGAAAACCCTGACGTCGCCGAGCAGAAGCTCCAGAATCTTCTTAAAGGCGCGAAGGCATAATTGCGCCGGGCTTATTGGACTGATGAAGGTTTTGTGGCAAAGGCAGATTGAGTAGCCCTAGCCAGAGAAAGCAGCCGCCGTGAGCGAAATCCGCCTCTATGTCACCACGACCGAAATCAAGGCCGGTGAAATCCTCGATCTCATGTCGGACTATTTCGGTGAGGAGGATGTCGCGATCGCCACGACCGAGGTGGACGAAAAGCGCGACATCTGGGAAGCCTCCGTCTATCTGATGGCCGAGCAGGAGGAGGAGTTCCGCGAGCGCGTCAGCGCTTTGCTTGCTCCCGCATTTCCCGGTGTCGTCATTGAGAAGGAAATCGTTCCCGATGTCGATTGGATCGCCAAGTCGCTCGAGGGGCTGAAGCCGGTGCGGGCAGGGCGCTTCATCGTCCATGGCGCGCATGACCGCGACAAGGTGCAACCCCACGATCTGGCGATCGAGATCGAGGCGGGGCAGGCTTTCGGCACCGGCCATCACGGCACCACGGCCGGTTGCCTCGAAATGATTGAGGAAGTGCTACGTGCACGGACGGTGCGCAACGCGCTCGATCTCGGCACCGGCAGCGGTGTTCTCGCTATTGCCGTGCGCAAGATGCGTCCTATTCCCGTGCTTGCGACTGACATCGATCCCATTGCCGTCAAGGTGGCGAAGGAAAATGTGCGGCTGAACGGCATTGTTTCCGGGATGGCGCTGGAGACCGCACCGGGTTTCCACTCGGATGCCTTCCGCAAGCATGGTCCGTTCGATCTCATCATCGCCAATATTCTGGCGCGGCCGCTCATCAAGATGGCGCCGCAGCTCGTCACGCATCTGGCGCCCGGCGGCACCGTTATCCTGTCGGGCATTCTCGCATCGCAGCGCTGGAAGGTGCTTTCCGCCTATAATGGTGCAAGGCTTTCCCATGTCCGCACCATCTGGCGCAATGGCTGGGTGACGCTGCATCTGCGCAAGGACTGAAGTTCTCGCAACAGCTATTTCGAACAAAAGAAAAGGCGGCGCTTTCGCGCCGCCTGGAAACCCGCGAGCATGGGAGGAGCTTGCTCAAGCGGGTCGACGTATTCCTGTTCAGACGCGGTGGAGGGAGGATCGCCGCGCCTGACGTGATCAGAATACGTAGCTGGACTTCGCCTTGCGACGGAGATCGGCGCGGTTCATGCCCAGCGCTTCGAGCGACTTGTCGTCGAGGTTCAGAAGGGCGGCGTTGACATGACGGCTAACCTGACGCTCGCGTGCTTCAACGACGCGATCGAAGGCGGTGCGGAGGAAAGACTTTGCCATTGCTTCAAATCCTTGTTTGCCAGGAGAGTGTCTCTCTCGCTGTGTTGACTTAGAGATAAGCGATGTGTTTTTGTTTGGTTAGGTGGGAAAGCTCACGGTAGACATGCGTAAATCGCATATCAATCTGTTTTGAGTACTACTTATTCCATGCAAACTGCACAATTTATCGTCGTAATCTGCTCTGTCATATATGGCTTGAAACCGGCTTCACCGGCATGGCATTGTCGTCCTTGGCCACCGGTCTGACCGCGCAGGCGACAGCTTTTCTCATGACAGTTCCTGAAAGATATCCATGTTCCAGACCTTCGACAACAAATCCGCACCGCAATTCGGCAAGGCCCGTGTCGAGGCGCTGCGCGCCGGTTTCGATGCCCTCGGTATCGACGGATTTCTCGTGCCACGCGCCGATGAGTATCAGGGGGAATATGTGCCTGAGTGCGCCGAGCGGCTGTCCTGGCTGACCGGTTTTACCGGCTCGGCCGGCATTGCGCTGGTGACGCGCGCGCAAGCGGTGGTGTTCGTCGATGGCCGATATACGACGCAGCTCAAGTCGCAGGTCGATCAGTCGGTGTTTACCGGCGGTGATCTGGTCAGCGCGCCGCCTTCCGTCTGGCTTGCCGAACATGCTCCACAGGGTTTCCGGCTCGGTATCGATCCCTGGCTGCATACCGGCGCCGAGTTGAAGCGGCTGGAAAAGGCGCTTGATGGCAAGGGCGGCTCGGTCGTTCTTCTGGAAAAGAACCCGCTTGATGCTCTCTGGCAGGACCGTCCCGCCGAACCGCTGGAGCCCGTTGTCATCCAGCCGGAAGCGTTTACCGGGACACTGGCGAAGGAAAAGATCGCGTCGCTCGCCGAAACGGTCTCTGCCAAGGGTGCGGATGCCCTGCTGGTCACCGACCCGTCATCCATCGCCTGGATTTTCAATATTCGCGGCAATGACGTGCCCCACACGCCGCACCCGCTCGCCCGCGGCATCATTTATGCTGACGGCAAGGCGGATATTTTTCTCGACAAGCGCAAGACCGGCATCGAGACCGAGGCCTATCTGGCGCAGCTGGCCACTCAAATGCCGCCGTCGAAGATTGCCGACCGTTTGCATGCCATTGCCAGCGCCAAGGGCCGGGTGATGGTCGATGCGGATCTGACGCCGGTGGCGTTGACGGGCGCGGTCACGGCGGCGGGTGGCTCTCTGGTTGAAGAGGCCGATCCTGTCCGCTTGCCGCGGGCGCGAAAGAACAAGGCGGAGCTTGCCGGCTCGGCTGCCGCGCATGTGCAGGATGGTGCGGCCATGGTCGAATATCTCTGCTGGCTGGATCGCCAGCAGCCGGGCAGCGTCACCGAAATCGCTGCGGTCAAGGCGCTGGAGGCCGCGCGCGCCAGAGTGGGGCAGGCGATGCAGAACCCGCTGAAGGATGTGTCGTTCGACACGATTTCCGGCGCTGGCGAACATGCCGCCATCATCCATTACCGGGTCACGACGGACACGGACCGCACACTAGCCGATGGCGAGATGTTTCTCGTCGATTCCGGGGCACAATATGTCAACGGCACCACCGACATCACCCGTACCGTTGCGATCGGCACGGTGCCGGAAGAGCAGAGGCGTTTCTTCACGCTGGTGCTGAAGGGCGTGATTGCCATCAGTGCTGCACGGTTTCCGAAGGGAACGCGAGGCTGCGACCTCGATCCGCTGGCGCGCATCGCACTGTGGAAGGCGGGGGCGGATTATGCCCATGGCACCGGCCACGGTGTTGGCTCCTATCTCTCCGTGCATGAGGGGCCGCAACGTATTGCAAGGCTTTCGACGCAGGAGCTTTTGCCGGGCATGATCCTGTCGAACGAGCCGGGGTATTACCGCCCCGGCGCCTTCGGCATCCGTATCGAGAACCTGATCTTTGTGCGCGACGTGGAAGAGGTCGCCGGCGGCGACCAGCCGATGTTCTCCTTCGAGACGCTGACCTGGTGCCCCATCGATAACAGGCTTGTCGTCACTGAGTTCCTGACCGACGAGGAACTCAACTGGCTGAACGCCTACCACGCTGGCGTTCTGGAGAAGCTCTCTCCCCTCATCACTGATGAAGAGGTGAAGGCGTGGCTCGTTGCCGCGACGAAGCCGTTGGAGCGGGCCGCCTAAAACAGCGGGAAGTGCCTGATGGCGATGACGATGGCCCAGCCGATGGCGAGCATCGTCAGGCCGGGAAAGCGCAGGCAGACCAGAAGGGCTGCCACCATGCCGATCTTCACCTCGTATCCGCCTTCAAAAAAAGCGGGTGCGACGAGCGTGGTCAGAACCGCAACGGGCACGGCGTTCAGCCCGGCCTCCATGCGCGGCGGAATGGATTTCATCCGCGTCATCAGCACATAACCGCCGATGCGGGTGAGATAGGTGGCGATGGCGGCGAGTGCGATCAGGATCAGCGTATCGGCGTGCAGCATGTCGCTCATGGTGTTTCCGCCTTGCTTTCGGGATTGGCCGCTTCACCATTCGGTTTCGGCGGATAGAGGACCGCGACGACAATTCCGGCTATCGCGCCGAGGCTGACATGCCAGGGCGAACCGACGAAATGATAGGCGACCGTCGCGCCGGCAGCGCTTGCCAGCATGACAGGGTAGAAATTCTCCCGCTGACGGAAGCTGAGGACCATGCCCATGAAATAGATCGGCAAAAGCACATCAAGCCCGATGGCTTTCGGATCGCCGACGAGATTGCCGAGCGAGGCGCCGAGAATGGTCATGGCAAGCCACAGCACATAAACCGGTGCGGCAAAGCCCATGTACCAAGAGAACCCGACCGTACCGGTGTTCTCATATTTCCTCACCGATTCGGCAAATTGGGGATCGACCAGCACGAAGAAGCCCGCAGCCTTCTGCAGCAGCGACCAGTTAGAGATCATCCGGGCAATGGCGGCCGAATAGAGGATATGGCGGAAATTGACCGCGAAAACGGAAAGAACGATCAGCCAGGGGGCCACCTTCTGGCCAAACAACTCGATACCGACGAGCTGGCTGGCACCGGCATAGACGGTGCCGCTCATGATCGTGGCTTCGGTGATACTAAGGCCATTATCGACGGCGACCGCGCCGAACAGCGCACCGAAGGGGGCGGCGGAGAGGGCGATCGGGAAACCGCTCTTCAATCCCTCGCGAAAATCTGCATTGAACATGTCTGGAAACTCCTTGCCGCCGCTCTATCGCCGTCCCGCCCGGCTGGCAAACGAATTGCATGAATGGATCGATTGATTCCCTTGAAGCTTCCGTTACGGTAACGCCTCATGCGGCCCGCGCCGCGGCTTTCGTCGCGCGTGCCCTCATGGTCAGATGGTGGAGGACCAATGCTGGAAAAGCAGGAAAAGGCGGCTCTGGCCAAACGCATCCGGGACTATCTCGCCCGCGAGACCGAAACCGAGATCGGCCTTCTGCAGGCGGAAATCTTCGTGGATTTTCTGGCCGAGGAAATGGGATATGTGTTTTACAATCAGGGGCTTAGGGATTCCCATGCGGCGATCCTGAGGCGTCTTGACGATGCGGCGGCTGATATCGACGTGCTGGAGAAGCCGAAACCGCGTTAAGGGCGTGGCTCTAGTCCCGCAATATATCGCGGCTCTTGAGAATAACCGCGCCTTTTTCCCGCATGGTCGCCACCGCCGCTTTGATGCCCTGTGGGTCGATGCCGCGGCTGGCATCCTCGATGAAGCGAACCTTGACGCCGGGCAGCATGTCGAGGGCGTCAAGCACCGAAAAACTGACGCAATAATCGGTCGCAAGGCCGCAGACGTCGAGTTGCCTCACTCCCTGGCGGGCCAGATAGTCGGCCAGTCCTGTCGTGGCCACCTGGTCATTGTCGCGAAAGGCGGAATAGCTGTCGATGGCGGGGTTTTCGCCCTTCTGCTGGATGTAATCGAAGGCTTCCGTCTTCAGGTCTGGGTGAAACTCCGCATCTGGCGTACCCTGCACGCAATGGTCCGGCCACATCATCTGCGGCTTGCCGGAAAGTTCGCCCATATCGAAGGGCTTTTTGCCGGGATGCTGCGAGGCGAAGCTGCCGTGATTTTCCGGGTGCCAGTCCTGCGAGGCGACAATGAGATCGTAGCCGCCATTGTCGATCAGGGCATTGGCGATGGGCACGACCCCGTCTCCATCGGCAACGGCCAGATTGCCGCCCGGGCAAAACCCGTTCTGGATATCGATGAGCAGCAGCGCCTTCATGATGTGCCTCCCTTTTCTCTCAGGATGCCAAGCCGGCTTTGATGGATCAAGCCCCTTTCGACCTGTCCGGCAGGCACGGGTGTTTCCGGCGGGGCTGACCTTGTCGCAGTCCTGCCGCATTTGCAGCAAATTTCCGGCCAAGTCAGAATTTACCTGACAATGCGGCGACGGAATTTTTTAGGCCGATGACGCTCCTTTAAAGGGGCATTTCCCGGGATGATGCAGTGCGGACGCACGCAGTACCCGCGCAAGTCATTGTTTTGCCTTCGCCTTACGATGCGCAGACCTTAACGAAATATTTTTGCAGGGACTCGTAAACACTTTGGTTACCATAATTCGTCATGCTTCGAACCAGTCAATTCCGAAACCGGCGTGGTGTCCGCCCGCTCTTCGGATGTCCCAAAATCCCTCCGGCGTTGGCCGGGTATGCGTGAACGGTTCGAGTAACGAGTATCATGGCGTTTTCTGCTGCGGCCTATAATGGTGCCGGCTTTGCCGGTTCGTCTTCCGCCAAGAGAGGCAAATCCTCTTCGCTCGGCCGGATGTCCGCGCTTCTCGGCGGCGGCGCCTTTGCCGGCCTTTTCGCCTTTGCCGCCTTTGCCTCGCTGCACAGCATGGCGGCCGCATCGCATGGCGTCGGGCAATTTGAGAAGACACTGGTGGCAAGGCTGGATTCCGCCGGGACGGCGATCGGTCATGCGGCTGCGCGGGATATTCACGTTCGCAAGTTTTCCCGCCTGGGCGACCATAGCCACGGCCAACAGAAGGCCGTTCGCCTTGCCGGCATCATGCCTGAAATCGGCGCGAAGGAATTCCGCGAGCGCTTCGGCGCGGCCGCCAATGCCAAAGGGCAGGCGACGGTGAAGGAACTTGCCGCGTTGAAGCCCTCGGCAATCGTCGATTCGGCGTTGGGTCGCACCTCCGAGGTTGCCTATCAGAGCGCGGTTCCGCAGCATCCGGCATTTGAAGTGGCGCTGGCACGGCCGCAGATCGAAGAAGAGGCAAGCAGCCTGCTTCCCGATGACGTGCCACTGCCGAGCTTCCGGCCTGAAATCGCGAGCGCTGAGGCGGTCGAGCCGTCGCCGCGTCCTGCCGCACCTGCCAAGACCGAGGTTGCTTCCGCGCCCGCTTTTGATGCGCCGGTTCCGCTGCGCGCACCTGCGCCGCCGAAGCAGAGCACCGGTGCCATGCTCGCCTTTGCGAAGCCTGACAATCCGATGCGTGAGCCGAGCAAGATGGATGCGGTTCCGTGGCCGGATCGCGGCAATGGCACGGCGATCTACGATATTTCCTCCGGCGTGGTGCATATGCCGAATGGCGAGAAGCTGGAAGCGCATTCCGGCATCGGCAAGATGCGCGACAATCCTGACTATGTGCATGTGAGGATGCGCGGCTCGACGCCGCCTTCCAGCTACCGCCTGACGATGCGCGAGGCCCGGTTCCATGGCGTCGAAGCCATTCGCCTGACACCGGAGAGCGGCGTCAACCCGCATGGCCGTGACGGCCTTCTCGCCCACACCTACATGCTGGCGAAACGCGGCGAATCGAATGGCTGCGTCGTGTTCCGCGACTATCCGCGCTTCCTCGCGGCCTTCAAGCGCGGCGAGATCAAGCGCATGGTGGTGGTGCCGAAGCTGAATGGCAACCGCCCGACGCTTGCGAGCAGTGGCGGCAAAAACGGCGGCAAGACGCTGCTCGGCATGTTCTCGCGCGGCAGCGATTCCTGACCGTCTTTGATTCTAGCGGAATGCCCTAGCGGCGGCGGCGCTGTGTCAGCACCATGCCCGCAAGGATGAGCAGGATGCCGAGCGCGCTTGCCCAGATCTTTGGGGGGTGATCGCTGAAAAGATCGAGCACGACGCCCGACACCATCTGGCCGCTGATGACGAGAAGGGCGGTGTTGACCGCACCGATGCGGGGAATGAGCCAGCTTCCCGAAGCGATGAAAACGACGCCGATGGGACCGCCGATAAAGGCAAGCCAGGGCGCGTCGGCAGCACCGGGCGGAATGAGGCCGCCGACAATGAGACCGATGACGGTCAGTACCGCAAAACCGACAATGTGGTTCCACAAGGAAGCGATCAGCGGTGAGTTGGACAGGCTGAGGCGGCCATTGATCTGCCGGCTCAGCGACACGAAGACGCCGCCTGCAAAGGCCATGGCGATCCAGACGATCATGCCGCTCTCCCGACAAGAATGATGAGCGCACTGCCGCAGAGAATGAGGGCCACCGCCGCCATGTCCTGCACATCCGGTCGCCGTTTTGGCAGGCCGAAGAGGCCGAAAAGATCGGCCAGAAGACTGAAGATCACCTGTCCGCCAAGCCCAAGCGCAATGGTGCCGGAGAGCGCCAGCGGCGAATTGACGGCCGTGGAGGTGAGGATGACGATGGCGGCACCCACGACCCCGCCGCAATAGGCCCAAAGCGGCGCCTTCGGTTTTTCTGCCTTGCCCATGTCTTTCTTCGGGCGCATGATGGCGAGGTAGACCAGGGCCGCAACCGTGCCGGTTCCATGCGCCGTCCATGAGGAAAACAGCGCATTGCCGTAATGGGCTGACCGTTGAAATGCACCATCAGCGTCAAAAGGCAGCCGCTCGCGAAGGCGGCGGCGAGATGTATCGGGTTCAGGCGGGGATGCGTCGTATCTGTCATGGCGGGCCGAAATCTCATTGCGCAGCGAAGCGTTACAATATCGGCCCTGAAAGCGAAATCGATTTATCAGGCCTTTCTAAATTCGTTTGCCGGCCGCGCCTTTATTTTCCGCCACGCTCCGTCGTCAATGGAGAATGTCAGACATCACATCGGCAAAAAAATCCACAATCACCATGGATACGCCCTGCGGATCTTCCCAATGTGGATTATGGCCATGCCCGGCAAGGGTGACGGTTCGAGCTTCCGGGAAAGCCTCGAAAAGTCGATCGCGATGCGAGGCGTCGAAAAGAGGATCGTCGGAACCAGCAAGGCACAGAACCGGCTTCTTCACGCTTGCTGCGCTGTGGTGAAGGTTCGTTTCGGCAAAGCCTCTGAGAATGCCATGCCAGATTGCGGCGGGCATTTTGGCCGCATCCTGTTTCATTTTCGACAGAAAATCATCGTCGACAGGGTGGCTGCAGGTATACCACTCATGCAGAAAACGTCCGGTGGGCCGGATCGGATCGCTAAGGGCGAGGATATCTTTGGTCAACTGGCTCTCCGCACCGAAATTCGGCTCGAGCGTTGCCGATATCAGCGCAAGCGCCCGAATGGAATCACCTCGCCTGACGCCCAATTCGATGGCGGTCATAGCCCCCATCGAATGGCCGAGCACAAACAGCCTTGAAACGCCGAGCAATGCCAGAAGGTGGTCGATCGTTTCAGCGAAATCCGCGACATGCATACCTTGACCCGCGGACGAAACGCCATGGCCAGGCAGATCAGGAACGATAAGTCTGTATTCGCGGAAATACGGCTCCAGCATGCAGAAACTGCGGCTCGTATCCGAAAACCCGTGCAGCATCAGAAGGTTTGGCCCCGGACCGCCGCTGTCAATAAACCCCATCCGACGGCCGCGGGGCAGTTCGATATACTGCTTGCGCTTTTCCCAATCGTCAGAGAAGACAGATGTCATAGGCCGAGCCTCCGCCTGACCACCGCTAGACCATCCTGCCCGTCGAATGTCGTGACGCCATCCAGCCAGGCATCCAGACGTTGCGGTTCTCTTGCCAGAGCTTGCATGGCCGCATCTTCCGGAGCCATGCCGCCGTTCATGATGTCGTCCATTCCCTTGTTCTCGTATTCAATATCGAAAGTCAGATTTTCCAGGAGTTTCGTCACGTTGGGGCATTCCTGCAGGTAATCTTTGCGTACCTGCGTGGTCACTGTGGCTGCGCCAAAATCTGGCCCGTAAAATTTGTCGCCACCGGTCAGATATTTTATGTCGAACTTGCTGTTCATCGGGTGCGGAGCCCACCCCTGGAACACGATGAAAGACTTGTTGCGAGCCGAACACGCGACCTGCGAGAGCATGCCCTGCTCGCTCGATTCCACCACTTCCCAGTCCGTCATGCCGAGGGCGGGATCCTTGATGGCATCGAGCATCAGTTGATTGGAGCCAGGCTCTATCCCGTAGAGTTTTTTGTCGAACCGATCAGCGAATTTCTGCAGATCCGAAAAGTCCTTGACCCCGGCGTCCCAGACATAGGTGGGAACGGCAAAGGTGTATTTGGCACCCTCGAGATTGATCCTGACGTTTTCGACCGAACCATCCTCCTTGTAAGGCTTGTAATAGTTGACCATTGCCGGGTCCCAATAGCCCATGAAGACGTCGAGGTCCTTGCCCTTCAAGCTCATATAGATGACGTCGATGCCTAGAAGCTGGCTTTGCGGTTCGTAATGCAGCGCCTTCAGAAGCGACATGGCAATGCCGGTCGTGAAGGCTAGATCGTTCCAGCCCGGTTCCGCCAGCCGCACCTGTCTGCAGCTTTCCGCTTCTCCTGCAAATCCGGGCATGGGGGCAGCAAAAAAAATGACCGCAGCCGCAACGGCTGTCATTGATCGTTTCATCGTTCCACCTTTTATCCAATCGGTCATTAAGTTGACCATTGGGACAATAATTGATCTTTCCGGAAAAATTGTCAATGTGGTGTCATATTTTCGGAGACAACGATGCGACTGACCAGAATAAGCGATATTCGCAGGGCGGAACTCAGGCGGGCGGCTTTCGACGTGCTGCAGCGGGAAGGCATGGCGGGTTCGACGCTTGAAAAAGTCGCTGCGCAAGCCGGAGCCTCCAAGGGGATCGTGCTGCATTACTTCGCCAGCAAGCAGGAACTGTTTGAACATGCCATGCGGGAAGCCAATGCCAGGCTGAAAGAAGCCGTGGTAACGCGTCTCAATCGAGCCAAGACGCCGAGGGGCCGGCTCGATGCCATCATTGACGGGAATTTTGACGAAGATTTCTTTCAGCCTTCGATCTGTCACGCCTGGCTCTCGCTTTGCGCCGAGGTTCCGCGAGAGCCGCAACTGGCCCGTATCCAGAAGGTGATCCATGCGCGTATGCGGTCCAATCTTCTCTCCGCGCTGACGCATCTCGTGCCGAAGGAGGAAGCCGAAACAGTTGCGCTCGGGATCACGACGCTTATCGACGGGCTCTGGCTACGCTCCGGATTGCAGTCGGGCGGTTTGACACGGGAAGAGGCGATGGAGCAGATGCGGGACTATCTAGCCCACAGGTTACCGGCTTCGTGAAGCCGTAGCGTCGTTTCGCAGGGAACCAGTTTGCGTGCGCTGCATTATTCCCCCATGAAGAAAACGACCCGCAAACCATTGAACCGGATGACGATTTTCGTCATTTCGATTTTCATTCTCGCCGCCGTGATTGTGGCTGTCTATCTCGTTGGCTTCACGCCCGGTGAGGTGTGAGCCGGACGTTCATTTGCCGGCTGGAACGGCTTTGGTCTTGCCGCCTTCCATTGCCACCTTCGCCTTTGCCATCAAGAAGCGGATGCCGCGCAGCAGAAACCGGCTGGTTTCCAGATAGGCGCGATAGGGCAGAACGGTGAAATAACGCCAGCGCGGCAGGCGATAGATGCGCAGATTGTTCTGGATCTGGCTTTCGCCATCCGCATCCTGTGTGGCGCAGAGCGGATAGATGAAGGCGGCCTTCAGGCCGGAAAGATATTCGAGATCGAAGGCGATGTCGTAGGCGAGCCGCATGGGGATGAGTTTCGATATCCATTTTCCGGCGCGGCGGTTAACGAGATAGGCGCCCGATCCTTTTTCCCGGGTAAGCGCGACTGCCAGCGATCGGCCATTGGACAATGGGCGGAATGCAAATTTGCGGCCGTTGCTGACCGTCGTCAGCCGCAGAATATCCCAATCACCGCCGTTCAAAACCGCTTCATCAATGGCATCAAGAAAATCATCCTCGAAGACCACGTCGTCCTCAAGGATGAGCGCGATATCGGCATCGCTATCAGTGAATTTATTGGCGCAGGTGACATGGCTGAGATAACAGCCGATTTCCGGCGGCGAGGTGCGGCGGCCATGCATGAGCATATTGGAAATTTCGCTGAATTCCGGGATCGGATATTTCAGCTCCCTGCCATTGACGCCGGCAACGCGCTCCGCCTTCAGCCCCATGGCATCGAGGCGGGCGTTCATGTCGGTCAGGCGCTTTGTGGCGCTGTCCATGTTGATCAGGAAAATGGCAAGCTTGCGCTGGCTTTTCGGCAATATGTGCAAAGCAGTCCCCGTCCCGGTTTTTAGTCCGCCATTGCAACTCCTTTATTGCAATGGCGTGACGTGGGCTATGGGAAAAGCGGTCTTCAGGCACTCCCAGTTGCCGAATCAAGCCTTTTCCACAAATCCATCCAGCACGCGCTTCTGGCCGGCGCGGTCGAAGTCGATGGTCAATTTATTGCCTTCGATGGCGGAAATATTGCCATTGCCGAATTTGAGATGGAAAACGCGGTCACCGACGAAGAATTTCGACGGCTTGTCGGCCACGGATTTCGCCACCAGCTCGCCGTCGATGGTGCGGGTGCGTGGTCCGCTTTCGCCGTAACCGATGCGTTCCACCGCATGGCCGGAGCGCGTGCCCCAATTGTCGCGGGTCGCGTCGCTGCGGTTCTGCTGGGCGCGCTTCCAGCCGGGGGTAGAGTAATTGTTGGTAAAGGGGTCGGCCTTGTCGAAACGGGACTGGCCATAACCGCCGCGTCCGCCATAACCACCGTAATTGCTGTCAGAAGCCGCGACATCTACATGGGCGGGCGGCAGTTCGTCGAGGAAACGCGAGGGCAGGGTGGATTGCCACAGCCCGTGAATGCGTCGGTTCGAGACGAACCAGATATGGCAGAGCTTCTTGGCGCGGGTGATGCCGACATAGGCCAGACGGCGTTCCTCCTCCAGACCGGAGCGGCCGCCTTCATCCAGCGCCCGCTGGTGCGGGAACAGGCCTTCTTCCCAGCCGGGCAGAAAGACGGTGTCGAATTCCAGACCCTTGGCGGAATGCAGCGTCATGATGGAAACGGCATCCAGATTTTCGTTCTGCTCGGCATCCATGACGAGCGCGACGTGTTCCAGGAAGCCGCGCAGGCTTTCGAAAGCCTCCATCGAGCGGATGAGTTCCTTCAGGTTCTCAAGTCGTCCGGGCGCTTCGGCCGTCTTGTCGGCCTGCCACATGGCGGTATAGCCGCTTTCGTCGAGAATCTGTTCGGCAAGCGTGGTGTGTTCGGTGTTTTCCAGCAGGCCCTGCCAGCGGCGGAAATCCTGCACCACGTCGAACAGCGCCTTGCGCGCCTTCGGTTTCAGTTCATCGGTCTCGATGATGTCGGCGGCTGCCGCGAGCATTGGAATATCGCGGGCGCGGGCATAGTCGTGCAGGTTGCGGATCGTCGTATCGCCAAGGCCGCGTTTCGGCGTGTTGACGATCCGCTCGAAGGCCAGATCGTCGGCCGGTTGGCAGACGAGTCGGAAATAAGCCATGGCATCGCGGACTTCGAGGCGCTCGTAAAAGCGCGGGCCGCCGATGACGCGGTAATTGAGGCCAAGCGTGACGAACCGGTCTTCGAATTCGCGCATCTGGAAGGAGGCGCGAACGAGGATGGCCATGTCGTTCAGCAGGTGACCCTTGCGCTGAAGTTGCTCGATTTCCTCGCCGACCGCGCGGGCTTCCTCTTCGGAATCCCAGGCGGCGTGCACCACGACCTTTTCATCGTCAGGGCTGCTGCGCTCGGTAAACAGCGTCTTGCCCAGCCGCCCCTCATTATGGGCGATCAGATGGCCAGCGGCGCCGAGAATATGTTCGGTGGAGCGGTAGTTGCGCTCGAGCTTGATGACCTTGGCGCCGGGAAAATCCTTGTCGAAGCGGAGAATATTGTCCACTTCCGCCCCACGCCAGCCATAGATCGACTGGTCGTCGTCGCCGACGCAGCAGACATTCTGCGGCTCGCCCTTGGCACGCTGGGCAAGCAGTCTCAGCCACATATATTGGGACGTGTTGGTGTCCTGATATTCGTCCACCAGAATATAACGGAACTTCTGGTGATACTCCTTCAAAATATCCGTGTGGCGGCGGAAGATGCTGATCGGGTGCAGCAGAAGATCGCCGAAATCGCAGGCGTTCAGCGTTTTCAGCCGGGCCTGATAGGCGGCGTAAAGTTCACGGCCCTTGCCGTTGGCGAAGGCGCGGCTGTCACCCTCGGGAATATCCGGCGGCGTCAGGCCCTTGTTCTTCCAGCCGTCGATCATGCCGGCGAATTGTTTGGCCGGCCAGCGCTTGTCATCAAGACCTTCTGCCTGGATAAGCTGCTTGATCAGCCGCACCACATCGTCGGTATCGAGAATGGTGAAATCCGATTTCAGGCCGACGAGTTCGGCATGGCGGCGCAGAAGCTTGACGCCGATGGAGTGGAAGGTGCCGAGCCATGGCATGCCCTCGACCGCGCCGCCGACGAGGACGCCGATACGTTCCTTCATCTCGCGGGCAGCCTTGTTGGTGAAGGTCACGGCAAGGATCTGGCTCGGATAGGCCCGGCCGGTGGCGAGAATATGGGCGATGCGGGTGGTCAGAACGCGGGTCTTGCCGGTGCCGGCGCCGGCGAGAACGAGAACCGGGCCATCAAGCGTTTCCACGGCATCGCGCTGTTCCGGGTTGAGGCCGGAAAGATAATCGGGGGCGGGGCGTGCCTGGTCGCGCGCCGCCATGGCGCGGGCGGCAATGCCGAGCCCGTCGCCATTTTCCGAAGGGGCATTGTTCGTCGCCCTGCGCGGTGCCACGGGTTCTTCATCGAAGAACGGCATATCGTCGAAACTGTTGCTCATGCGGCCCAATGTAGTGATTCGGGATATAAAGGCCAGAACCGCGTTCTGCTTTTATTCCGGTATCATCACTCAAAACGCCTATTCCAATGCATTTTTTCGGCCTCATCCCTGCCTGTCGGCATCAAAAGCGGCATCGACGGGCACTTGCAGCGCCACTGCGAGCTGATTGGTCTTGGCGGCGAGCGCGATCACCCGCAACAGATCGGCATGCTGTTCATTCGTCATGCCCTTCGCTTTTGCGGCCGCGGTGTGGGAATGGGCGCAATAAGAGCAGCCATTGGTGACCGACACCGCAATATACAGCATCTCCTTCACCAGTGGATCGAGCGCCGAATGTGTCGCCATCACCGCTTTGACCTCGGCCCATGTCTTTTCCAGGAGATCGGGGTCGAAGGCGAGATAGAGCCACATATTGTTGATGAAATCCGATTTGCGGGTCGTGCGGATGTCGTCGAACACTGCTTTTACGCGCGGATCGGCTTCGGGATTTTGTGTTTTCGTGACGGTGCTCATGGCGTCCTCCGGCTCGTTTCCTGCCCGCAGACTACCGCGCTTCAGAATATTTGCGATAAAAATGGTCTTCTTCGTGCATTCGACGAGAATCCATCACAAATTACAATTACGTAAGAAACGGAATTGTGCGTTGCCTCGTTTCAGACGAGCGGGAATACTGCGCATGCTCCTGAAGTCTGCGCTTCAGGGGCTGCTTTATGCTGCGATGATCAACCGGAGAACTATATGCGGGTCTGGAAACAGGTGGGTGTCAGTCTGGCCGTCGTTGGGACAGGGCTCTGTCTCTGGGGTTTTTATTCGCCTGACGCCCGCAATGTGCTTGCCAGCATCGGGATAGGCAAAGCACCGGCGGGCGCGATCGAAGTCGCGGCGGCCGGTCCGTCCACCGGCCAAAACGCTGGTGGCAACCGCCGAAATGGCAACGCCACACTGGTGGTGACGGCTCCGGTGAAAAAAGGCATCGTCAATGACCGTCTGAACGCCATCGGCAGCGGTCAGGCGATCCAGTCGGTCGTGGTCATGCCGCAGACCTCGGGCACGCTTTCGGAAATCCGCACGGCCGCCGGCGCGCGTGTCACCAAGGGGCAGGTGCTCGCCC
Source organism: Agrobacterium tumefaciens (assembly GCF_005221325.1). Classification (NCBI taxonomy): domain Bacteria; kingdom Pseudomonadati; phylum Pseudomonadota; class Alphaproteobacteria; order Hyphomicrobiales; family Rhizobiaceae; genus Agrobacterium; species Agrobacterium tumefaciens. The sequence goes on along the minus strand of NZ_CP039888.1, from coordinate 1,791,555 downwards.
GGCTCGATGACGAAGAGCAGGTGATCGAGCGCGACAAGGCGCAGGTTGCGTTGCGCAGCGCTATTGAAAAATCCACTTCCTACAAAAACCTGAAATCCGTCTCCCGCCTTGACGTGATGGATGCGCAGATCGCCGAAGAGGCCGCCAAGCTGGCGCTCAGCACGGCCGAGCTGAATCTGAAGCGGCGCGATATCGTCGCGCCCATCGAAGGTGTGGCGGGTATCGTCGCTGCCAATGTCGGCGACAACGTCACCACGCAATCGACCATCGTCAGCATTGACGATCGCTCCGAAATTCTCGTCAACTTCTGGGCTCCTGAGCGTTTCGTAACCGCGATCAAGGTCGGCATGCCGGTGGAGGCGACATCCATTTCCCGCCCCGGCGAGACATTCACCGGCGAGATCGAGGCCATCGACAACCGCGTCGACGAGGCAAGCCGCACGATCCGCATCCGGGCGAAGTTCGGCAACGAGAAGGACGAGTTGAGGGCCGGCATGTCCTTCGGCGTTACCATGCGGTTTGCTGGGGAAACCTTTGCCTCGGTCGATCCGCTCGCCGTGCAATGGGATGCGGAAGGCTCATATGTCTGGCGTGTCACCGACAATAAATCGAGCAAGGTGCGGGTGCAGATCGTGCAGCGCAATCCGGATGCCGTTCTCGTGAAGGCCGAGTTGGCCGAGGGCGAGCCCGTCGTGATCGAGGGTCTGCAGCGCGTCAGGGAAGGTGGTGCGGTCCGTGTCGGCAATCAATCGAAGCCGGAGGAGGTCGCCAGCCAATGACGCAACCGTCTTCCGGTCAGGATTCCAAACTCGCCTTTACCGCGCTCTTTGTGCGCAGGCCGATTCTGGCGGCGGTTCTCAACACCCTGCTGGTCGTTGCCGGCCTTGCGGCGCTGGTTGGCGTTGAAGTGCGCGAATTGCCCGATGTCGATCGTCCGTCGATCAGCGTCAGGACCACCTATGAGGGGGCGGCGCCTGAAACGATTGACCAGGAAGTAACGCAGACCATCGAAGGCGCGGTCGCGCGTGTCAGCGGCATCAAATCCATCGCTTCCAGCTCGCAATTCGGAACCAGCCGTGTGACGATGGAGTTCAGCGACAATGTCGACATGGCCGTTGCCGCCAATGACGTGCGCGACGCCATCGGCCGCGTCACCAATCAACTGCCCGACGATGCTGACGAACCGCAGATCATCAAGGCGGATTCCGACAGCCAGCCGATCATGCGCCTTGCGGTCACATCCTCCACGCTCAGCATGGAAGATCTGACCAAGCTGGTGGATGACGAGATTATCGACCGCCTGGCCGCCGTCGATGGTGTGGCGGATGTGGAGCTTTACGGCGATCAGGAAAAGGTTTTTCGCGTCGATCTCAATCAGGCCGCACTTGCCAGCCGCGGTCTGACCGTAACCGATGTTTCGAACGCGCTCGCCAGCGCCGCGCTCGACGTGCCGGCGGGATCGCTGAAAAGCACGACGCAGGACATTGTCGTGCGCGCCACGGCCAGCCTGACGAAGCCGGAGGATTTCTCCAACCTTCTCATCAAGAACAATATCCGCCTGCGTGACGTCGCGACCGTCATGCTCGGCGCGGATGACGAATCGACCTCGCTCCGCTCCAACGGCGTGCAGGGTGTCGGTCTCGGCGTCATCCGGCAGGCGCAGTCGAATACGCTCAATATTTCAACGGGTGTGAAGGCTGCCGTTGATGCCATGTCCCCGAACCTGCCGGAAGGCACACGCATCATCGTCACCAGCGATGACGCCGTCTTCATCGAAGGCGCGCTGCACGAGGTCGAACTGGCACTCGGGCTCTCGGCGCTCATCGTGATCGTCGTGCTCTATCTCTTTTTCCGCGACTGGCGGGCAACCCTCATTCCGGCGATCACCATGCCGGTGGCGCTGATCGGCACCATCGTCGCCATCTATATGGTCGGGTTCTCGATCAATATCCTGACCCTGCTCGCCATCGTTCTGGCGACGGGTCTCGTCGTCGACGATGCGATCGTGGTGCTGGAGAATATCGTGCGCCGCCGGGCGGAAGGTATGGGGCCGCGCGCCGCCGCCGTTCTCGGCACACAGGAAGTGTTCTTCGCGGTTATCGCCACGACGGCAACGCTTGCCGCCGTGTTCATTCCGCTGTCGTTCCTGCCGGGCCAGCTTGGCGGTCTGTTCCGCGAATTCGGCTTCGTGCTGGCCTTCGCCGTCGGCCTGTCCTCGGTGACGGCGCTGACGCTTTGCCCGATGCTGGCCTCGCGCATGCTGAAACAGGGGCTGAAGGAACCGACTGGGCCTCTGGCGTGGTTCGGCAATGTCTTTGCCGCCACCTACAAATCGACGCTTGCCGCCTGCCTCAACAATCCACTGATCGTCATCGTCGTGGCGCTGATCTTCTCCGGCCTGTCATGGATCGCCTTCGGCATGATCCAGAACGAACTGACGCCGCGCGAGGACCGCGCCTCGGTCATGATGCGGGTCACCGCGCCGCAGGGCGTCAGCCTCGAATATACCCGTGACCAGTTGCAGCGGATCGAGGAAAATTTACAGCCGCTGCGCGACAGCGGTGAGATCCGCAATATCTATTCCATCACCGGCATGAACGGTTCCTCCAATACCGGGTTCATGGTGCTGACGCTGGCGCCCTGGGCCGATCGTGAACGCACGCAGAACCAGATCGCCGCTGACGTTACCTCCGCCGCCAACAAGGTTCCGGCTTTGCGCGGCAATGCCATGCAGCCGAACAGTCTGCGCATTCGTGGTGCCGGCAACGGCCTGCAGATGGCGATGGTCGGTAGCAACTATGCAGCGCTGACAGAGGCGACGCAGAAGCTGCTGCTTTCCATGGAGGAAAGCGGCCTGTTCGATACGCCGCGTTTGGACAACGAGCCCAATCAGGCCCAGCTTTCGGTTTCCATTGACCGTGAGCGCGCGTCGGATCTCGGCATCGACATCACCGGCCTCTCGCGTGCGATGCAATCGCTGCTGGAAGGACGCTCGATTGTCGATGTCTTCGTGGATGGCGATGCTATCCCAGTCAGGCTCCTGTCCTCCACCCGGCCGATCAACGATCCGACCGATCTTGAAAATGTCTTCCTGAAAACGGGTGACGGCAAGATCGTGCCGATGTCGGTCATCGCCACGCTGAAGGAAAACGCGGTTGCGCCGCAGTTGAACCGCGAGCAGCAGCTTCCTTCCGTCGGCTTCACGGCCAACCTGAAAGACGGTGTGTCGCTCGGTCAGGCGCTGGAGAAGGTGAACGAACTTGCGCAATCCGTGATGCCATCAGGCGCGCGTCTGCTGCCGCTTGGCGAGGCGGCGACGCTAGAAGAAAATTCGAGCGGCATGTTGCTGACCTTCGGTTTTGCCATCGCCATCATCTTCCTCGTGCTCGCCGCGCAGTTTGAAAGCGTGCTGAGTTCGGTCATCATCATGACGACGGTGCCGCTTGGCCTTGCCTGCGCCGTCATCGCGCTGCTGGCCACCGGATCGAGCCTCAACGTCTATAGCCAGATCGGTCTCGTGCTGCTTGTCGGCGTTATGGCCAAGAACGGCATCCTCATTGTCGAATTCGCCAATCATCTGCGTGATCAAGGTGCGACCGTGCGCGAGGCCATCGAAAAGGCCACCAGCATCCGCCTGCGTCCCGTCATGATGACGATGATCGCCACCATTCTCGGCGGCGTTCCGCTGGTGCTGGCGCAGGGGGCGGGCGCGGAAGCGCGCATCGCACTCGGCTGGGTCATCGTCGGCGGTCTTGGTTTTGCGACGCTGGTGACGCTTTACATCACCCCGGTTTCCTATCTGCTGATCGCCCGCTTCGCCAAACCGCAGGCGGATGAAGAAATTCGCCTTCACCGCGAACTCGAACTTGCCGCCCGCCGCAAGGCGCTGGAGGAAGACAAGCCGTTGCTCGCAGCGGAATAGGGGTGTCGCCAAACCGCATCCGATGCTATCGCGATGCTGGACAAAGCGTTAACCTTATCTCATACCACCTGACGAAATTTCGTAACGGATCGAATCCGTTACGGGCAGATGTTGCGGTGGAGACGGACGATGGCGCTGAAGGATGTTGTGGCGGGTAAGCGGAACGAGGAAGGTATCGCGTCTACGCTCGCGGTGCTGAAGCAGCAACTGGGCGAGAAGGTCCAGACGGGCCAGGCGTTCCGCGAGCAGCACGGCCACACCACCACCTATCTGACCCTGCAAGCGCCTGACGGCGTTGTCTTTGCCGAAAACGCTGATGATGTGAAGGCCGTGGTGAAGGCTTGTGCGCAGTACAAGGTGCCCGTCATTCCCTTTGGAACAGGGTCTTCACTCGAAGGGCAGGTGAATGCGCCCGATGGCGGAATCTGCATCGATTTCAGCCGGATGAATCGCATCATTGAGGTGAATGCCGAAGACCTTGATGTGACGGTGGAGCCGGGCGTGACGCGTGAGGACCTCAATGTCTATCTGCGCGATACCGGCCTGTTTTTCCCGATCGATCCCGGCGCCAATGCCTCGATTGGCGGCATGGCCTCGACGCGCGCTTCTGGCACCAATGCCGTGCGTTACGGCACGATGAAGGACAATGTTCTGGCCGTCACCGCCGTCGTCGCCAATGGCGAGGAAATCCGCACTGCACGCCGCGCCCGCAAGTCGTCCGCCGGTTACGACCTGACGCGGCTTTTCGTGGGCGCCGAAGGCACGCTCGGTGTCATCACCTCGGTGACGTTGCGGCTGCAGGGCATTCCGGAAAAGATCGCCGGCGGTGTCTGCACCTTCGACAGCATCAAAGCGGCTTGCGATGCCGTCATCATGACGATCCAGATGGGCGTTCCGGTCGCCCGCATCGAATTGCTTGATGAGGTGCAGGTGCGCGCCTGCAACGCCTATTCCGGCCTGAATTACGCGGAAAAGCCGACGCTTTTCGTGGAGTTCCACGGCACCGAGGAGACGGCGGCGCTGCAATCGCAGCAGTTCGCCGAGATTGCAGCCGAATGCGGCAGCGTCGATTTCCGCTGGACGGGCGATGCTGCCGAGCGCAACAAGCTGTGGAAAGCGCGCCATGACGCCTATTGGGCATCGCGCGCGCTGGCACCACATCTCGACGGGCTTTCCACCGATGTCTGCGTACCGATTTCGCGGCTGGCCGATTGCGTGGTGGAAACGCAGCGGGATATCGAGGAAAACGGGTTTCTGGCGCCCATCGTCGGCCATGCCGGCGACGGGAACTTCCATGTGCTTATTCTGTTTGATGGCAAGGATGCCGAAAGCGTCGCGAAGACCGAAGCCTTCGTTGCCCGCCTCAATCGCCGCGCCATCGCCATGGATGGCACCTGCACCGGCGAACATGGCATCGGCCAGGGCAAGATGAGTTTTCTCGCCGAAGAGGCAGGAAATGCACTGGATTTCATGCGCGCCATCAAAACGTCGCTCGATCCGGATAACATCTTCAATCCGGGCAAGTTGTTCCGGCTTGTCTGATCGTTCTCATATTTGATTGGTACAAAAGGCTGCTTGCCGTTAAGGCAGAAAAGAATAGGTTTGCAGCGTTCGCGAAGGGAGATGCAGGTCAGTGCTCGGGCGTATTCTGGTTTTTCTGGGCGGACTGCTGGCCGTGGTGCTGTTTTCGGCACTGCTCATTCCCTATTTCGTCGATTGGACGGATTTCCGCCGCGATTTTGAGGATCAGGCAAGCCGGATTCTCGGCAAGAAGGTGGTGGTGCATGGCCGCGTCGAGGCCCGTATCCTGCCTTTCCCCTCGGTGACGCTGCATGATGTGCGCGCCGGAACGGATGCCGATGGATCGCCGCTGATCCAGGTGGCGCGTTTTTCCATGGATGCCGAGTTGGCGCCTTTCCTTTCCGGCGAGGCGCGTATTTTCGATATGCGCATCGAGGAACCCAAGGCGAAGATTCGTCTGCTGAAAGACGGCACGCTGGACTGGATGCGCGGCAGCCGGGCGGAAATTCCGGCCCGCACCGTGGTTCTGGAAAGCGTGCAGATCGAAGGCGGGCAGATCGAATTCATCGATGAGCAGTCCGGCCGCAACCGTGTCGTGACCGGCCTCAATGCCGACATGTCCGCCAATTCGCTGGCCGGGCCCTGGAAAGCCGAAGGACGCGCTGCCGTCGACGGGCATCCGGGCTCATTCTCGCTTTCGAGCAGTGAGCCGGATTACGCCAATGGCCGTATGGGGCTGAGGCTCCGCCTCGTGCCGGACGAACATCCGGTTGAAGTCGATCTCGATGGCGCGATTGCGGCGACGGCGGGAAAACCCGCCTATAGCGGCTCCTTCTCCTTCAGTTTCCGGGAAGACGAAAAGCAGAAGCAGCAGGCAGGGCGATCCATCTTTTCTTCGCCGCGCACGCGTGGCAGTTTCGAACTCACCAATGAAAGCGTGCGTATCCCGAGCTACCGCATGGAGCTTGGCGGTAACGAAAATCCTTACGTCGTGACCGGCGAAGCGACGCTGGATACCGGCGCCAAGCCAGAATTCCTGCTCACCGCAGATGGCCAGCAGATCGATGTCGCCCGTTTTGCGCCGCCCGTCGTGCAGACGGGCAAGACTTCGCGCCAGCCAACCGTCTCGGTGCGCCAGCGCATCGAGGCCTTTGCCGCCATGGTGGCCCGCATTCCGGTGCCGCCGGTGCCGGGCAAGGCGAGTATCAGCCTGCCGGCGCTCGTTTCCGACGATACGACGATCCGCGACATCCGGCTGGATGTGCGCCCGGATGGCAGTGGCTGGCAGGTGGTGAATGCCGTGGCGACGCTGCCGGGGAGAACGCAGCTCGAAGCCAAGGGATCGCTGACGCTGCTCGGCGGCCCTGCCTTCAACGGCAATCTGCTGCTCGCCTCCAACCAGCCTTCGGGGCTGGCAAACTGGCTTTCCGGCTCCGTCGACCCGGCGATCCGGCAACTCAACGCCGCCGGTTTTTCCGCCGATGTCTCGCTGACGACGCTCAATCAGCGTTTTGACAATCTGGAGCTGGCGATTGGCGATGCTTCGCTGAAAGGCGAGCTGGAGCGGCGCTCCGATGGCAAAACCTCCAATCTTTCCATCGATCTCGCCGGCAATGAAATCGATCTCGATGCCCTTCGGGCACTCGGCAGCCTGGCGCTCGGCGATCAGGTCGGAAGCTCGGTTCTCGACCATCGCATTACCGCGAAATTCAAGGCCGACCGGTTCAACATGGCCGGCGTGACCGCCAATCATGTCGAGACCGCCTTCACCATGGCGGGCGGGGTTCTCTCGCTTGAAAACATGACGGCCGGCGATATTGCCGGCGCGGAGGTGAAGGCGAAGGGCCAGTTGCAGGGTTCGTTGCTGAAATATGCTGGCAAGGGCACGGTGAACCTGCATGCAGCCGATATGCAGCCGTTCTTCACCATGCTCCAGCAGAAACTGCCCAATCATCCCTTCCTCAGCCGCCTGGCGGCGAGCGCGCCGTGGTACGCCAATTCCGATCTTGCGATGGATGTATCCGTCAACAGTGACAATGGCGGCGCCAATGTCGCTGTCTCCGGCACCGTCAATGGCAGTCGCCTGTCGGCTGTCGCCAAGATGCCGGATTTCCTGTCGATCACGGACGATACGGCGATGTCGCTGGAAGCGGTACTGAAGAACCAATCGACAGCGATCCTGTTCGGGCAGGCGGGGCTTGACCCGCTGCCCTTCGACGCGGATGGGGAGGGGCTTCTTTCCGTCAAGCTCAACGGCACGCTCGGTTCACCCGCCCAGACCGAACTGCGCTTTTCGACGGAGCGTACGCATTTTTCGATGAATGGTTCCTTTGCCGTTGCGGCCGCCAATTTCGGTGAGGGCAGCGCCGATGTCGCGCTCGAAAGCGCTGACATCGAGCCCTATCTGATCATGAATGCGGTCGGTCTGCCGCAGCTCGGTGGCGGCATGGCGCTTAAGGCGAATGCCAAGGTGGCGGTGGACGGGGAGAAGATCGCCTTTTCCTCGATCGGCGGGCAGGCGGGCGGCAATCCTTTCTCGGGCAATGTCACGGTCCAGCGCGCCGCGCCTCATCCGGTCACGGGCGATCTTGCGGTCAGAACAGCCGATCTTGCCTGGCTGGGGGATGCGATCTACGGGCCGGTGATCGACCCGGAAACCGGCGCGCTGAACGCCAAGCCTCTTGCCATGCCCGCATTCCCGCAGCTCAAGGCCTCGCTTGCCCTGAAAGCGGAAAGCTTCGAGGCCGGCCCCTTCGGCACGGTCACGGGTGTTTCAGCCAAGCTCACGCATGATGCGGGCAGTCTCTCGCTTGACGATGTTGCCGGTACTTTCATGGGCGGCAAGCTGACCGGGCGGCTGGCCATGTCCACGGGCGAGGGTGCGGGCATTTTCCGCACCAAGATCGCGGTGACCGACGCCAATCCGGAGCCGATCCTGTGGGCCAATGCCAACGGGCCTGTTGCTACAGGCCAGGCGGCGATTGACCTCACGGCCGAATCGACCGGCAAAAGTGTCGGTGAAATGCTGAAATCGGCGGGCGGTTCGGGCGAAATCCGGACCGGCGGGCTTGTGCTGAAGGGGCTTAATCCGAGTGCCCTGCCGCCGATCCTGCAGGCGGCCGATGGCCTGCAGCAGCCGATCGATGCGCCCAAGGTGCGGCCGCTAGTGGATCAGAGCCTCTGGCAGGGTGAAATTGCCCTCGGTGATGTGGCCCTGCCATTTTCGCTGAATGGCGGCGCGCTTCATTTCAAGAATCTGCGTGCGGGGATCGATCCGGTGACGCTAACCGCCGATGCGACCGTCGATATCGCCGCCTCGACCGTCAATGGCGACCTCGACCTCGTGTTCAATCCCGGCACCGAAACGGTTGCCGGTGCCGAACCGTCCGTGCGCCTCAACTATAACGGCCCGCTCGCCGCGCCGGCTTTGACAACGGATGTCTCCGCGCTCAGCAATTACCTGTCACTTCGGGCTTTTGAAAAGGAACGCCGCCGGGTGGAAGCCATGCAGGCCAGCGTTCTTGAAAAGCAGCGCCTGCGCCGCGAAATGGCGCTTTACCGCTCCCAGGCCGCAGAACGGCAGGCCGAGAAGGAACGGGCCGAGGCGGAAGCCAAGGCCAAGGCCGAAGAAGAGGCACGTTTGAAGGCCGCAACCGAAGAACGTCTGCGTCAGGAAAAGGAACAGCAGGAGCGGTTGCAGCAACAACAACAGCAGCCAGCACCCGAGCGGCAGTCCGCACCGGCACTGATGGTGCCTCCAACGGAAAACGCCATCCGACAGCTGGCGCCTGAAAATCCGCCCGCCACACCGTAAGCTCGGGGCAGGGAAGCCGGTCGCTCTTCAATTTCGTTGAAGCGCGAAACTTCCCAACGTCATCCTGGGGCTTGACCCTGTTATCTGCAACCGATTGATTTTATTCGACGTGATTAGATTCTGGGCACAGGGTCGAGGATGACGCCGAGGGGGATGTCTACCCTTCCCAACCGGCTTCGGGCCGCAATCAAAATTTAAACCTGATAGCAGTGGCTTTGCCTGAGGATTGATTGCAATCCTCATTTCCGGAGACAGGAGCTATCCGTGCCTCAGTGGGAGAGGCGAGGAAGGGACAGTCTGAAAACGATATTCGGAGGCAAGGCTACGCAATACGGGAATGCCTTGCAGCGCAGACTAGGCCGTCAATGTTTAATGAATGCTTTCACGGCGTTATGAGTTTTCGGCTGGAATTTTTGTAGTCGGCTGCTGGTGGGCGGTATCGCAGTCTGCGTTCGACGACGGTCCGTCGCGCCCATTTGGATCAGCGGGTCTTCAGCCAGTTCAGCACGTAAACCCGCAGCGACGAGGACAGATTGCTGTCGGCCGGGCGGTTGTCGTCTATTTCGGCAAGCAGGGCGGCAAAACTGATCTTGCGCCTTTCAGCGATGATCCTAAGCTCGTCCCAGAAGGCATCCTCGAGCGAGATGCTGGTGCGGTGGCCGTGCAAGGTCGCGGAGTGTTTGCGGATCATCAGATCGGTCTCCGGCGGGTCCGGTTGGAAATCTCGATCATGTCTCCCCGGGCAAGTCCCTGTTTTGCGATTCTTTTTTGAATCCCGAAATCCGCTGCGGTGGATTGGCCCGTCAGTCTTTGCCGGCCCCGTCATCGCCTTTTTCGAGCCGCCCCTGATCGAGCGCCTTTTCGGCTTTTTCGTTCAGGGCCGAGGTGAGGTTCTTTTCCGTCTTGGTGCGGCCGTAAGACAGGCGGTTCTGCTCCGCCTGTTTTTCTTTTTCGTTACGGGCCTTCTGTTTGCGAAACTGACGCAGATTGACGATATCGGCCGCCATGGGGATATGTCTCCTTGCGTTTCACGGGTTGAGTTTCACGAGGCTGGGTTTCACGAGGCCCGGGGCAGAAGCCGTTATTGCTTCTTGCGGAAAGCATCCAGCGAAACGACGGAGCCTTCCTTCTTTTCCTCACCCGATTTGGGCGTTTCGGAAGCGGGTTTCGCTTCGTTGGAAACGGGGTAAGCGGTGATTTCCGCTTCTTCCATTTCTTCTTCTTCGGCCAGAGGCACATCGAACTCAAGCTCGAAGTTTACGGAAGGATCGTAGAAACCTCTGATGGCATTGTAGGGAATGACAAGCTTTTCCGGCGTATCGGAAAAGGAGAGGCCGATTTCGAAGCCGATTTCCGTAACCTTCAGATCCCAGAACTGATGCTGGATGACGATGGTCATCTGCTCGGCATATTTGGACTTGAGGTGCTGCGAAATCCGCACCCCGGGCGCGCCGGTCAGGAATGTGATGAAGAAATGGTGGTCGCCGGGCAGGCGGCCGGTTGCGGCCACTTCACCCAAAACCTTACGAATAACGCCGCGAAGGGCATCCTGTGCGAGAATGTCGTAACGGATATGATCCTGCCCCATGCGGTCCTGTCTTTCCCTTATTCGAACGTCTTTTCATGCGCGGCGCGGCTTGCGCGCCCGGGACGCTTTAACACTTTGAATCTTCGCGTAATCCTTGAGCCGGGATCATTTCCGATCCTGACGGCTACGCATTGTCCAAGTATACGCAATGTCCCGAACGGCAGCAACGGAAAAGCCGACGCCGTTCGCAAGTCAGCTATCATATAATCAATTCAGGCAAAATGGAGAAGGTGGAGGTTTCTGTTGCCAGGTACCTCCGAACCCCGCCTTACGGGGCTAACCGTAAGGACTTAGAGCGGAATTCCCGCACCGCCATTAGGCAGCGAGAGCATATTCCTTAGCGTTGTTGTCGTTTGCAACTACACTTGTGACCCGATAACGGCGGTATCATGCCGAGCAAAAGTTCGATCTTTACGCCCTTGTCGATCCTATTTCGCCCCCATCAAAAGCCGGCCTCGTCTCGAGCCTGCCGGTTTTTGGTGGAGGCGCCGGGTACCGCCCCCGGGTCCAATAGGTTTATTACACCGACCGTTTATCGCCATAGCCGGGTTGCCCCGGCAAGGCTCATATAGGCGTTTCGCCGGCCTTAGAAAAGGGGGGCGATGACAATTCCATGAAAAGGTTTCGTGTTTGACGCCCACAATTTAGACAATTCTTGACGACGAGAGATTGCTGACACATTCTCCATGCAACCGGTCACCAGAAGCAACGTGGCGCCGGGGACACACGAAGGAGTGGACATGACTGACTATCTCGCAGATGTGAAGAAATACGACGCAGCCGCCGACGAAGCCGTGGTGGCCAAGATCGTCAAACATCTCGGCATTGCCCTGCGCAACCGGGATTCCTCGCTGGTGTCCGCTTCCGATCCGGAAGAGCTTGCGCGCGTAAAGGCAAGCTGGTGCGGCAAGAAGCTCGGGGTTACCGATGACAGCGCCGACAAGGCAGTCGCCACTGTCGCAAAAGCCATGGCGGCGGATCGCTCCAAGTCGCGCGTGACCTTCTATTATCTGGTGGCCAAGGAACTGGGCAAGCTTCAGTCGCTTTGATTTGAGCCGGGGATAAACCCGCATTATGTGATTGGTTCTGCCGCCCTGTGCTATTATATTCCCCTGATCTCAGGGAATCGGCGGCAGAACGCATGAAACAATATCTCGATCTTCTCCGGCATGTGATGGAAACGGGCTCCGACCGCGGAGACCGCACGGGCACGGGCACGCGTTCGGTTTTCGGTTACCAGATGCGTTTCGACCTTGCCGAAGGTTTTCCGGTTCTCACCACCAAGAAACTGCATCTGCGCTCTATCATCCATGAGCTGCTTTGGTTCCTGAAAGGCGATACCAATATCGCCTATCTCAAGGAGAACGGCGTTTCCATCTGGGACGAATGGGCCGATGAGAATGGCGATCTCGGTCCGGTCTATGGCGCGCAATGGCGCTCCTGGCCGGCGCCCGATGGCCGCCATATCGACCAGATCGCGCTTCTGATCGAGGCGCTGAAAACCAATCCCAATTCCCGCCGCCACATCGTTTCGGCGTGGAACCCGGCACTGGTGGACGAGATGGCGCTGCCGCCCTGCCATTGCCTGTTCCAGTTCTATGTTTCGGAGGGGAAGCTCTCGTGCCAGCTTTACCAGCGCTCGGCCGATATCTTCCTCGGCGTGCCGTTCAACATCGCATCCTACGCGTTGCTAACCCTGATGGTAGCGCAGGTCGTGGGCCTCAAACCCGGCGATTTCGTTCATACGCTGGGTGATGCGCATATCTATGCCAACCATTTCGAACAGGCACGGCTGCAGATGACGCGTACGCCGAAGGCCTTGCCGACCATGCGCCTCAACCCTGATGTGAAGAGCCTTTTCGCCTTTAAGTTCGAAGACTTTACGCTGGAGAATTACGAGGCCGATTCAAGCATCAAGGCGCCGATCGCGGTATGAGTGAGCCGCGCGTTACCATCATCGTTGCGGTGTCCGAGAACGGTGTCATCGGCCGCGATCTCGATATGCCGTGGAAGCTGTCGACCGATCTGAAGCGCTTCAAGGCGATGACGATGGGCAAGCCGCTCATCATGGGCCGCAAGACATTTCTGTCCGTCGGCGAGCGCCCCCTCCCTGGCCGTCCGCATATCATCGTCAGCCGCAATGCCGATTACCGGCCTGAAGGCGTTGACGTCGTCTCGTCGCTGGACGAGGCCGTGAAGCTTGCAAAGACGAAGGCTGCGGAACTGGGCGTGGATGAGGTTTTCGTCGCCGGCGGCGGCGAGATTTACCGTCAGGCCATGCCCTTTGCCGATCAACTTTCCGTCACCCATGTGGCGGTAAAACTCGACGGCGACACTTTTTTCCCGGAAATTGATCCCGCAATTTTCGAGAAAACCGAAGAAAAGGCCGCGCCCGCAGGGGAAAAGGACAATTATCCGGTTCTGTTTACCACTTATGTGCGAAGAGCCGCGGCAAAGTGAACTATTTACCCCGATTGGGTATTTAGTTACCACCTCTGCGTTGAAACGGATGCTTCTCCTTCCTATAACGGGTCGATATTCCCGCCGCACGCGAGCAATCGCTTACGGACGGAACCGGGAGAGGCTTTTATAAAGAGGTATTGATGCCCTGGAGCAATCAGAATGGCGGCGGCGGCCCTTGGGGTGGCGGCGGTGGAGGAAACAACCAGGGCGGCGGTGGCGGCCCATGGGGGCAGGGGCCTAACCGGCCTCGCGGCGGTGGCGGCGGCAATGGCGGCCCGCCCGATCTGGAAGAGATCATCCGGCGCAGCCAGGACCGTTTCAAGAATGTGCTGCCCGGCGGCTTCAATGGCGGCGTGGTCGCCATCGTGGTTCTCGTCGTTCTGGTTTTCCTCGGCATCCAGTCCATCTACACCGTCCAGCCGGACGAGCGCGGCGTCGAGCTGCGTTTCGGCCGTCCGAAGGACGAAATCTCGATGCCGGGCCTGCATTTCCATCTGTGGCCGATCGAGACGGTGGAAATCGTCAAGGTGACCGAGCAGCAGCAGAATATCGGTTCGCGCGCCTCGTCGTCTTCGTCGAGCGGCGTGATGCTGACCGGCGACCAGAACATCGTCAACGTTCAGTTCTCGGTGCTATATACGGTCTCCGATCCGAAATCCTATCTCTTCAACGTGGACGCACCGGCGGAAACGCTGCAGCAGGTTTCCGAAAGCGCCATGCGCGAAGTCGTTGGCCGTCGTCCGGCGCAGGATATCTTCCGCGACAACCGTCAGGCGATTGCGGCAGATGTGCGCAGCATCATCCAGTCCACCATGGACGGTTATGGCGCCGGCATCTCCATCAATGCCGTGGCCATCGAAGATGCGGCTCCGCCGCGTGAAGTGGCCGATGCCTTCGATGAAGTGCAGCGTGCCGAACAGGATGAAGACCGCTTCGTTCAGGAAGCCAATCAATACGCCAACCAGAAGCTCGGTGCCGCACGCGGTCAGGCCGCGCAGATCATCGAAGAGGCGAACGCCTACAAGTCGCGTGTCGTCAACGAGGCGGAAGGTGAGGCGCAGCGCTTCATTTCCATCTATGACCAGTATCGCACGGCGCCTGAGGTAACCCGTCAGCGCATGTTCCTGGAAACGATGGAGCAGGTCCTGAAGGGTTCGAACAAGATCATCATAGACGAGAAACAGGGCGTGGTGCCTTATCTGCCTCTGAACGAGATCATGCGCAACAATCCGGGCGCAGCACAGCAGGGAGGCAACTGATATGGGTAACCGTCTTACGGCCGTTCTCGTCGGTCTCGCCGTCCTGCTTTTCTTCGGTTATTCGTCGATCTTCGTCGTCAACGAACGCCAGCAGGCCATCGTCGTCCGCTTCGGTCAGATCCTCGATGTGAAAACCGCGCCGGGCCTCTATTTCAAGCTGCCCTTCGCCTTCATGGATGCCGATCGGGTCCAATATATCGAGAACCGGGCGCTGCGCTTCGATCACGACAATATCCGTGTTCAGGTTTCCGGCGGTAAGTTCTATGAGGTCGATGCCTTCGTGGTCTATCGCATCACGGATGCACGCCGCTTCCGGCAGACTGTCTCGGGTGACCAGATGTCGGCGGAATCGCGCCTGCGCACCCGTCTCGACGCATCGCTGCGCCGGGTCTACGGTCTGCGCGGCTTTGAATCCGCGCTTTCGGATGCGCGTGCATCGATGATGCAGGAAGTGCGTGACGATCTGCGTCCCGATGCGGAATCGCTCGGCATCAGCATTGTGGATGTCCGCATCCGCCGTACCGATCTGACGCAGGAAGTGTCGCAGCAGACCTTCGAGCGCATGAAGTCGGAACGTCTTGCCGAAGCCGAACTGATCCGCGCACGCGGTAACGAGGCGGCGCAGCGTCGCCGGGCCGTTGCCGACCGTGAGGTGGTGGAGCTCGAGTCCACGGCCCAGCGGCAGTCCGAAGTGCTGCGCGGTGAAGGCGATGCCGAACGCAACAAGGTCTTCGGTGCGGCTTTCCAGCGCGATCCGGACTTCTTCGAGTTCTATCGCTCCATGTCTGCTTACGCCAATGCGTTGAACGGCAACGGCACGACGCTGGTCCTGTCCCCGGATTCGACCTTCTTCCGTTATTTCAACAATATCAACGGTGCAGCACCTGCCGCTCCCGCCGCGCCTGCGCCAGCGCCGGCGAACTGATAGCGGATCAACTGATTTTGGAGGGGCCGGTTTTTACCGGCCCTTTCTTTTTACTGCGTTTTCGTGCCAATGCTGTGGCTACGGGCAAGGCATCCCCGCCTGTTCACGAAAAGGTATTTTTACACTTCATCATTCCGCCTTATGCTTTGACGATATAAGCAGGGCATGACGATTTGAAACGCGAGGACGCTTATGGCCGTGACCCTTCTTTCGCCTTTTCGCAGCAGCATTGCCGCAGTTGCGGGCATCGCGCTTATGGCGGGCAGCCTGTCGGCGCCGGTTGCGGCAAGAGCGCAGAGCCATGGGCCGGAATCGGTGGCCGATCTTGCCGAACCGCTGCTCGATGCGGTGGTGAATATTTCCACGTCGCAGAACGTCAAGACCGAGGGCAAGGGGCCTGTTCCGCCAAAGCTGCCGGAAGGCTCGCCCTTCCAGGAATTCTTCAAGGATTATTTCGACAGCCAGAAGCCGGAAGGCGGCGAGAAGGTCAATTCGCTTGGGTCGGGTTTCGTGATCGATCCGGCCGGTTATGTGGTGACCAACAACCACGTCATCGAGGGTGCTGATGCCATCGAGGTG
Organism: Agrobacterium tumefaciens; assembly: GCF_005221325.1. Lineage (NCBI taxonomy): Bacteria > Pseudomonadati > Pseudomonadota > Alphaproteobacteria > Hyphomicrobiales > Rhizobiaceae > Agrobacterium > Agrobacterium tumefaciens. Next base: position 1,775,484 of record NZ_CP039888.1, on the reverse strand, counting down.
ATTTTCCCGAATGGCTCGAAGCTCAAGGCGACGCTTGTCGGCACCGATACCAAGACCGATCTTTCCGTCCTGAAGGTGGAGCCGAAAACGCCGCTGAAGGCCGTGAAGTTCGGCGATTCGCGCAGCATGCGCATCGGCGACTGGGTGATGGCCGTCGGCAATCCGTTCGGGCTTGGCGGATCGCTGACCGTGGGCGTCATTTCCGCGCGCGGCCGTAACATCAATGCCGGCCCCTATGACAATTTCATCCAGACGGATGCGGCGATCAACAAAGGTAACTCCGGTGGCCCGCTCTTCAACATGAAGGGTGAGGTGATCGGCATCAATACGGCGATCATTTCGCCGAGCGGCGGTTCGATCGGTATCGGTTTCGCCGTGCCGACGGAGCTTGCCCAGAATATCGTGCAACAGCTCATCGAATTCGGCGAGACGCGCCGCGGTTGGCTCGGTGTTCGCGTTCAGCCTGTCACCGATGATGTCGCTGCAAGCCTTGGTATGGACACTGCCAAGGGCGCGCTGATTTCAGGTGTGGCCAAGGGTGGTCCGGTGGAGAATGGCCCGATCCAGGCAGGCGATGTCGTCCTGAAATTCGACGGCAAGGATATCCACGAAATGCGTGACCTCCTGCGCATCGTGGCGGAAAGCCCTGTCGGCAAGGAAGTCGATGTTGTCGTCTATCGCGACGGCAAGGAAGAGACCGTAAAGGTCAAGCTCGGCCAATTGCAGGATACGACCGACGAAAAGGCCTCAACCGACGACCAGCAGGGTGAAGACGGTGATGGCAGTATGGTCGTCCCCGAAGACAAAGATGGTGGCGACGATCAGGCGCAGGACCAGACACCGGAAGTGCGCGAAGCACCGCAGACCGTCCTCGGAATGAACCTCGTGGTGCTGAGCAATGAGCTGCGCACGGAAAAGGGTATTGCTGAAAGCGTGGAAGGCGTGCTTGTCGCAAGCGTCGATCCCGGTTCCCCCGCCGAACAGAAGGGCATGAAGACCGGCGACGTCATCGTCGAGGTTGGGCAGGATTTCATGGAAGTCCCCGGCGACGTGCTGGTGCGTGTCAACGGCCTGAAGTCCGAAGGCCGCAAAAATGCGCATATGATGGTGGCGGATGCACAGGGCAATCTGCGCGTGGTGGCGCTGCCGCTGGAATAAACGCTTTTCGCCCGGTTCGTCAGGAATCGGGTGGTTGCGCGCCGGTCAGGTCCCTATCCCTTGGTCTCCATCAAACGGAGGCCAAGGATATGAAATTACTCGAAAACAAAGTTGCCATCATCACTGGCGCGTCATCCGGCATCGGCCGGGCGACGGCGATGCTGTTTGCCGCCGAAGGCGCGGCAGTCGTCATCAATGCGCGCGGTGAAAAGGCGCTGGAAGAGGTTGCGGCTGACATTCGCGGGGCCGGTGGTTGTGTTCACGCGGTTGCCGGCGACGCCGGTGTTGCGGAAACCCATTCCCGGTTGGCGGATGCGGCCGTGAGTGTCTTCGGTGGCCTCGATATCGCCGTCAACAATGCGGGTGGGGTGGGGGCCATGAAGCCGCTGGCGGAGATTTCGCCTGAGGAATGGGATCATGTGCTCAACGTCAATCTCACCTCTGCCTTTCTGGGCGCGCGTTACCAGATCCCGGCGATGCTGACGCGGGGCGGTGGTTCCATCGTCTTCACGTCAAGTTTCGTCGGCACTAGTGTCGGCATACCGGGCATGGCGGCTTATGGAACGGCGAAGGCCGCGTTGATGGGGCTGGTGAAAGGCATTACCGCCGATTATGCCGTCAGCGGTATTCGCGCGAATGCTCTTCTACCCGGCGGTGTCGATACGCCGATGGCTGGAGATGAGGCGCAGAAGGAATGGGCTGCCGGCCTGCATGCGATGAAGCGTATCGCCGAGCCCGAAGAAATTGCGCAGGCCGCTCTTTTCCTCGCGAGCTCGATGGCAAGCTTCGTCGCCGGGGCTGCGCTGTTTGCCGATGGCGGCAATGCCGCGGTGAAATGACCTTTCGAAAGTGGCGGGCAGGCCTTATCGCGCCCGCCATTCCTCCAGCGTCAACGCATAGGTGACGTGCGGCCGTAGATGCGGGTGCGTTTCTTCCGGCACGCGCGGGTGCTCGAAATCGCGCGAAGGGTCACGCTTGAGGCCGATGCGCTCCATGACTGCTGTGGACCGATGATTATCATGGACGGCGAAGGAGACGATTTCCGGCGTTTCCTTTTCATCAAAGGCCATGACGAGCAGCGATTGTGCGGCTTCGGTAACATAGCCGTGCCCCCAGAAGCGGGTGGCAAGCCGCCAGCCGATTTCCATGGTGCCGAGCGGGAAGGGTGGATCGAGGTTCATGACGGGGGATATGCCGCAGAACCCCATGACTTCGCCGGTCTCGCGCAGCTCCATGGCATAAAAGCCGTAACCGCTGCCGCGGATCATGCCATTGATGGTTTCCAGCACCGCGTCCGCTTCCGCATGGCTGCGGCGGAAGGGGAAGAATTCCATGACCTTCTCGTCCGCGTTGATTTCGCGGAACAGGTCGCGGTCGCTCTCCTTCCACTCGCGCAGAATGAGTCTTTCTGTCTCACGAATGATCATGGAGTGACAAAATCCGTCTTGCGATAGCCCTGGATGTAAAGAAGCGCGGTCAGGTCGCCATGGTCGATGCGCATCTGCGCTTCGGCGGCGACGGCGGGCTTGGCGTGCAGGGCAACGCCTGCGCCGGCCACATGCAGCATGCCGAGATCATTGGCGCCATCGCCGACCGCCATCGCCTCATCAGGCGAAATGCCAAGCTTTGCGGCAATGTCATTCAGCGCGTCCACCTTGGCCTGTTTGCCGAGAATGGGTTCGGCCACGGTGCCGTCAAGCTCGCCATTGGCTTCGCCGAGCAGATTGGCGCGATTCTCGTCGAAACCGAGCGTGGCGGCGACACGGTTGGTGAAGACGGTGAAGCCGCCGGAAACAAGCGCGGTGTAGTAACCCTTCGCCTTCATGGTGGCGATCAGCTCCTTGCCGCCTGATGTCAGCGTGATGCGCTTTTCGATGACATCATCGATGACGGAAACAGGCAGGCCCTTCAGCAGCGCCACGCGCTCACGCAGAGCCGGCTCAAAAGCGATCTCGCCATTCATTGCACGGGCGGTGATGGCGGAGACCTTGTCCTTCAGCCCCACTTCGGCGGCCAGTTCGTCGATGCATTCCTGGCCGATCATGGTCGAATCCATGTCGGCGATCAGCAGCTTCTTGCGACGCTGGTCCTGTTCCTGGATGACGATATCGATGGGTTTTCCGGCAAGCGCGGCGACAATTGCGCTGCGCGCCTGTTCGGCTGCGGCGCCCAAGGGCAGGGCGATATCGCAGGCGATGCCATCGGCCAGCCAATAAAGGCCCGATGCGTTGACGGCCTTTGCGGCCGATTCGCCGAGGGCTGGTGTCAGAACAGGATTTGACGGATTGGCGATAAGCGTGGCAACCAGAGCCATGATGAAAAACCTTGATCAGAATTTTGATGCGATCCTGATAACCGGCCCGACGGCAAGCGGCAAGTCCGCGCTTGCGCTTCGTCTGGCGCGGGAGCGGAATGGCGTCGTCATCAATGCCGACAGCATGCAGGTTTATGACACGCTGCGGGTGCTGACCGCCCGGCCTTCCGACGACGAAATGGAGGGCGTGCCGCATTGTCTCTATGGCCATGTGCCTGCTAGCAGCGCCTATTCAACCGGCGAATGGCTGCGGGATATTTCCGGCTTGCTTTCGGATCTGCGCGGTGAGGGGCGTTTTCCGGTTATCGTTGGCGGCACGGGGCTTTATTTCAAGGCGCTGACCGGCGGCCTCTCCGATATGCCCGCCATTCCCGATGCCATTCGCGAGGGGCTGCGCACCCGGCTGATCGAAGAGGGGGCGGCAAAGCTTCACGCCGAATTGGTGAACCGCGACCCGTCCATGGCGCAGATGCTGCAACCGGGAGACGGCCAGCGTATCGTCCGGGCGCTGGAGGTGCTTCAGGCGACGGGAAAATCGATCCGCGATTTCCAGCGCGCCAGCGGCCCGATGATCGTCGATCCCGAGCGGGCGCAGAAATTCGTCGTCCTGCCGGAGAGGCCGGTGCTGCATGACCGTATCAACCGCCGTTTTGAGGCGATGATGGAAAGCGGTGCGGTGGAGGAGGTGCAGACGCTGCTCGCGCTTAATCTCGCGCCCGACGCAACGGCGATGAAGGCGATCGGCGTTGCCCAGATCGCTGATATGCTGGCGGGGCGCATGGGTGCGGCGGAGGTGATCGAAAAATCGGCGGCCGCGACCCGCCAATATGCCAAACGGCAGATGACCTGGTTCCGCAACCAGATGGGGGACGACTGGACGCGCATCCAGCCGTGAAAGGAGCCTAGTCCTTACGGTAGAGGCTGCCGAGCGGCTTTTTCAACAGGCTTTCGCGCAGCGACGGGCGCATCTCACCGGGCGGCGGGCCATTCTGCGCCTGCATCTGGAAACCGGCCTTGCGCAACTCGTTGACGGCGCCGGAGGTGACATCCGTCGACGTGTTGGTGGGTGGTGCAGGCGGCGTGCGTCCGGGCAGCATATCCGGGCGGTAGGGTTCATATCCCTCCGTTGCGGGCGTCCCCAACTCTCGCTTCCAGCGATCGATATCGTCTGCCGCCGGAAATACGGCCGGTTCCGACAGATCGGAAAAAGCCGCTTCCACGCTTTGCTGGAAGCCGGTGATAACGGGCTTGGCCGTGGCGCGCATGCGGGTGACGATGCTGTTCAGGTCGACCGTGTCAGGGGTTTCATGGCTCACATGGCTGGTGATGCCGCTTGCCTTCGGCAATTTGGCCGTGGCTACACGGTCGAAGCGCATGCGCATCGGCACATTCACGGCCTCGCCGAAAGCGATGGCCTCGCCATTGCCTATGGAAGAGAGAAAGCTCGTGGTCGAGGTCGATGCGTTCGGCACGGCGGAGAGAATGATCTTCTGGTCGATCTCGTTCGACAGCCGCATGGCGAACAGGGTCGAGCATTGCGACAGGATGGTCTGGTCCAGCTCGCTTGGTCGCTGACTGATGACGCCGAGTGAGATGCCGTATTTGCGGCCTTCCTTGGCGATCTGGGCGATGGATTGCCGGGTTGGGAAAAAGCCACGCTCCGGGTCAGCCGGAACATAACGATGCGCTTCTTCGCACACGACAAGCATATGCAGCGACCCGCGCGCCAGCACCGCCAGTTCGAAGGACATGCGGCAGAGCACCGAGACCACCGAATTCACCACTTCGGAGGGGATGCCTGACAGTTGGAAAACCGAAATCGGCTTGCCTTCCCCCGGTATGCGGAAGATATGCGCGACCGTCTCGAGAATATTGTCGTTGATCGTATTGCTCGAGAACATGAAATTATAGCGCGTATCGTTGACGGCCGAGAGGATGCGGCCTTTCAGGGTGCGCAAGGCGGGTTTTTCGCCACGGCCTTCCAGCCGGCCGATGCGCTCGTCAATGAGGGCGAGAAGGTCGGCGATGCGGTATGGCACCGGCGTATCCGGTGTGATCGCGCTCTTGTCAGAGGTGCGGCGGACAGTGGAACCTTCGGTGCCGCGAAATGCCTTTTTCGCTTCGGGAATGAGATCGCGGAGGAAATCCATTTCTTCCGGTACGGGCTTGCGCCCGCGGAAAATCACCTCGGCAAATTCCTCGAGCCGCATCAGCCAGAAGGGAAGGTCCAGCGTGTCGGTATCGATGACGACGGAATGATCGGGAAAAGCCGCCGCGAATTCATTATGCGGATCGAGAATGAGGACGCGCAGTTTCGGGTCCGTCTCGATCGCCTTGTGAAGAAGGAGCGAAACGGCAGTGGTCTTACCCACACCCGTCGAGCCGACAACGGCGAAATGTTTGGCAAGCATCTGTGGGATGCTGATGGCGGCGTTGATTGTGTCGTCCTGTGTCAGCTTGCCGATGACGCAGGCATCGCGCTTGCCGCTGTCGTAAATCTTTGCCAGGTCGCTGGTGCGGATGCGGTGCGCCACCGCGCCGAGATAGGGGTAACGGGAGATGCCGGTGGAAAAACGTTCGCTGCCGTCTTCGGTGCGATAAACTTCGCCCACGAGTTCCACGTCGATCAGCAGCCTGTTTGGCCTGTCCGCTGCCCAATGGTCTTCGCCGGTGCGCATGGAAAAGACCAGCGCGGTGACACGGCTCGTACCCATTTCGATGGAGATCAGGCGTCCGACGGACCAGAGCTGCGACACATCGGTGGAGCCGGGTTCCGTTTCGGCGGCAACGGTGGCGTGCGCGCCGTTACAGGCGATGACGCGGCCCAGCATGCGGTTCGCCGGTTGCTCACCGGATCGCCGTTCGTTTTCGTCCATGCGGGACGCGTTATGAGACGTGTCGTTATTCACATTTTTTCCCGGTACATGCGGATGATCGCGGTGGTTCGGGCAGCATCTGCGCTTTCGAGACTAAAAGATTATGCTTAACAACAGGTGTATCGGTCGCGTTCGAAAATTTCGTCAAAGCCCCCTCCGGGGTAATAAAAAAAGGCGGGGGTGATTTTTTCCTGCAATATGCGTTGACGGCTTAGGCTTTTGTGGCTAACACTCCGGCCCATGAAAAATCTTAACGTACTTATCGTGGTGGGACGGCGCATGGGCAGGATGGTGTAACCATCCGGCGAAAGCACCCATGCGCTGAACGAGGCTCCTCTAGGGGCCTTTTTTTATGTCTTCAAACAGGCCCTCGGGCTCCACGATATCCAAAGCCAAAGCGGGATGGAAACAGGCAATGACGGATAAGGACAATACGGAAAACAGCAATCGCATGACAGGTGCGGAGATCGTTCTCAAGGCGCTGAAGGACAATGGCGTCGAGCACATCTTCGGTTATCCGGGCGGCGCCGTACTTCCGATCTATGACGAGATTTTCCAGCAGGAAGACATTCAGCACATTCTCGTGCGCCATGAGCAGGGCGCCGGCCACGCGGCCGAAGGTTATGCCCGCTCCACCGGCAAGGTCGGTGTCATGCTCGTCACGTCAGGCCCCGGCGCCACCAATGCGGTAACGCCGCTGCAGGATGCGCTGATGGATTCCATTCCGCTCGTCTGCCTGTCCGGCCAGGTTCCGACATCGCTGATCGGTTCCGACGCTTTTCAGGAATGCGACACCGTCGGCATTACGCGCCCCTGCACCAAGCACAACTGGCTGGTAAAGGACGTCAACGAACTGGCGGGCATCATCCATGAGGCCTTCCGCATTGCGCAGACCGGCCGTCCCGGTCCTGTTGTCGTTGACATTCCGAAGGACATCCAGTTCGCCACCGGCACCTATACGCCGCCTTCCGCCGCCATCCAGCAGAAGAGCTACAAGCCGAAGGTCCAGGGCGATCTCAACGCCATTCACGCGGCCATCGACCTGATGTCCAAGGCCAAGAAGCCTGTCTTCTATACCGGCGGCGGCGTCATCAACTCCGGTCCGGAGGCAACACGGCTGCTGCGCGAACTGGTGGAGCTGACCGGCTTCCCGATCACCTCGACGCTGATGGGTCTCGGCGCCTATCCGGCATCCGGCAAGAACTGGCTCGGCATGCTGGGCATGCACGGTTCCTACGAAGCCAACATGACGATGCATGATTGCGATGTTCTGGTCTGCGTCGGCGCGCGGTTCGACGACCGTATTACCGGACGCCTGAACGCGTTTTCGCCAAATTCCAAGAAGATCCATGTCGATATCGATCCGTCCTCGATCAACAAGACGGTTCGTGTCGACGTGCCTGTTATCGGCGATGTCAGCCATGTTCTGGAAGATATGGTTCGCCTGTGGCGCGCTTTGCCGAAGAAGCCGGAAAAGGCGCAGACGGCGGACTGGTGGATGCAGATCGAGCGCTGGCGCGCCCGCAATTCCTTCGCCTACAAGAATTCCAAAGATGTCATCATGCCGCAATATGCATTGCAGCGGCTTTATGAGGCCTCGAAGGGACGCGACACCTACATCACGACAGAAGTCGGCCAGCACCAGATGTGGGCGGCGCAGTTCTTCGGTTTCGAGGAGCCGAACCACTGGATGACCTCGGGCGGCCTCGGCACCATGGGTTATGGCCTGCCGGCGGCCATCGGCGTGCAGGTCGCGCATCCCGAGGCACTGGTCATCGACATTGCCGGTGATGCTTCTATCCAGATGTGTATCCAGGAAATGTCCTGCGCCATCCAATACGGCCTGCCGGTGAAGATTTTCATCCTCAATAACCAGTATATGGGCATGGTGCGGCAGTGGCAGCAGCTGCTGCACGGCAACCGCCTGTCCAACTCCTATACGGAAGCCATGCCTGACTTCGTCAAGCTGGCGGAAGCCTATGGCGCGGTCGGCATGTATTGCGACGACCCGAAGGAGCTGGATGACAAGATCGCCGAGATGATTGCGGTCAACAAGCCTGTCATCTTCGATTGCCGCGTCGCCAATCTTGCCAATTGCTTCCCGATGATCCCGTCTGGTAAAGCCCATAACGAGATGCTGTTGCCGGATGAGGCGACGGATGAAGCTGTTGCCAATGCCATTGACGCCAAGGGTCGTCAGCTAGTCTGAGCCGGGAGAGGAAAAGGACATGAACGCACACCTACAACCCACCGGCTCCGCCTATTTCATCCAGAAGGAAACGGCTGCCGTCGAAAATCACACGCTTTCGGTTCTCGTCAGCAACGAGCCGGGCGTTCTCGCCCGGGTCATCGGCCTGTTCTCCGGCCGCGGCTACAACATCGAGAGCCTGACGGTTTCGGAAACGGAACATGAGGCGCATCTGTCGCGCATCACCATCGTCACGCGCGGCACGCCGATCGTGCTGGAGCAGATCAAGGCGCAGCTGGAACGCATCGTACCCGTGCATCGGGTTCTCGATCTCACCGTTCGCGCCCGCGAACTTGGGCAGGAACGGCCGATTGAGCGCGAAGTGGCGCTGATCAAAGTCGCTGGCACGGGCGAAGTCCGCGCCGAAGCGCTGCGGCTTGCGGACGCGTTTCAGGCCAAGGTGGTGGATGCGACGGTGGAGCATTTCATCTTCGAGATCACCGGCAAGTCATCCAAGATCGACCAGTTCGTGTCGATCATCAAGCCGCTCGGCCTGATCGAAATCTGCCGCACGGGCATCGCCGCCATGAACCGCGGTTCGCAGGGCATGTAATTTCCGCCTCCAAAGCATAACCTTCAATAAAACCCGCGGTTCGCCGCGGGTTTTTTATGGAATCCGTCTGGAATCAATATTCAACCATATGGTTGACATTCCGCAGCGGCGAGCTATATTCAACAACATGGTTGAATTATCCGCTTCACATCTCGACACCGTCTTTCATGCCCTTGGCGACGCAACGCGACGCACGATGCTGCGCGATCTTTCCCGTGGCGAGCGAACGGTGAGTCAGTTGGCTCAACCCTTCGACATATCGCTCGCGGCGGCCTCGAAGCACATCAAGGCGCTGGAAAATGCGGGGCTTATCCGCCGCGAAGTGAGGGGGCGTATCCATGTTTGCCGCCTTGCGCCGGAGCCGTTGGCGGAGGCGCATGAGTGGCTGGATTTCTACCGGCGGTTCTGGAGCAATCGCCTCGATATTCTTGAGCAGATGCTCAGGGAGGAAGATCAGGGAAAATCCCCTGCAGATGGAGGAAATGACAATGGCTGATATCGCAATGCCTGACACCTATGGCCGTCTCGTCGAGCCCACGACCCTGAAGATCGAGCGGCTGTTGCCCGGACCGATCGAGCGGGTCTGGGCCTATCTGACCCAAAGTGAGCTTCGCCGCCGCTGGCTCGCTTCCGGCGAAATGCGGCTTGCGCCCGATGCGCCTTTCGAACTTGTGTGGCGCAACGACGAACTTTCCGATCCGCCGGGCCAACGCCCTGAAGGTTTTTCCGAAGAACACCGGATGGCCTCGCGCATCATCACGGTGGTTCCGCCGCATCGGCTCGTCTTCACCTGGGGTGAGGGTGCGGAGGTGTCTATCGAGCTTCAGGCGCTGGGCAAGGAAGTGCTTCTGACGCTGGTTCACCGCCGGCTGGCCGAGCGGACAACCAAGCTCAATGTCAGCGCCGGCTGGCATGTGCATCTCGATATTCTCGCCGCCCGTCTTCAGGAAAAGGAACCGGGACCTTTCTGGGATACGTGGCTGGCGCTGAAAGAGGAATACGAGCCCCGCATACCGTCATAAAGCCCCGGGGCTATCTGACCGACGGCGCGGCTTGCCGCGCCGTTATTGCGGTCTCTATTGCGGGCGGTTCCGGGTTCTCACATTCCGATTCAACCGCTTCAGCACCTGATTCCGAAATGCCTGCTAACGCCCTGTTGCGTCAGAGCATTTCCAAAGACGTCTTGCGCGTTGGCGGCGGGAATGCGGTGTCGAGGGCGGTCCAGTCTTCCTCGGTTATATCTAGATCGGTCGCGCCGCGATTTTCCGTGATACGGGACACGCTGGCGGATTTGGGAATGGCGATGACACCGTCCCTGTCCAGCAGAAAGGCCAGAGCCAGCTGCGCCGGGGTTGCCTGATAGGCCTTGGCGATGCGGATGAGTTCGTGGTTCTTCAGGATACGGCCCTGCTCGATGGGGGAATAGGCCATCAGCGGCACGCCGTGCTCCTGGCACCAGGGCAGAAGTGAAAATTCCGGCCCGCGCCGGGAGAGGTTATAAAGCACCTGATTGGCGGCGCAGTTTTTGCCCTCGGGAACCGCGAAAAGCTCCTCCATGTCGTCGGTATCGAAATTGGAGACACCCCAGTTGCCGATCTTGCCGTCGCTCTTCAGCCTTTCGAACGCGGCCACGGTTTCGCCAAGCGGGTGCTCGCCGCGCCAGTGCAGCAGATAGAGATCGATGTGGTCGGTGCCAAGCCTTGCGAGGCTGCGCTCGCAGGCTTCGGCAGTGCCTCTCGCGCTGGCATTCCAGGGATAGACCTTGCTGACCAGAAACACCTCGTCGCGGCGACCGGCGATTGCCGTGCCGACCACTTCTTCCGACCGGCCGTCGGCATACATTTCCGCTGTATCGACCAACGTCATGCCGAGATCGATCGCCTTGCGGATGCTTTCAACCTCCTCGTCCGCCGATGATCTCGTCTCGCCCATGTTCCAGGTGCCAAGGCCCAGGGCTGGAACCTCTTTTCCGGAGGGCAGGGTGACGGAAGGAATATCCTCATGCATGGCTTTGCTCCAGCGGTTGTCTATTGGACAATAGTCCTTTGTGTCGACTTCTCAAACCCATGGCGGAAACGATTGATCCATCAAAAAATTTGACCTCGCCCATCGGCGCGTCGGGATGGTTTGATGGCAGTGCGACGGATAGGGTTTGTGCTCAAGGAGAGATCATGACCATCGAAACCTTCGCCGCGCTGGTGCTGTTTGCCTTCACCACCTCCATCACGCCCGGCCCCAACAATATGATGTTGTTTGCTTCAGGTGTGAATTTTGGTTTTCGCCGCACCATCCCGCATATGCTTGGCATTGGCGCCGGGTTTCTGTCGCTGCTGATCGGGGTGGGATTTGGCCTCGGAGCGTTGCTGCATTCGGTGCCTGCGCTTTACACCGGGCTGAAATTCGCGGGCGGGCTTTATCTCGTCTGGATCGCGTGGAAGATCGGCACATCCCGCAGCCTGAGCGAGGGGACTGCAGCATCGCAGCCGATGAGCTTCCTTGCCGCCGCAGCCTTTCAATGGGTTAATCCGAAGGCCTGGGTGATGGCGGTGACGGCGATGGCGACGTACACCAACGAGGCGCAATATTTCTTCACTGTTCTGGTGGTTGGCGTGGCCTTCGCCGCCGTCAATCTTCCCAGCGTGTCCACCTGGGCGGGCTTCGGCTCTGCGCTGCGCGATTGGCTGTCCGTGCCGGTCCGGCTCAAATGGTTCAACATCACCATGGCCGTGTTGCTCGTCATCAGCCTCTGGCCGATGCTGAAATAACAGCCTTTACGTCGGAAACTGCCGGTAACATTCCTCGGCGATCTTCTGCACCTCGTCCCGCGTCAGTTCGGCGGAAACCGCATAACCCAGCTCGTTGTCGATCCAGTAGAAGGTTTCGACGCCGTCGGCGCTCGCCATGCGGAAGCTGGTGGTGCGGTTTTCCTCGTTATGGCCGATCAGCACCGTCACCCGGCGGCCGGTCTTGTCCTGATACATCAGCATCGCCCCCGGCTTGCCGCTGACGGGAATGAGACGTCCGCCGACAAGGTCATATCCGATCTTCGACAGATCAGGGATGGCGAAGGGGTAACCGAGCCGCTTGCCGAGCCATGTCGCAAGGTGCTGCTGTTCGCCTGCGCCGACCTCGACGGGGTGGCGAACCTCGCTCGCATAGATGAGATAGGCGGATTTCGCCTGTGCCGGAATATCCGTCGTCAGCGATGCCAGGGTCACGTCCTGTGGCGTCGAAAAGGAGGAGGGCAGCAGCCTGCCGGCTGCTGCGCCCGCCACGAAGATCAGCAAGGCCGCCGCCGTCCGCAGGAGCGCCGGTTTCAGCCGCCATGTGCGATCCCTCTTTTGCGGGCCGAGCATCGACGCGTCATGCGGATGTGCGGCGGCATAGGAGGCGAAGGCATTGCGCAGAATGTCAGCCTGTTTTTTCCATGCCTCCACGCGGCTCTGGTCTTCCGGTCTTTCAGCCAGCCAGGTCTCAACAGCCGCACGATCGTCGGCGGAAAGAAGCCCGTCGACATAGGCGTGCAGTTCGTCTTCGGTTATGGCATCGGGCCGTTTCATCGTGGTCTCCGCAGGGGAATGATATTATCCGCCGCCAGATGCTGGCGCAGGGTTTCGCGGGCGCGGGACAGTCTGGACATGACGGTGCCGAGCGGGATCGCCAAGGTCTCTGCCGCCTCCTGATAGCTGTAGCCCTCCACCGTCACCAGCATCAGCACTGCCCGCATATCCGGTGAGAGAAGTGCCAGCGCGCCATGCAGCCGGTCGTTCTCCAGCGTGTCGGAGAGCGTGTCCGGGAGGGCGATTGTCTCGTGGCCGTCGAGGCTTTCCGACGGGTGACGTTTCTCGGCGCGGTGGCGGTTGCGATAAAGATTCGTCATTATCGTGTAAGCCCATGTTTTCAACCCTGTTCCGCGCCATTGCCTTTTATTGGCAAGTGCCTTTTCCACGCAGTCCTGCAACAGGTCCTCGCCATCTGCGTCGGAACGGGAAAGGCTGCGGGAATAACGGCGCAGCATGGGTATCAGCGCCAGCATTTCCGCCTCGAAGCTGCCGGCTGCGGGGGAGTGGCTCCCCCGCGTTTCACCATTCATGCCATCAGGGTTTTGCGGCATCCCATACACCGTTCATACCGTCGCCGGTGGCATCGCCCTTTTTCGTGTCCTTGACCCAGTAATAAAGCGGCATGCCGTCCTTTGCCCACTGCATCTTGCCGTCCTTGCGCTTCAAGAGGGAATAAGCGCCCTCGGCCTTGTCACTGGCGGCTGCGAAAAACGGCGGCCAGTTCACCGCGCATTTGTCGTAACAATTGGATACGCCCTTCTTGTCGTTCTTGAAAGTGTAGAGCGTCATGCCTTTTTCCCCGGCAAGCACATTGCCTTTGTCGGTCTTGACCGTTTCGACCGCCGGCGCGGCATAGGCCGTTCCGGCAAAAGCCAGAACGAGGGCGGGAACGAGAAAGCGGATCTTCATGGACATATCCTCCTTGGTTCGGGCGGCTCAAGCCGCCAGCACATCAAGAGACACCGCCGGCCGCCGGTTTATTCCCCGCCTCGAGATTTTTTTAAACTTATCCATTGAGCTAAGTGTTTCGCCATGATAGTTAGCCTTATGGAAAACTATTCAGACGCGCTCGACGATATCTTCCAGTCTCTTGCCGATCCGACCCGCAGGGCGGTGATACTGCGGCTGGGCGGTGGTGAGGCGAGCATCGGAACGCTGGCCGAACCCTTCGATATGGCCCTGCCATCCTTCATGAAACATATCCGCCAGCTGGAGGAGGCGGGGCTGATCGTGACGCGCAAGCAGGGGCGTGTCCGCTTCTGCTCGCTGGAGAAACAGAGGTTTTCCATGCTCGATGGCTGGCTTTCGCAACAGCGCGCCATCTGGGAGGGCCGCACCGACCGGCTCGAACAATTCGTCATGGCACAAAAGGACAGGATGTCCAGCAAAGGGGAGAATGACCAATGACCGAGACTTTCAATCCTGATCTCGACCTTAAGATTTCACGCATCATCAAGGCGCCGCGCCGGCTTGTCTGGAATGCCTGGACTGATAAGGCCAGCCTGGAACAATGGTGGGTGCCGCATCCCGGTCAGTGCCGGGTGGACAAAATGGAGCTTCACCCCGGCGGTGCTTTCGAGACACGCTACAGCGACGACGGCAAGGAATTTGGCCAGCATGTCAGCGGCTGTTTCCTGGCGGTGGATCATGAGCAGCGTCTTATTTTCACCGATGCGCTGACGGCGGGTTTTCGCCCCTCCGCCCAGCCGTTCCTGACCGCCGTGATGACGTTTTGCGATCATCCTGAAGGCATGGAATATGTGGCCTATGCCATGCACAATAACCTTGCCGACCGTGACAGGCATGCGGAAATGGGGTTCTTCGACGGCTGGAACACGGTTGCGGAGCAGCTGGCGCAGCTTGTCGAGAAGCAGGCGGCGCATTGAGCCGCATCATCCGAACAGGGGAATATCCGGCTTGTTGAGCATCAGCCAGATGATGCCGAGAACCGCGAAAAAGGCGGGAAAACCGCAGGCAAACCAGATTCGGTAAAGGCGGAACCATTGCGCCGGCAGGGCTTCTCCCCTGGCGGCGCAATCACGGGCGATATTGCGCAGCCTGATCTGGATCCACACCACCGGCAGCCAGAAAATGCCGGTGAAGACATAAAGGCCAAGCGAAAGGGCGATCCAGCCTTCCGTCAGCGGCCAGCCGATGATGCGCGCGAGAAAATAGCCCGTCACCGGCTGAATGATCGCGGCGGTGGCGGTGAAGATCGTATCGGCAATGACGACCGTGCCCGCGACATGCGCGATTAGCGCCGGGTTTTCCGTTCGCCGCGCCATCACCATGAAAAAGGCGATGCCCGCGCCGGTGCCGAACAGCACCGTTGCGCCGATGACATGGGCGAGCCGCAGCAATTCCTCAAGCGTCATCAGCGTTCATCCAGCGTGGCGAGGGCAACAAGGGTCAGTACGACCGAAGGCAGGACTTTGACGAGGGGACCGAGCGGGTCGAGCCACAGGCCCGGCTCCAGCAGGCTGCCGCCTGTCAGATAGGCGGCGCTGAGCAGCAGCATGCCGATGAGCGCCTTTCTGGCCAGCGGCCGCCACAGGACGGTGACGCCGAGGGCGATATCGATGAGGCAGGTGGCGAGTGTGAGGGCGATTGCCGGCATCTGCGGCATGAAGGGCAGAAAATGCGCTGCCGCTCCATTGATGTTCAGCAGCGGCACGAGGCCGGATAACAGCCAGAATAACGACAGGCAGAGAATGACGAGGGGTTTCAGGAGATAGGATCTGGCAAACCACAGGTCCTGCACGCCGGAAGGGTGGGCGGCCAGTGTCTGTTTCAGGGTCTTGAGCGATGACATCCTCGGTCGCGTCTCATCCTCCGTTACGATGCCTTCCGACATGACCGTCATGGCCGTCGAGCGGAGCGGGGAGCGCCAGCCGAGCCTGCCTGCGGCATCCGCCAACAGGCTGACAGGTCGCGTGAGTGCCGCCGGAAGGTTTACGACAGGTGCGGGGGGCAGGCCGAGCCATTGCCGGTGCGTGGTGACCACGTCCTGCAATGTCAGTGTTTCCTCAGCGGCGAGTTCGAGGTCGCTGCCGGGCGGTATTTCACCATCGATGGCCGCGCAGACGGCTGCTGCCACATCCTCGACCGCGACCGCTCGAACCGGCATCGTACCGTTAACGAGTGGCAGTGCCAGCGGAAAGCCGGCAAGCGCGCGCACCAGCGCGGTGCCGCCGTGGGCATTGCGACCGACAACTAGCGCTGGGCGTAGAATGACGTAAGGCAGGCCGCTTGCGGCCAGCGCCTCATCGGCGCTGCGTTTGGTGGCGAGGAAGGGCAGGTCGGCTGCGGCGCCCGCCGTGCGGGCCGATATCTGGATCACCAGCTTTCCGCCCGCCTGCGACGCCGCATCGTAAAGCGCCAGCATGGCTTTTGCCTGTGTCGCGGCCAGATCGTCCGACAGGCCGTCCTGAAGCGCGCCGGCGCAATTGACAATGGCGTCGTGATCCCTGACCAGCGGGTCCCAATCCGCCGCCCGTGTCATGCGGGCGAGATCGGCGGAAATCCACTTCGCGAAAGGCCATTTGTCTGTGGCGCGCGTAACGGAACGTGCCAGCCCCGTGACGGCGTGGCCTCTGCCGTGAAGGCTACGCACGACCTCCGAGCCGATGAAACCTGTTGCGCCGAGAATCAATATCTTCATGCGCGGCATGATAGCGACCATGGCTTAAAAACCAGCCGTGTTTTATTGCCGCATTCTCATTGCCCGATTCATCTTTCGTTCTTTTTTGTTGCGCATCAGGCGCGAATCCTGCGATGAGGGCGCATGTTATTTTCACCGCAACAGGACGAAGCGCTCAAGGCTGTTTCCCGCTGGCTGAAAGAAGGCCGGACGCCGGTTTTCCGGTTGTTCGGTTATGCCGGAACGGGCAAGACGACGCTTGCCAAACATTTTGCGGAAAATGTCGATGGCGAAGTGCTGTTTGCGGCCTTCACCGGCAAGGCGGCGCAGGTGCTGCGTTCGCGCGGGGCGACCAATGCCCGCACCATCCATTCGCTGATCTACCGCCCGCGCGGCGAAGAAACTGTCGAAGACGAGGAGACCGGCAAGACCTCGATCGCGCCGATGTTCTCCATCAACCGCCAGAGCCCGCTCGCCAAGGCAGCGCTCATCATCATCGACGAATGTTCGATGGTGGACGAGCAGCTCGGCAAGGATCTGATGAGTTTTGGCACGCCGATCCTCGTGCTCGGCGATCCCGGCCAGCTACCGCCGGTTTCGGGCGGTGGCTACTTTACCGAACAGGAGCCGGATTATCTGCTGTCGGAAATCCACCGACAGGCAAAGGACAATCCCATCATCCATCTTGCCATGGACGTGCGCGAGGGCCGCGAGATCATGCGTGGCGATTATGGCTCCGCGCAGGTGATTTCCAAATCCGAAGTGACGCAGTCGCTCGTGCTGGAGGCCGATCAGGTTCTGGTCGGCACCAACCGCACCCGCCGCCGCTACAATCAGCGGCTTCGCGAGCTCAAAGGGTTTTCCGCCGATTATCCGCAGTCCGGCGACAAGCTGGTCTGCCTTCGCAACGATCCGGCCAAGGGCCTGCTCAACGGCTCGTTGTGGCAGGTGATGAGTTCTTCGCGCGAGACGGTGAAGCCCGGGATCAACCTGATGATAAGGCCGGAAGACGACGATATGGATCGCGGTGCCGCCAAGATCAAATTGCTGAAGGCGGCCTTCGAGGATGTGGAGACAGAAATTCCGTGGTCGACCCGCAAACGCTACGACGAGTTCGATTTCGGTTATGCGCTGACCGTGCACAAGGCGCAGGGTTCGCAATGGAACAATGTGGTTCTCTTCGACGAGAGCTATGCCTTCCGGGATTCCCGCGAAAGATGGCTTTATACCGCCATCACCCGCGCGGCCGAAACCCTGACGATCGTTCGTTGATCAGGCGCGGATGACGCCGAGCAAAACTGCCTTGGCGACCGCCTGAAAGCGGTTGCTGGCGTTGAACTTGCCGATGATCTTTGCCTCGAGCATGTTGAGATCGCTGCCTGAAAGGCCAAGGGCACGGGCAAGCCGCACCGGCGCATAACCCTCTGCCATCAGTTCCAGACATTTGCGTTCGTTGTCGGTCAGGGCAATGTCCTTGGCCGGCGCCCGCTCAGTGCCATCCATGCCCTCCGAATCCGTCTCCGTCACCAGCAATTCCTCGATCTGCTGGGCCTGACGCTGGAGGGTGGAAAGCTCGGCGGTCAATTCCCTTTTCCGCTGCCGCAATGCGGCGTGAAATATGTCGTCTGCCTCTTCCTGCGAGAGCGAACGGACGAGTTTTTCCATGATCTCGGTAATCGCGGCGACAGAGATGCCCACTTCGCGACAGACGTTGATGACGGCCATGCGCTGGACGTTGCGGTGGGTATAAACGCGCATCTGGCCGATACGCCTCGAGGTCAGCAGTGCCTTTTCCTCGTAAAAATGCAGTGTCCGGTGGGTTACCCCGAAAATATTGGCCATGTCGGCGATGGGAACCGGTTCGGCGGGCAGGGAGGAAGGCAGGCTCACATCCGGTAGAAAGCTGCTGATCCTTAGATTGGGTTTGTCCTCATCGCCGTGGTCAAACGGCATCCTGCCATCCTGCATCGTCTCCCCCTTCACGCTTTTTGACAGTGTGCCTGCTTTTTATGGCATCCGTTATGTGTTCCCCGCCACGAACCTGTCTTCTGATCAAGACATTTTGCCGAACGCTGCATAAGAACCGTAACGTGTATTGCCTGCTTTCGTTCCCGCACCTTTAAAAAATTTTATCGGCCTCCTTGCGGTTGGCGTCAACCTGCGTGAAACAAGGTGTCAATTCCGAACCGGAGCCCCGATGCCATGCCTGCAAAACTTTCCGTCAATCTGAACGCAATTGCCATGTTACGCAACCGTCGCGATCTTCCCTGGCCGGATGTCGCGCATTTCGGGCAGATTGCGCTCTCGGCGGGTGCAAGCGGGCTGACTGTACACCCGCGGCCCGACCAGCGCCATATCCGCTTTTCGGACCTGCCAGTGCTGCGGGCGCTGATCGACGACCGCTTCCCCGGCGCGGAATTCAACATCGAAGGGTATCCGACCGAGGATTTTCTCGTTCTTTGCGAAAAGACCCAGCCGGAACAGGTGACGCTGGTGCCTGACGACCCGTCGCAGGCGACATCGGACCATGGCTGGGATTTCCGCAAACATGCCGTTTTCCTGAAAGATGTCGTCAGTCGCCTGAAGGCTGGCGGCATGCGCGTTTCGCTGTTTGCCGATGGCGACGGGGAACGCGAGCCCGTGGAGCTGGCGGCCGAGACGGGAGCTGCCCGCATCGAGCTTTATACCGGCCCCTATGGCGGTTGTTTTGACGATCCTCAAAAGGCTGACGTGCTTGTCGAGAAGCTCGGGCAGACGGCGGATCATGCCACCGCACTCGGGCTTGCGGTCAATGCCGGCCATGATCTGACGGTGGCGAACCTGCCTAGGCTGATGAAACGCATTCCCAATCTCGCCGAGGTTTCGATCGGCCACGGGCTGACGGCAGATGCGCTGGAATATGGCATGGCCGAAACAGTCCGGCGTTTTTGTCAGGCCTGCGGTCAGGCTAATTCATAACCAAAGTCAATTTTTTCGCCTATGCTCTGCCTTGCGCATGCTCCGTGCGCGAGATTTGGAAGGCAGAGACATATGCAAGAACATCATGTTGTCGTCGTGGGTGGAGGCTTCGGCGGTTTACAACTGGTGCACGGGCTGGAGGGGGCCCCTGTCCGCATCACATTGATCGACCGTCGCAATCACCACCTGTTCCAGCCCCTGCTGTATCAGGTTGCGACGACGGCGCTGGCGACATCCGAAATCGCCTGGCCGATCCGCCATCTTTACCGCGACCGCAAGGAGGTGACGACCCTGCTTGCGGAGGTGACCGGCGTGGACCGTGCGGCGCGGACCGTGCAGCTGAATTCGGGCCAGGTGATCGGCTTCGATACGCTGGTGCTGGCCACCGGCGCCCGTCACGCCTATTTCGGCCGCGACGAGTGGGAGCGTTCCGCCCCCGGCCTCAAGACGCTGGAAGATGCAACGACGATCCGCCGCCGCCTGCTTCTGGCCTTCGAAAGGGCAGAACTTGCCACCAGTGAAGAGGAGCGGCAGGCGCTGCTGACCTTCGTCATCATCGGGGCGGGCCCGACCGGCGTGGAAATGGCGGGCATGATTGCCGAGCTTGCCCACAGGGCGCTGCCGGCGGAATTCCGCAATGTCGATACCACAAAGACCCGTGTTCTACTTGTCGAGGCCGGCCCTCGCGTCCTGCCGGTCTTTACGGAGGATCTTTCGACCTATGCGAAGGAAGCGCTTGAGAAGCTCGGCGTCGAGGTCCTGCTCGGCACGCCGGTGACGGCCTGCACGGATGAGGGCGTGACGGTGGGCGAGACCTATTATCCCTGCCGCACCGTCGTCTGGGCTGCCGGTGTGCAGGCCTCTCCGGCCGCCAAGTGGCTGAATGCCGCGGGCGACAGGGCAGGGCGTGTTATCGTCGGGCCGCAGCTTCATCTCGAAGACGATGCTGATATCTTCGTCATCGGCGATACCGCCGCCGTCAATCAGGAGAACGGCAAGCCGGTGCCGGGCATTGCGCCCGCGGCAAAGCAGCAGGGCGCTTATGTGGCAAAGGTCATCAAGGCGCGGCTGGAGGGCAAGCCGTCGCCATCGCCTTTCCGCTACAGCCATCAGGGCAATCTGGCCACCATCGGCAAACGCGCGGCGGTGATCGATTTCGGCCGGTTCAAGCTGAAGGGCGTGCTGGCGTGGTGGATATGGGGGCTTGCCCATATCTACTTCCTGATCGGAACGCGCTCGCGGCTGGCCGTGGCGTGGAGCTGGCTGTGGATTTATCTGAGCGGCCAGCACAGTGCGAGGCTGATTACCCAGAAAGAGACGTTGAAGGACGAGGCCTGACATAACAAAGGAAAGGGCGGGAAGCGTGGCTTTCCGCCCTTCTTTATTTGGTCGTCTCTGCGTGTATCAAGCGTCGAGCGAGGCCATGTCGATGACGAAGCGGTAACGCACGTCGCTCTTCAGCACGCGCTCATAGGCTTCGTTGACGTCCTTGATATCGATCTTTTCGATCTCCGAAACGATGTCGTGCTTGCCGCAGAAATCCAGCATTTCCTGGGTTTCCTTGATCGAGCCAATCATCGAGCCGGCCAGCGAACGGCGGGCAGGAATGACCGAGAATGCGTGGACCGGGATCGCATGTTCCGGCACGCCGAGCAGAACCATCGTGCCATTGACCTTCAAGAGGTTGAGGTAGGCGTTCCAGTCGATTTCGGCCGAAACGGTGCACAGGATCAGGTCGAAGGCGCCGGCGAGCTTCTCAAAGGTCGAGGCGTCGCTGGTGGCGTAATATTCCTTTGCGCCGAGCTTGAGGCCATCTTCCTTCTTCGACAGCGTCTGCGACAAGACGGTGATATCGGCGCCCATGGCCGAACCGATCTTCACGCCCATATGGCCAAGGCCACCCATGCCGACGATCGCGACCTTCTTGCCGGGGCCAGCATTCCAGTGCTGCAGCGGCGAATAGAGCGTGATGCCGGCGCAGAGAAGCGGCGCGGAGGCATCGAGCGGCAGGTTGTCCGGGATGGAAAGGACGTAGTCTTCCCTGACGACGATATGGTCGGAATAACCGCCCTGGGTCGCGTTCTTGCCGTCCCGCTCAACGGAATTGTAGGTCTGAACGAGACCCGGCATATACTGCTCATTGTCGACATCGCGTGTGGCGCAGCCGACGCAGGAATCGACGAAGCAGCCGACGCCGACATGGTCGCCGACCTTGAACCGGGTGACCTTGGAGCCAACGGCCCGCACGACGCCGGCGATTTCGTGGCCCGGAACAATCGGGTAAACGGCATTGTGCCATTCGTTGCGGACGGTGTGGATGTCCGAGTGGCAGATGCCGGCATATTTGATATCGATGACGACGTCGTCATCATTCGGCTCGCGGCGTTCGAAGGTGAACGGGGTAAGCGGCTTCGACGCGTCGGTCGCAGCATAACCTCTTGCAATAGCCATCTGAATATCCTTTCGGGAGTTGGGGACGGCGGAATATGCAATGGAAGTGTAAAGGGGCGTTAGAGCGATCCTCCGAGGTTTTTGCACGATCCTGCAAAAAATACCCCGCGTGCTCTTTGCGGATGTCGGGCGGCTTTCTAGATAAGTGACATCAAATACATCTCGACCTTCAGTTAAGGGATTCCCCCCATGTCCTTGCCGTTCAATGTCTATCAGGAGATCGCCTCCATTGCCGCGCGGCACGCCACCCAGGACGGTGAGGTGCGGACGGCGATCGAATCCCTCGGCATCAGTCGGCGCACGATACCCAGCGCGCCGTGCCACGGCAGCTACCGCCCCTCTCTGGCACTCGTGATCCAGGGGTCGAAAAGTCTTCAGCTGGGAACGGACACCATCAATTACGGTGCCGGTGATTATCTTCTCACGTCGCTTGATCTGCCGGTTGCATGGCGAGTGGTGGAGGCGAGCAGGGAGGTGCCGCATTTCTGTGTCGCCCTTGCCATCGATAGTGAAAAGCTGCTCGATCTCATGCGCCGCGTACAGATCGATCCGCCCGCGGAGCCGACGAATGCGCAGCGGGGCATCGTCGTCAACAGGGCCACGCCGGAGCTTCTCGATGCGGCCATACGGCTCCTGCGCTTGCTTGATCGTCCAGCCGACATTGCCGCCATGGCACCGCTGATCGAGCAGGAGATCCTCTATCGCATCCTGACCGGACCGGCCGGCGGGCAGCTGATGAACGTCATCGCGGCCGGCAGCCATGGCAACCGCATCGCCCGCGCCATCGCCTGGCTGCGCGAGAATTTCGCACGCCAGTTGCGAATCGAAGAGCTGGCCGAACAGATCGGCATGAGCGTCTCGTCCTTCCACCATCATTTCAAGACGATCACGGCCATGACGCCGGTCCAATATCAGAAGCAGCTTCGCCTGCATGAGGCGCGCCGGCTGATGCTGCTGGAGCGGCTGGATGCCGGCACCGCCGGTCATCGCGTGGGTTATCAAAGCCCGTCGCAGTTCAGCCGCGAATATAGCCGGTTTTATGGACTGTCGCCGTCGCGGGATGTCGACGCCTCGCGTGAGATTGCGGCGGGGTAGATTGGGGTTGTCCGCTCATCGTGGATCGATGGTGGGTGTGGCTTACCCCCCTCTGCCCTGCCGGGCATCTCCCCCTCAAGGGGGGAGATCGGCAAGACGCGCTTCCGCTGCTTCATTCTCGAATTTTGAGATGGGCGAGACCTTGCCGCAGTTCGATCTCCCCCCTTGAGGGGGAGATGCCCGGCAGGGCAGAGGGGGGTAAAGCCCCACCCACCTCGATCCGCTACCGACGTATAACCTCTGTAAGGTTCCCCTTCATACTGCGGGGCTGTGTCAATTCTCATCTCCCTTTAAAGAATCCGCTTGACCCCGTCGCCGCCTCCGCTTAAATGGCGCTCGAACCGTACCGTACGGTACATTAATCGAGCCCCTGGAGTGGAAAGACTTGGCTTCCGACCCGATCACAGCGCAGGAATTTTCGCCGCGCCAGAACGCCGTTCTGGACCAGGCATTGCGTCTATTGGTCGAGGGCGGCGAGAAAGCGCTCACCACATCGGGGCTGGCGCGGGCCGCCAACTGTTCCAAGGAAAGCCTCTATAAGTGGTTTGGTGACCGGGACGGCCTGCTGGCCGCGATGATCACCTTCCAGCAGAGCAAGGTCCGCACCTTCGAGAAGGCGGGCGACCGCGTCTCCGCGCCGCAGCTTGCCGATCACCTCGAGGTTTTCGCGCATGATTTGCTCGACGTCTTGGCGGGCGACGTGTCGCTGGCGCTCAACCGTCTGGCCGTCGGGCAGGCGAGCCGAGATGGTTCCAAGCTTGGTGATCTCCTGCTGGAGCGTGGCCGTCGCCAGATTGACCGCCGCGCCCGCGGGTTGATCGAGGCAGGTCGCCGTTCCGGCTATCTGCGTTTCGATGATGCCGAAGAGGCATATCGCAGTTTTTACGGCCTCATCGTTTCGGATCTGCATGTGCGCATGCTGCTGGGCGAGGCGCCGGACAAGGATTTTTCCGCCCGGGCAAAGAAGGCGGTCGTCGCCTTTCTGACGCTCTACGGGACGGAAAAGGTACATTCGGAACTGGGCGGCAAGGTCACCTAAGGTTCCGGTAGAGACAACAGAGACAAGTATTAGGGAAGGACCATAAAATGCGCGTTTATTATGATCGTGATGCCGATCTCAATCTCATCAAGTCCAAGAATGTCGTCATCGTCGGTTACGGCTCCCAGGGCCGCGCCCATGCGCTGAACCTCAAGGATTCCGGCGCCAAGAACGTCGCCATTGCGCTCAAGGCCGGTTCGCCGACCGTCAAGAAGGCCGAAGCCGACGGCTTCAAGGTCATGACCGTTGCCGAAGCCGCCAAGTGGGGCGATCTCATCATGATGGCAACGCCTGATGAATTGCAGGCCGACATCTACAAGGCCGACATTGCCGGCAACATCCGTGATGGCGCAGCCATCGCCTTCGCACACGGCCTCAACGTTCACTTCGGCCTCATCGAGCCGAAGGCTTCGCTCGACGTCGTCATGATCGCACCGAAGGGCCCCGGCCACACGGTTCGCGGCGAATACCAGAAGGGCGGCGGCGTTCCCTGCCTCGTTGCCGTTCACCAGAACGCTTCCGGCAATGCTCTCGAACTCGCTCTCTCCTACGCCTGCGGCGTTGGCGGCGGCCGTTCGGGCATCATCGAAACCAACTTCAAGGAAGAGTGCGAAACTGACCTCTTCGGCGAACAGGTCGTTCTGTGCGGCGGTCTCGTCGAACTCATCCGCGCCGGTTTCGAGACGCTGACCGAAGCCGGTTACGCACCTGAAATGGCCTATTTCGAGTGCCTGCACGAAGTAAAGCTGATCGTCGATCTGATCTATGAAGGCGGCATCGCCAACATGAACTACTCGATCTCCAACACGGCTGAGTGGGGCGAATACGTCACCGGTCCGCGCATCATCACTGCCGAGACCAAGGCTGAAATGAAGCGCGTCCTGCACGACATCCAGACCGGCAAGTTCACCTCTGACTGGATGCAGGAATATCGCTCGGGTGCTGCCCGCTTCAAGGGCATCCGCCGCATGAACGACACCCACCAGATCGAAGAAGTCGGCGCCAAGCTGCGCGGCATGATGCCCTGGATCGGCAAGAACAAGCTGGTCGACAAGGCCGTCAACTAAGCTTCATTGCTTGGTGGAAATTATGGAGGCCGGGGCGGAAGCTCCGGCTTTTTTATAATTCATAAGCGGACCCTAGAAATATGCCCTCTACACTGTCTGAAACGCTTTCAATATAAGTGTTGATCGCGACCAGAAGGTCAGTCAGAGCAAAGTATTTCCTATCGAATTTATCCGATTTTATTGAGATAGCAGCATCCATTTCTTCTCTTATGTCGAGCCATTTATTCAGATCAATACGTCCGGCAACGTACTCCATGGTTCCAAAATCCTTGAATACAGTGATTTCGTTTCCGTGAATAACGTTTCCTATTATATTCCAAGCACTGTCTACGCGGACTTTCTCACTGTTAGCTGGCGTCTCGTCTGATATGCGGACGTTTTTCGATTTTAGGATTGGGATGGTTTGGGTGATTTCAGCAAATCGCCTTGCGGATATGCATAAGATCAGTAAGTCTTTTCTGCACAAATTTTCCGCGACGCTGTAATATTCGCCATGGTCTAAAATCTTCAAACTTCGAGATGTTGCATATGATGCTAAGCGGCTGATCGCCTCAACGGCATCAGCGTACGCGTGCTTGCAGAGATCTCTGTCTATCTTCGGTACTTTATTTCCCGCCATCGCTCTACCCCGCATGTGGAGGGATGACACCCTTCGTCAAAAGGAAGCAGCCGTAGAACCGGCTCTCGCCTGTCGTGATGACACAATAGGCCTGTTTGGCTTTTTCGTAGAAGGCGAAGCGTTCGATGCCATACATGGGGGCTGATTTTCCTTCCGCCGCGTCGATTTCCGTCTGTACCTCGGCCTGCACCGGTTCGAGCTGATCGGGTGCGCCCATGACTTCCATGCGGCCGACCGAAGGTTGAAGCGGCGTATCGAGCGGCAGGACGGACAGGATCGCGTTCATGGCGCGGGCGGCCGAGACGTTGTCGATATGCAGCACCTTGCCGACTGTCGTGTGGCGGGCAACCGAGTCAGAGGGGAAGTTGGTGTCCGAGATCACCAGCGTATCGCCGTGGCCCATAGCGCGCAGTGCGTGCAGAACATCGGCATTCAGCGCCGGGTCGATATTTTTCAACATGTCTTCGAACTCCCATCATGGTCATGCCGTCTGCGGCACCGGCGCGCAATCCAGCCGGAAAACCATGCCGCGTCAATCGCAAAGGTGTGATTGTGAAGCTTTGCGCAAGGGTGTATTTGGCGTTGTCCGCAAATCGGGCCTCAATGGAGGTCGGTTCTGGGCAATGTGCAGGGAGGCAGAAATTAATTCGAAAAACTGATAAGTCAGTATTGCTGACATATCGACATTTCTGTAAAGATGCACGCATAAAAACGACACAAGAGGAAACGTACCCATGCTAGATTGGGAACAAATTTTCGCCACGCGCTCTTCGCGCATGAAAGCGTCTGAAATCCGCGAGCTGCTGAAGCTGCTCGAACAGCCCGATATCATCTCCTTTGCCGGCGGCATTCCGGATCCGGCTCTCTTCCCCGCAGAGGAGTTCCAGCAGGCTTACGCGGAAATTTTTTCCGGTGCGCAGGTCAACGCCGCCCTGCAATATTCTGTCAGCGAGGGTTACAAGCCACTGCGCGAATGGCTGGCGGGCGAGATGGACAAGATCGGCATCGACTGCACGGCCGACAACGTCTTCATCGTTTCCGGTTCGCAGCAGGGCCTCGATTATCTCGGCAAGCTGTTCCTGTCGCCGAAGGATACGGCGCTGGTCACCTGGCCGACCTATCTCGGCGCGCTTTCCGCCTTCAACGCCTATGAGCCGAATTACGACCAGCTGAACCCCGGCGGCAACCGCACGCCCGAGGCTTACCGCGAAACGGCCGCCAAGCTTGGCGGTGCGGTGAAGTTCGCCTATCTCTCGGCGGATTTCTCCAATCCGACCGGCGAAA
Source organism: Agrobacterium tumefaciens (assembly GCF_005221325.1). Classification (NCBI taxonomy): domain Bacteria; kingdom Pseudomonadati; phylum Pseudomonadota; class Alphaproteobacteria; order Hyphomicrobiales; family Rhizobiaceae; genus Agrobacterium; species Agrobacterium tumefaciens. The sequence continues at coordinate 1,748,619 of NZ_CP039888.1, read as the reverse complement.
CCGTCGATCTGGCCGGCCGTGAAAAGGTTCTGGCGCTGGCCGACGAGCTTGACATCGCCGTCATCGAAGACGCCGCCTACCAGTCGCTGCGTTACGATGGCGAGGCGGTGCCGCCAATCATGGCGCTCGACATTGCCCGCTCCGGCGGCATCGAGAACACCCGCACCATCTATTGCGGCAGCTTCTCCAAGACGCTCGCTCCCGGCCTTCGCGTCGGTTACATCGTCGCTTCCGCGCCTGTCATCCGCAAGCTGGTGCTGATGAAGCAGGCCGCCGACCTGCATTCCTCCACCATCAACCAGATCGCCATCGAACGCGTAGCCTCGCGCGGCTTTGACAGCCAAGTCGCCAAGATCAAGGCAGCTTACAGCGCACGGCGTGATGCGATGCTCTCCGCGCTCGAAAAATACATGCCGAAGACGACCAGCTGGACCAAGCCGGAAGGTGGCATGTTCATCTGGGTCACGCTGCCGGAAGGGATGGATGGCGCCGCACTGCTGGCAAAATCCATCGCCACGGAAAAGGTCGCGTTCGTTCCGGGCCGGGCGTTCTTCGCGGATGGTTCCGGCACGAATACGCTACGCATCAGCTTCTCCTGCGCCAACGAGGCGATGATTGAAGAGGGTATGAAGCGGCTTGGCCGGTTGATTACGAGGGCGCAGGCGGAAACGAGTGAGGTGCTTGCGGCGATTTGAGGGTTGCGCGGTATTCGGCAGCGATGGAGGTTGTGGCGTTACCCTCCTCTGTCCTGCCGGACATCTCCCCCACAAGGGGGGAGATCGACCCGTGGCGAGGTATCGCCCATCTCAACGTTTGAGAATGAAGTTGTGAGAGAGCCTCTTGCCGATCTCCCTCCTTGTGGGGGAGATGCCCGGCAGGGCAGAGGGGGGTAAGCCCCAAGTGCCAGGGGACATTGTTCCTCTCGATCAAGACGGCCCCAAGAGAACCCACCCCAAAAATCCTGCCTGTCACATACATGTTATGCAATCATGTTTAAGCGGTCCCATCGAACAACAGGGACTGGACCCATGAAAACGCTGCTCTCCGCTTTCACCGCCATCGTATCGCTCGGCTTCATCGCCACCGCTGCCAATGCCGCCGATCTGGTGCTCTATACCAGCCAGCCGAACGAGGACGCGCAGGCGACCGTTGATGGTTTCAAGGCCGCCAATCCCGGTCTTGAAGTCGAGTGGGTGCGTGACGGAACGCCGAAGATCATGGCCAAGCTGATGGCTGAGATCAATGCTGGCAATCCAGTTGCCGACGTGCTGTTGATTGCCGACACCGTGACGCTGGAGCGCATGAAGCAGGCCGGTCAGCTTCTGGCCCACAAGTCTGCCGAAGCCAAAAATATCGACGCCTCGCTTTATGATGCGGACGGCTTCTATTACTCCACCAAGCTCATCACGACAGGCATCATTTACAACACCGCTGCCGCGATGAAGCCGACGAGCTGGAAGGATTTGGCCAAGGCTGAAGCCAAGGGTCTCGTGACCATGCCGAGCCCGCTCACCTCGGGTGCGGCGCTGATCCATGCGCAGACGCTTGCTGCTGCCGATGGTCTCGGCTGGGACTATTACAAGCAGCTGAAGGCCAATGAAGCCATTGCCGGCGGCGGCAACGGCGCGGTTCTGAAGTCCGTTGCCTCAGGCGAAAAGGCTTACGGCGTGGTCGTCGATTACATGCCGATCCGCGAAAAGGCCAAGGGCGCGCCGGTCGAGTTCGTTTTCCCGGAAGAGGGTGTTTCGGCCGTCACCGAACCGGTCGCGATCATCAAGGGCACCAAGCACGAAGAAGCTGCCAAGAAGTTCGTTGATTACGTGCTTTCGGAAAAGGGCCAGCAGGGCTTTGTCAAGCTCGGCTACATCCCCGTGCGCGCTGATGCCGGCATGCCGGAGGGCTTCCCGGCCCGCGACAAGATCAAGGTTCTGCCACTCAGCGCCGCTGATGCGCTGAAGAACTCCGAACAGGACCTCAAGACCTTCTCCGATATCTTCGGCTCCAAGGGCTGATATAGGGGAATGACCCGTTCCAAGGCTTATGGAAGCAGCCAGCCGCGCTGGCTGTTTCCTTTTGTGGTCAGTGTCGTTTTTGCGCTGAGCGCCCTGCCGCTCGGGCGCCTCGCCTATACCGGCATCGTCTCGTCACTCAATGGTGATATATGGCGACTTCTGGCTGATCCCTCTCTCTGGGATGCGGCGCTGAACACGCTCTCCACCTCGTTTTTCGGCATGCTGATTTCACTCGGCATCGGCGGCGCCTTCGCGCTTGCACTGACGCTCTGCGACATACGCGGCAAGTCGATCCTGAGTTTTCTGTTCATGCTGCCGATGATGATCCCGCCGCAGGTGACGGCGCTGTCGTGGATCGGCATGACCGGCCCGTCGAGCACGCTGTTGAAGGCCGTCGGCCTTGCGCCGCCGATGGGATCGCCGCAGCCGCTTTATTCCATTGCCGGTATAGCGTTGTTGCTCGGCGTGCAGCATGCGCCGCTCGTTTATCTGTCGCTGCGTGCCGGCCTGCTGGCCTTGCCGCAGGACGGCATCGAGGCCGCCAAGCTTTCCGGTGCTTCGCCGCGCCGCGTGCTGTTCGATATCATCCTGCCGCTATCGATGCCGGGATTGATCGCCGGGGCGGCGATCTCCTTCGTTTCCAATGTCGGCAATTTCGGCATCCCGGCGATCCTCGGCATTCCGGCCTCGATCTTTACCCTGCCGACGCTGATCTACAGCCGTTTCGCCAGTTTCGGCACCAGCACCTTCGGCGATATCGCCATTCTCTCGACCATGATCGCCATCATTTCCGTGGCCGGGCTTGCGTTGCAGGAGCGGGCGATGAAGGGGCGGGATTATCGTATCATCGGCCTTTCCGGCAAGGCGGCGACTTTCGGGTTGGCGCGGTGGCGGGTGCCGGCGGAGCTGGCCCTGTGGCTCGTGCTGTTCTTCATGCTGGTCGCGCCGCTGACGGCACTGGTGGCAAGTTCGTTCGCTCCCGCCTATGGGGTGCCGCTTAGCCTCAAGACCGCGACGCTGCATGCCTATGAGGAACTGCTTTACCGGCAGAGCGTCACCCGTACCGCCTTCCGCAATTCGCTGTTTCTGGCGACGGCCACATCGCTTTGCCTGCTGGCGGTGACGGTGTTGACGGCCTATTTTCTGGTGCGTGGCAAGAGCCGTTTCATGTTCCTGCTTTCTGCGCTGGTGGATATTCCCTATGCGCTGCCGGGCGTGGTGATTTCCGTCTCCTTCGTGCTGCTCTTTGCTGCCCCCATTCCGCTGCTGGGAGTAACGCTCTACGGCACGATCTGGATCATATTGCTCGCCTATTTCTCCTCCTTCTTCGCCGTCAGCCTCAAACCCATGGTCAGCGCCTTCCTGCAATTCGATCCGTCGCTGGAAGAGGCGGCGCGGCTCTCCGGCGCCGGCTTCTGGCGGCGGCTGAAGGATATCATCCTGCCGCTGGTGGGGCCGGCGGCTGGCGCTTCCCTCATCCTCGTTTTCCTCATTGCCTGCAACGAATTGACGGTCTCGGCGCTTCTCTGGTCCGCCGGGACGCAGACGCTCGGCGTCCTCATCTACAATCTCGATGACAGCGGCAGTTTCGATCTCGCCTCCGCACTTTCGGTGCTCGTCGTCATCATGGTCATTATCCTCATGGCTCTGCTCGAAATTCTGGGGCGCTATCTGCCGAAAGGAGTCGTCCCTTGGCGAAACTGATCCTCAACCGCCTGTCGAAAAACTTTGGGGCAGGTTCCAAGCCCGCCGTGGATGACGTGTCGCTGACGGTGCGTGACGGCGGTTTCCTGGCGCTGCTCGGGCCTTCCGGCTGCGGCAAGACGACGGTGCTGCGCATGATCGCCGGTTTCGAACAGCCGACCGATGGTTCCATCCTGCTTGGCGAACGCGTGCTGGCCGATGCGGGCAGCATGGTGCCGCCGGAGCGGCGCAACATGGCGATGGTGTTCCAGTCCTATGCGCTGTGGCCGCATATGTCGGTGGCCGACAATGCTGGATATCCTCTCAAGGTGCGTGGCATCTCCGGCGAGAAATACCGCGAAAAGGTGCGTCAGGCACTTGCCGCCGTCCGCCTCGAGAGCTTTGCGGATCGCCGCCCCGCTGAATTGTCCGGCGGCCAGCGGCAGCGGGTGGCGCTCGCCCGCTGCCTCGTTACCGAGCCTGACGTGGTGCTGCTTGACGAGCCGCTCGCCAATCTCGACCGGCATCTGCGCCAGGAGATGGAGGAGACGTTTCGCGATTTCCACGCCCGTTCCGGCGCGACGATGATCTATGTCACGCATGATCAGGCCGAGGCCATGGCGCTGGCAACCGATGTCGCCGTCATGTCGCAGGGCAGGCTGCTTCAGGTCGCGGCGCCAGCGGAGCTTTATGCGCGGCCGGAGGGCAGGCTGGTCGGTTCACTGGTGGGGCAGGGGGCGATCCTCAATCTGCCGGTGCCGGATGAGGCGTCGCGCGATCTCGACTGGGCGGGGCTTCGGGCGGCCACGGAAAACGGCGGGCAATCGCCGCGGGCGGATATTCTCGTGCGGCCGCAGGATGTGGTGCGGGATGCCGACGGAATTGCTTGCACCGTTACCTCGGTTCTTTATGAGGGCGAGCGTTATGCCCTGCGTCTCGATCTTCCGGATGGGCAGGCGCTCCGGGCCTATTCGCGTGAAGCGGTTGCGGTCGGGGACCGGCTGCCGGTCGCCATTCGTGCGGGGTGGCGGCTTTAGATAAGGGCGTGAGTGCGGCAGGTCCGATTTTTCCTGCCCTGAAGTTCTCCCGTCATACCGGCTCAAGGCCGGAACGACGGAAAAAGATGTGGCTGTGGGTGAGAGGCTTGCGTCACCTTAGCTTCGTTCGTCTTATGAGAACTCCACTGGCGATGCTGAGTTGGAATCGCTAATCTCGGCCTGCAAAACAGGAATGACCCATGTCGCTTCGGCTCGCCACCTTCAATATCGAAAATCTCCTCACCCGTTTCGATTTCACCGGCTTTCGCAACCAGACGCGGCGCGACAGGGCGATCCAGCTTTTCGATATCAGGGATGAGGCGACCTATCAGGCGCTGGAAAGCGCGCGCATGGTGTCTTCCACCGACGATACGCGCCAGCTTTCGGCGCTCGCCATTGCCGATGCGGATGCCGATATTCTCTGCCTGCAGGAAGTCGATAACATGGCCGCGCTGCAGGCCTTTGAATATGGTTATCTCTACCGCATGGTCGGCAATGGCTACCTGCAGAAATATCTAGTCGAGGGAAATGACAGCCGCGGCATCGATGTCGCTGTCGTCATGCGCGAGCAGACGCGCGACGGCGATAAAATCGAGGTGGTGGACATCAAGAGCCACGCGGCGCTGACCTATCGCAATCTCGATCTCTTCAATCCTGCACTCGCCGCGACCAACCAGATCGATGACAAGATTTTCAAACGGGATTGCCTGGAAATTGACCTCCGGATCGGCGGCAAGCCGTTGACGCTTTACGTCACGCATTTCAAATCCATGACCAATGTCCGTGACGCAGTGGATGCGCGGATCGCCACCATGCCGATCCGTGAGGCGGAAGTCATGGCGGTTCGCCGCATCATCGAAAACCGCTGGGGCGTGGGCAATACCCACAACAAGAATTTCGCGATCTGCGGCGATATGAACGACTATCAGGAGCGCGTTGCGATTTCCGGCGACAGGCGTAGCGGCTACAGCTTCGCGCCCGTCGAGGAGGAGCGCAGTGCGCTCGATATCTTCACGGCTGATGGTTTCGTGGTCAATCCGATGACGCGCCGCGACGTCATGGATCGCTGGACGCTTTATCACTCCCGCGGACCGCAGGAACAGCATCTGTGCCAGCTCGACTATGTCTGGCTGTCGCCGCGCCTGGCGGAAACCAACGCCACGCATGTTCCCGAAATCGTCCGCAACGGCCAGCCTTTCCGCACGGTGTTCCCGCCGGGGCAGGACGTGGAGCGTTATCCCCGCACGGGCTGGGATCGCCCAAAGGCATCCGACCATTGCCCTGTCGTGATGACGCTGGATCTGATCTAGAGCGCGCTCAATTCGTTACTAACGTTGTCGCCTAGCCGTTTGCGACCTTCGGGAAATAGGTTGCCCACACCCGGTTGCGGCCCGCGCGCTTGGCCTCGTAAAGCCGGTCGTCGGCAATGGCGATCAACTCGTCCCAGCTGTTGATTGCGCGTGCCTCCTGCCAGACGACGCCGAAACTTGCCGTCAGCGACAAGCCGGCCTGTTCATCGAAGGTCTGGACTTCTATCAGGCGACGAAGGCGGTCGGCGGTGGCGGTCGCCGTGGCGTGGCTGACATCCTGCAGCACGACGACGAATTCCTCGCCGCCGTAGCGGGCCAGAATATCGGTCTTGCGCAAGGCGCCCTTTAAAAGGCTCGCCGTCTTTTGCAGCGCAAGGTCGCCCATGGCGTGGCCGAAGCGGTCGTTGATCGACTTGAAGTGATCGATATCGACGATCATGACGCCGAGTGACTGGCATTGCTCATCGCTCAGAATGGCGCGAACGGACTTCTCCAGCGCGCGGCGATTGAAGACGCCGGTCAGTGCATCGGTTTCGGACAGCGTGCGGAGCTGCTCGGCCAATGCGCGCTGCTGGTCCTCCATTTGCCCCTTCTGCCGAAGCTGTTCACGCAGGAAATCCAGTTCCCTAAACATCTTCGTCACCTCCGGGGCAACACCGTCCTGGCGCTTAGCCTCGGAAAGATCGCCTGCCGCTATCGCGGAGATCTGTGCCAGGACGGACTGCATGGGCCGGAACAGCGCCGTTTTGTAAACCGATGTGAGGCGCAGCAGGACCAGAACGGCGATCAAGGCAAGGAAGAGCGACGCCAAGCCATAGATAAGCGCCTGTTGCTTGTTCTTTTCGATTCTCGCGCGGGTTTCGGCGAGGATAAGGTCACGCAGCTGATCTGATGAGCGCATGCCCTGAATGTAGTTTTCGGAAAAATCGCGAATGCTTGGAAGCGCTGAGGGTACGACGATGGCAATCGTATTCTGCGCGTAGCGAAGCGACTGGCCGAAATAATAGGTATCGAAATCGCGAAACGCGGCGTCCAGGCGCGGTGTCGACAGATAGGCGGCGGTGTAGTTCCACAGCGAGGATTTCACCAGCATCAGGCTCTGCATCTCCGTGTCGAACTTCGCGCGATAGCTCAATCTGTCCTGTCTGTTTGCCTGCAGGCTCATGACCACGTAGGAGCCGAGGCGGCCGATCCTGTCGCGCATGACGCCGGCGGTGCCGGTCATCGCAATATCGATCGCGACATCGGGGGTTTTCGTGATGATGGCGCGGGCCGCCTTGCCGCGGAGCAGGTTGACGCTATCGGCCGCCGTGAACATCGATTGAATGGCGTTGGCCATGGCGCTGTAGCTGCGCGCTTCCGGGGAAAGGGCGGCAACTGTGTCTACTGCCTCTCGCGCTTGCGCGAGTTTCTGGCGGGTTTCGGCAAGTGACTTCGCCAAGCCGGGCTGAGTTTTGATTTCTTCGGCGAAGGAGGCCTCGACTTGAGACAATTTGTCGTCTGTCGCCTTGCGCGCGGCGGCCAGGCGCTCGACCAGCCTTGCATCGGCAGAAGTGGCTGCCATCAGGTTATTTGCCGGGCCGCGTTCGGCAGAGACCAGCCATGCGGACTGGAGCGCGGTTTCAAAGCGGTTAAGCTGCTGCGCGTTCGTCCGATATCGAAGATAGTTGGAGACGCTGGGCAGCGCAGCAAGTGTAGCCAGCAGGATGGCGCTTACGGCAATAACGATTGTGCCTGTCAGCTGGATTTTCTGTATGCTCGCGCGCATCGGATGCGTTATTCTCGCTGGAATGGTTATGGTTTGCAGCCATTTTAGCTTCGCCGCGTAAATACTTCGCTTATTTTATGGGCCTTTTGCTTTAATAGCGATCAGGCAGATATGTCGGCGCGAGGATGATGTGGAAAAAAAGCCGGCTTGATGGGCCGCAGGCAGTTTTTGCTTTACACCAAGTCAGAATCTGATAGTTGGCAAGGCACTGGCTTGCCCTTGTAGCTCAGTTGGTAGAGCACCTGATTTGTAATCAGGGGGTCACGAGTTCGAACCTTGTCGGGGGCACCAGTATTTTCAAAGGCTTAGCCTTTTTTATTTCCCCGTTTTTGCCGCTGTTTTGATGATGCCTATGGCTTTATGTGATAAAGCTTGTGCACGATCGACCAGTTGCCGTCGCGTTCCAGCAGGGACAGGTATTCGTAAAAATCCATGCCGTCGAAACGGGTCGTCAGCTTCACTGAAGCGCTGTCGCCCTCCTTGTCGATGCCCATGATTTCGAAAGCGGGATCGTGGTCGGGCAGCCCGCGTTCGCTCTTGCGCATCTGGTCGACGAAATCCTCCAGCGACAGCCATTCGATTTCACCTTCGAAGGTGCCGACGATGCTGGCGCGTGGATCGAATACATCACGCATCAGGCCCTCATCCGCATAGGCCATGGCATGGACATAGTCCGTGACGGTCTGGGTAATGGTTTGCGGCATCGGATCGTCCTCCCTTCAGATCCAAAAGCCGAGCTTACACCCGTTGGCGGCATTCCACCATAAGGCCCTGAAAATGCGCCTGATATGCTTCTTGGCAGGGTGTTCTCCGGCGGGGTGCGGCAAGCGTGGTGCCGGATGCGTGGTATATTTTGCCATCGCTTTCCACAATTTTGTCCGGCCCGTCATTATAGTCGCCTTCTGTCCGACAAATTTGGGCATCAAGGGCTTTTCCGTCCGCTGCGCCGCGAGGCTTTATGTGGGCTTTGCCGGTTTAAAAGCCGGGGCGGGGTGCCGCACGGGGCGGAATTGGCCTATGATCCGCCGGCGGGCCTCAGGAGCGTGGCATCAGGCATGCGGGTAACAGTTTGCGTTTGAAGGTGTTTTTGTGATCGATCCCTATGTTTTGCTTGGCGTGGAGCGCGATGCCGACGAGGCGGCGATCAAGACGGCCTATCGCAAGGTGGCCAAGGCCGCGCATCCCGACAGCGGCGGCGATGCCGAGCAATTCGCACGGCTGCAGACGGCTTATGAACTTCTGAAGGATCCGGTGCGCCGCAAGGTGTTCGACGATACCGGCTACGACCCGCAGCTTGCCGACGCCAAGGACCTCAAGGGCCTGCTGATGCTGGAAACGCTGGTCAATGAATTCATTCTGGACGAGCGCGAACCCGGCAGTTTCGATCCCGTGGCGGCCATGCGCCGCAAGCTGACCGACGATATTCTGAAAAGCCGCTTCCATATTCTCGAGCTGGAGCGGCACCGCACGCGGGTGCGCAAACACATGGATCGTCTGGGCCGCAAGCCGGAGACGGATGTGCTGAGTTCCATGCTGCGCGCCCGCAGCCAGTCCATCGCCGAAGCCATCCGCAACGCCGAGACCCAGATCGAGGCGATCGAGCAGGCCTATACGATGCTGGAGGGTTATTCCTACGAGCTGGAGAGCGTGATGCTCACGGAGCCTCTCCTGAAAGGCGAAGCGGCGGAATAAGCCCGATCGCTCAAGGGCCGTTGGCCAGTGCGAGGATGAGCTGGTGCACCCGCCCGCCCGGTGAAAGCTCGTCGCGGTCGAAATCGCGGCCGCGCTGGCGTTGCTCAGTGGAAAGCTCGCCGAGACGCTGTTGCAGAACGGCGCGCACCTTCTGGCATTTGGGATCGCTCTCCGCCCTCAGCCCGGTGCTGAAGGCTTCGATCTTCTTCACCATGTCGAGGATATGCTCGCCATGGACGCGCTCATGGGTTTCCACGCCGGAAATGAAGGTCCTCCAGCTGGCAGCAACAGCGGGCGGCAGATTGGCAGGCGCTTTTGGCCAGGTGTAGATGATGGTGAGATTGGGCCTTGCGGTGGCCAGCACGCAGGCGCCATCCGGCTGCGGACGATAATCCCGTCGCCATGTCAGCTTGAAGGTGGTGTGTGCAATCGCCTGCACACCGGCCGTCGGGCCGCGTTCGCCGATGGACTGATAAAGCGCGCCGCCAGTATTGCCGCTGATGGCATAGGTTTTGATCTGCTCGGCGGGTTTCCAGCCGGCGGACTGTGCTGACAGCGGAAGGGCGCTCAGCAACAGGGCAGAACTGACGGAAAGGGAAAAGAGACTATGGGCGGGCACGCATCGATCCTTGGTGATTTGCGCACCGAAGATAGGCGAGGGCCGGGCTCATAGGCAAGTGTCTGTCAGGCAAGGGTCTGTGGGGCGAGGATTGACGGCTGCTGCATCAAATCCTCCATACGAAAACCCCCGCGCCTCGGCGCGGGGGGAGACAAGTGAACAACTGCAGGGGTAATCAGTCGTCCAGCTTGTCGTAGTCGAGCTTGGGGGCGTTCTGGAGCGCGTCCTTGGTGGTGTCGACATAGGCCTTCCAGGTGCCGTTGTCGTTGTGGACTGCGACGGATGCCGGGTCGAGCACCACATAGCTCTTGTCGATGCCGAGGAAGCCGCCGACGCTGGCGACAAGGCCGATCACCGACTTGCCATCGCCAATCACCACATCCTCGATCTCGCCGATGTTTTCGTTCTGGGCGTTATAGATGTCCATGCCGTCAAGCTGGGAGGCGGTGAGATCGGTCTTCTGGACATTGACGAACTTCAGCGGGCCGCTGGCCTTGGTGCCCATGGTGATACCGGGGCCGGAGAGAGTAGCATCCGCGCCGGCAGCAGGGGCCGTGGTCGCCGTCTGGGCAAAGGCCACGGAAGAAGAGAGCACTGCTGCGGCAGCGAGAGCGATGACATTGATTTTCATGATGTTTCTTCCCTTTGTATGCTGAACGTTGCGTTCGGGGAGGAAACGGTGACAGGCGAATTTTGTTCCGCATGGGAGGACAGGAAAATTTGGTCTATGTTGAAAGCCGGAACAACGGCGCGGCAGGCCGGGAGTGGCGGCGCGGCGAAATCGGGAGGGCATCATGGCAAAAAAGGTTACGGAAAAAGATGCGGAGGAAACCGCAGCGTCTGACATCATCGACCGTAAAGTCGCGGAGCTGGGCGATTGGCGCGGCGATATGCTCGCACGCATCCGCGCGGTGATCCTGAAGGCCGATCCGGAGGTGATTGAGGAGGTGAAGTGGCGCGGCGTGCCGGTCTGGTCGCATGCCGGCATCCTCTGCACTGGCGAAACCTACAAGAGTGCCGTGAAGATGACATTTGCGAAGGGCGCCTCGCTTGAAGACCCGGCCGGCCTGTTCAATTCGAGCCTGGAAGGCAATACGCGACGGGCGATCGATTTTCACGAGGGGGATGTGGTGGATGAGGAGGCGCTGGCGGCGCTGATCCGGGCTGCGGTGGCGTTGAATGTGGCGGGGAAGAGCGGAAAGAAGCGGACCGGAAAATGATCGGTGTGCCTGTTTGAGAAGGAGGGCCGCGCCTCAATTCCCGGCGACATCTGCTGCCTTGTCCCATTCCCTATCGATGAACTTCAGCGCGTCGATGATCGAAACCTTCCACACCGACCAGACGTGATCGCCATCGCGGAATCCACATACCAGCTGTTCTTGACGCCGGGCATGACGACGACCAGCGGCCGGATGGCGCCCGCTGCGATGAGCGTATCGAGCGTCTTTTCGATATTGCCGAGATCGCGCCAGCTGTTCTGGTCGCCATCATGGCCATGCAGGAGATAGAGCACCGGCCAGCCGTTTTCGGGCGGTGCACCATCCGGGCGGTAGATATTGACGGGAAGCGGCGCGTTCAAGGCCGCGCTGTCGAAGGTGGCATCTTCGATTTGCCCGGCGAGTGCAGAACCGGAGGACATGAGCAGGCAGAAGGCCATAAGGCGTTTTCGATACATATGGGGGTCTCCTGTCATCACGACGCGTTCCGGAACCCATAATGTTGCGGCAATGTCGTTCGCGCAAGTTTATGCGCGGCGTGGCGGCTTCAACGTCGCAAAACGTCTGTTCGACAACGCCATTTCATATCGCGCTTCTATTTTCAGGTTTTAATATCATGACATTGCCACTATCGCGTTTTGCCCGCCTGCCTGTTTTGCTCCTCTTCCTCACCGGTTGCATGACCGTCCCGATTTCCAGCGTTCCCAAGCTGATACGGCAGGATTTTCTGACGATGAACTTCGAGCATGTGCGGGTCGGGTTGCAATTGCCAGCCAATCTTTCCCTGATCTCCGGGGATGCCGTGATGATCACCCGTAGCAGGGCGGATGGCGCGGTGGGCGAAACCGTTGACACCTATGCGCTGGTGGCGGATACGGATGCGGCCGCCCTTGTGAAGTTCCGGCCGGAAAAACGGGAGGGCATGTCGACGAGCGTGTGGCGGGTCAAACCCGAAGACGTTGGACGGCTGGCGGAGCTGCAGGAGCGGGTGCGCCTTTCCCGCGCTCAGGGGCCGCGTATCAGGGGCAGTACGGAGATCAAGATCGTGAAAGCCTGCTTCAAGGGTGCGTTTCCCGCCGGCCCGATCTATTCCTCGATCTATATGAAACCTGCGGAAAACGAAGGCTATATTCCCACATCTATTGATGCGGACCTGGTCAAGTTATTCGGGCCGACCGAGGTCAGGTCGCTGATCACGCCATGTGAAAGCTGACGGGCGCTGCCAGCGTGTCAGGGGCCTTTTGACCCGTTTCCGGTTTCGCGCCGACAGCCCTGATATGAACGGCGGGTGCCTTAACCCGCCGACCTGTCAGACCGGCTGCACGGTATGCGTCACCGCCCCGGCCGGCCCGTCTTGCCCTTCGTCCGGCTTTTGCGCTTCTGCTCGCCGGCATCCTCATAGGAGCCCGCACCGATCTTGCCGCGGACCAGCGGTCTTGGATCGTCTGTGGCCCGTTCCGGCTGTCCCTCCATAAGCGGTGAGAACCGTTTGCCGGATTCGGTTTCGGGTTTGTCGGGCACCGCGCTGCGCACGGGCTTTTCGGTTCTTCCCACCGTCATTTCGTCCAGCGTGTTCCTACGGAACAGCGGCTTTCCGGCGTCCGAGCCGGGCCCCATTTCGTCCAGAGAGGGTTTGGCGAAGAGGGAGTTCCCGCTTTCGTTCGCGGCGTTACCCCCCTCTGTCCTGCCGGACATCTCCCCCTCAAGGGGGGAGATCGACTCGTTGCGGCGTTTGGTGCTTTTTCCACCGCCTTCAATAGCGCGCGCCTCTTCCTTGGCCATGGGGTCGTCCATGGTGGCGAGTTCTGCGGCCTTGAGGCGTTTGATCTCGTCGCGCAGGCGGGCGGCTTTTTCGAAGTCGAGGTCGGCGGCGGCGTCGCGCATGGATTTTTCCAGCGCGTTCAGATGGGCCTGAAGATTGTTGCCGACCAGATGGCCGCCATCGGCGAAGCCCTTGCCGGAAACGCCTGAAATATCAGCCCTTACGTGGTCGCGTTCATAAACGGAATCAAGAATATCGGAGATCTTCGCCTTGACCGATTCCGGCGTGATGCCGTGTTCGGCGTTATAGGCCATCTGCTTTTCGCGGCGGCGGGAGGTTTCCTCCATCGCCCGTTTCATCGAGCCGGTGATGTTGTCGGCATACAGGATGACCTTGCCATCGACGTTACGGGCGGCGCGGCCGATGGTCTGGATCAGCGAGGTTTCCGAACGCAGGAAACCTTCCTTGTCGGCATCGAGGATGGCCACGAAACCGCATTCGGGAATATCGAGGCCCTCACGCAGAAGGTTGATACCGACAAGCACGTCGAAAGCGCCAAGGCGCAGGTCGCGGATGATCTCGATGCGTTCCAGCGTGTCGATGTCAGAGTGCATGTAGCGCACACGAACGCCCTGTTCGTGCAGATATTCGGTCAGGTCCTCTGCCATGCGTTTGGTCAGCACGGTGCAGAGCGTGCGATAACCCTTGGCGGCGGTTTCGCGGATTTCGCCGAGAACGTCGTCCACCTGGCTGCGGGCGGAACGCACCTCAACCGGCGGATCGATGAGGCCGGTGGGGCGAATGACCTGTTCGGCGAAGACGCCGCCGGACTGTTCCATTTCCCACGAGCCGGGGGTGGCCGAGACCGCGACCGTCAGCGGCCGCATCGCGTCCCATTCCTCGAAGCGCAGAGGGCGGTTATCCATGCAGGAGGGCAGGCGGAAACCGTATTCGGCCAGCGTCGCCTTGCGGCGGAAGTCGCCGCGATACATGCCGCCGATCTGGCTCACCGAAACGTGGCTTTCGTCGATGAACAGCAGGGCGTTATCGGGGATATATTCGAACAGCGTCGGCGGTGGTTCACCGGGATTGCGGCCGGTAAGATACCGCGAATAGTTCTCGATGCCGGCGCAGGAGCCGGTCGCTTCCAGCATCTCGATATCGTAGCGGGTGCGCTGCTCCAGCCGCTGGGCTTCCAGAAGGCGCCCGGCCTTCTCCAGCTCGGCGAGGCGGACCTTGAGCTCTTCCTTGATCGACTTGATCGCACCGTTCAGCGTCGGGCGCGGCGTGACATAGTGCGAATTGGCGTAAATCTTGACGGATTGCAGGTCGCCGGTTTTCTGGCCTGTCAGCGGGTCGAATTCGGTGATGGAATCGATCTCGTCGCCGAACATCGAGATACGCCAGGCGGCATCCTCAAGGTGGGCGGGGAAGATTTCGATGGTATCGCCGCGCACGCGGAAGGAGCCGCGCTGGAAATCCATGTCGCGGCGCTTGTATTGCTGGGCCACGAGATCGGCCAGAAGCTGGCGCTGGTCCAGCCGGTCGCCCACCTGCATCTGGAAGGTCATGGCGGTGTAGGTTTCCACCGAGCCGATACCGTAGATGCAGGAGACCGAGGCGACGATGATGCAATCATCGCGCTCAAGCAGCGAACGGGTGGCGGAGTGGCGCATCCGGTCGATCTGTTCGTTGATCGAGGATTCCTTCTCGATGAAGGTGTCGGAGCGCGGCACATAGGCTTCCGGCTGATAATAATCGTAATAGGAGACGAAATATTCCACCGCATTGTCGGGGAAGAAGTTCTTGAACTCCGAATAGAGCTGAGCCGCCAGCGTCTTGTTGGGGGCGAGGATGACAGCGGGGCGTTGCGTGGCCTCTATCACCTTGGCCATGGTGAAGGTCTTGCCGGAGCCGGTAACACCGAGCAGCACCTGGCTGCGCTCGCCGGAATTGATGCCTTCCACGAGGTCGGCAATGGCGGTTGGCTGGTCACCGGCGGGCTGATAATCTGAAGCCATGCGGATCGCCACGCCGCCTTCAGATTTCGGCGGACGGGCCGGCCGGTGCGGCGTCCACATCTTGCCGTCCTTGAACAGCGGATTGCCGCTCTCGATCAGCTTGGACAAGGCATCTACGGTTGCGGTGACGGCCCCGGGCGCGAGGTTGGCGGCTTCCTCCAGCGACACATCCAGACCGGCGACCGGATTGAGACCTGCTGCGGCGCGGGTTTTCGGATCACTCGACCCGCCGATGGAAACGCCGCGCGCCGTCTTGGACGCGGTGGTGTTTCTGGCCGTTTTGTTGGCGGCTTTCTCGGCCTCCTTGCGGGCCTCGATCTCGATCTTCTTGCGGTGCTTGCCGGCTTTCGAAGCGATTTCGCGCTGGGTTTCCACCGAACCCGCCTCCGCTTCCGCCTCAAGCTGTTTCACCCAGTCGGCAACACTGCCGCTCAGCGGCGCGCCTTCGAATGACGATTGCGGAGCTTCCTCGAAGCCCTGATGCGAGGAGGTGGAGTTTTTCGGTGATCTGGCCATGGGCGAAATATGGAGGGAGTCACGCGCAAAGGGAAGGGGAGGCGGTGAAAAAATGAGTACAAAAAGGCAACGAAGCCTGCGGAACAAAATTCAGCCGGATGCGTTGGATGCGACCGGAACAGGCATCGGCGAGCACCAGTGGCTCGTGGTTTTCTTTATTTTCCAATATCAAAGACGTAAGACGTGATGGTTTCCCCCAGCTTGAACCAGTCGCAACAGATCTGAAATGATGTATCGATGAAAATACGGCCTGCAAAAGTTGACGATGCTAATGAGATGGTGGCGGTTCAGAATGAGATATTCTCGGCTGGCCTGCGTAAAACGCCGACGGACATGCCCACCGTGCTGGAAAATTATATCCAGCACACAGACCGTATCGAATGCTCGGTTGCCGAGGATGAGGATGGGCGTATCCTGGGGTTCCAGTCCCTGCGGTATGCGCGGGCTGACAATCCCTATGGCGTGGCGGAAGGCTGGGGCATCATCGGCACCCATGTCAGCCCGCGGGCAGCACGAAGAGGTGTCGGCTCCGCTCTTTTCGCGGCGACCCGGATGGCGGCGGAAGTCCGCGGCCTGAAAAATATCGATGCCAGCATCGGTGCTGACAACCTGCTCGGCCAGCACTATTATGATGCAATGGGCTTTACGACCTACCGTCAGCCGGAAGGGCTGGTCTGCAAGGTCTACCGGCTGGAGTAAACGCCACTTTTGGAGACGCCGCGGGCCCGGCACTCAGCCGCGATTGTCGTTTTCCGAATATTGCAGGCGCGCCTTGCAGATGCTGACATGGTTCTCATCGGCCCATTGCACCAGCAATTGCATCGGCACCAGAAACGAGCGGCCGAGATTGGTCAGCTCATATTCCACGCGCGGCGGCACCTCGGCATACAGCGTGCGGCGAATGAAGCCGTCCTCTTCCAGCCGCTTCAGCGTGCGCGAGAGCATCTGCTTGGAAATATCATCGATCCTGCGATTCAGTTCGTTGAAGCGCAGAACCCCGCCCTGAAGGGTTTCCAGAACCAGCAGGCTCCACTGATCGCCGATGCGGTCCAGCACGTCGCGGATGGGGCAGGGCTGCTCGAAGGCGAAGATTTCCTTGGTCTGTATATCCGGCATTTTCCGTATCCCTTGCCCGCTTTCAGAGCCTTAAAGGTCATCGCCATGTGACCAGATCACCGGCGGCTGACTTCTTGCGGCCAGTCCTGCGATACCATAGCTTCACTTCACGGTCTATTATTTAGACCAATGACGATATCAACAGAGGAAACAAGCCATGGCTAAAATCGCACTCATCGGTGCTTCCGGCAATGCCGGGTCCCGAATCCTGAAGGAACTCTCCGATCGTGGACATCAGGTCACGGCGATCGCCCGCAATCCCGAAAAGATCGCCGCACTGCCAAATGTGGTGGCAAAGAAGGGCGATGTCTTCGATCAGGCGGCGCTTTCGGACCTGTTGAAGGGTCACGATGCCGTGATCAGCTCGGTGCATTTTACCGCCAGCGATCCCGCAACGCTGATCGAGGCGGTGCGCGCCTCCGGCGTTCCGCGTTATCTCGTGGTCGGTGGCGCCGGCAGCCTTGAAATTGCGCCGGGCCAGCGTGTGGTTGACCTGCCGGATTTCCCCGCCGCCTATAAGGTCGAGGCAACGAAGGGTGCTGAGTTCCTGGACAAGCTGAAACAGGAAAAGCAGCTCGACTGGACCTTCCTGTCGCCGTCAGCCGAATTCGTGCCGGGCGAAAGAACCGGAAAATTCCGGATCGGCAAGGACAGCCTTCTGAGTAACGATCAGGGCAGCCGTATTTCTTTCGAGGACTACGCCATCGCGCTTGCCGATGAAATCGAGAAGCCGCAACATTCCCGCCAGCGTTTCACCGTCGGTTATTGAGAGGTATTCCATGAATTTCGTTACACGCCGTCTCGCCATCGCCATGCTTGCGCTCGCACCCGCGCTGATGGCCGCTCCGGTTCTGGCCGAAACCGCCAAACGCGATCTGGCGCAGGAAGAAGCCAACCGCAAGCTGGTGATCGAGTTCTACGACACCGTTTTCAACAAGCATGAGGTTGAGAAGGGCGCAGCCGTCATCGTTGATAGCTACAAGCAGCACAATCCCATGGTGCCTGATGGCAAGAAGCCGTTCGTGGATTACTTCACCGGCTTCTTCAAGGAAAACCCGCAGGCGAAATCCCGGATCGTGCGCAGCGCCACGGATGGCGATCTGGTCTATCTGCATATCCATTCCACGGATAAAGAGGGTGCTCGCGGAGCCGCCATCGTCGATATTTTCCGGGTGACCGACGGCAAGATCACCGAACATTGGGACGTCATCCAGCCGGTGCCGGAAAAGGCTGCAAACAACAATACGATGTTCTGAGGCGGGCCTCTGCCAAAACGTCCGGAATTCAGAAGGACACGGCCGGGGATATTCTCCCGGCCGTATTTTTTCAGGCTGCGCGTCGCTTCTGGCGGAACTGCACGATCTGATCCAGAACAAGCATGATCAGCAGGCTTGCGCCAACCAGCGGGAACAGGATGCCACCGATGGCGAGCAGGGCCAGCAGGCCGCGCAAGACGCGTTTATCCTGCGGCAATGGTGGCACGCCGAGAGAACCTCTGGGGCGTCGTTTCCACCACATGATGCCGGCGGACACGGCAAGCAGGACGGTGCCGAAACACGCTGCCAGCAGTACGATCTGGTTGGCGAGGCCGAATTGCTGGCCCATATGCACGTTGATCCCCCATTCCAGCGCTTTTCCAAGCGGACCGTAATCGGCATAGCCCATGTCGATCAGCGGTTGGCCGCTATATTGATCGAGATGGACGACACGCTGCTTTGAGAGGTCGTAGGGATAGACGGAGCCGCTATAGACGCCCGTCGGTTTGGTCGGCAGCGCGATGGCATAACCGGCGGCAAGGCCGAGTTCGTCGAAACGTGCGATGGCCGCATTTATTCCGATTGGTTGCCCGGTGGCGGATGCGGTGGATTCCGGGACCTTCGCCTGCTCCAGCGACCAGCTGGTCTTGGTGACATGGTCGAGATGCTCGCCGGACATCGGAACATCGGTGCGCAGGCCGGCCGGATATCCGAAATTGCTGCCATTCGCCCATTCATTGACCTTCGCGCCCCAGACGCCCGACCAGGGCATGCCGGTGACCGCAAGGAAAACGATGAAAAAGCCCACGAAAATGCCGGTGACGGCATGGGTATCGCGCCAGAACACGCGCTTTTTCGGCGTGCCGCGCACGGTGATGACGCCGCCTGTCTGCTTGCGCGGCCACCAGAGATAGATGCCGGTGGCGACGAGAAGGATCGACCAGCCGGCGGCGATCTCGATCAGATAGCGGGCATAGGTGCCGAAATATTTCAGGCTGTGGAGATAGCGGATCGTCCACATGACGGTGCCGCGATCCGGCAGGGAACCGGTTACCTTAGCCGTGTAGGGATTGACGTAAACCGCCCGCTTGCCGTCGCCCGTATTGACGGTGATTTCCGTGGAAGCACCCGGATCGGCTGGTGTCGTATATTTGACGGCGGTACCGGGCACAGCCGCCAGCGCCGCAGCGATGATTTCGGAAGGAAGCGCTTTCGGTGCGTTCTGCACCACCTCTACGCGTTTCAGATCGGAATGGATGAGATTGTCGAATTCGTCCCGGAAGAGATAAAGCGCGCCGGTGACGGCAAGCGATATCATGAAGGGCAGGACGAGGAGACCGGCGTAAAAATGCCAGCGCCACACGGCGCGGTAAAGATTGATGGACGAGGACTGCGCAGGCGCGCGCTCGCCCTCGAAAGAGGTCGTGACGGACATGAATGTCTCCGCAAAAGGTTTGATTTCCGGCAAGCCGGGGAGGTCTCAAGCGTGCGGAGAGGCGGGTGGTGCGCGTGGACGCGATTCCAGATTGGGTGGCGACGGTGGTAACGCGGCATTGAAGTTTACAAAGGCGACTTCGCCGCTCGCAATGATCCGGTCCGCACGTTCGACGGGTGTGACCGGAAGAGTAGCGATCGTGGCCGATGCCAGTCGGCAGAGCGTGCCGCAGCAGTCGCTTGCGATCTTGCCCGCCGGATCCTGCTTGGCCGCGCCGCCTTCAGGCATGTGGGTGGAGCAGATGACCTCATCCGCCGCCAGCGCGGCCATTGCCATTTTGCCGCTGGTCAGGCCATTGGCGAGACCCTGCAACAGGAAAAGCAGAATCGTCAGCGTGGCGATGGCGCCCGCCGAACTCCTGTCCTGCATGATCTTGCGAATGAATCCCATGCAATCGCAATGTCATATTCGCGGCGAAATGTCACCGCGACACAATGACGGTGCACGGTGGGGCGCTCTTCAGGCCAGCAGGTCGTAGGTCCGGAAAATCCAGGCGATCTGGTAGACCAGCGCGAAGATGACGAGAAACCGGTGAAAGCGGCGATTGTCGATGAAGATGGCAAGCGTGAAGAGAACGACGTAAATGGCGGTGCGGATGAGATATTCCGGCCCCAAAGAGGCGAAATAGACGTGCCCTTTCAAGAGGGTGTCGCCGATATCGGTAAAAAAGAGAGCACTCAGGAAAGCAAAGAACCAGCTTTTTCGGGAGAAGAAATAGTCATCGTAGCCCTTATATTCTTTCATCTCCGTGGGAAACAGCAGCACGCAGAGGAAATAGAACAATGAGCAGAACAGGATAAGGAAAAGGAAGGCGCCGAAGCCGAGAATGTGATTGCTGGCGGCAAGGCGGTGCTCCCACCACCAGAAATGCACCAGCATGAGAAACAGGAACGCCACCCAGCCAAGATGTATCGGGTAGATGCGTTCCTTTTTGGGGTGCTGCACGAAACCGGCAAGGCCGGTCAGCAGGCGCGCAAGACTGAGGCCGACCACCATGCCCATGACCGCGCGGATATGCGAATAGGCTTCTGCGGCGTTGACGGCGGCCTCCATCTCGCTCACTCCGTCGGAGGAATGGGCGTCGGCTGCCCGTTCTCGTCCATCGCCACCATGATGAAGGTGCCGGCGGTGACCTTTTCCAGCTTGTCGAAACGCGACCGCTGCGCCCAGGCCTCGACCGTCAATGTAATCGAGGTGCGGCCGACGCGGGCGATATCGGTATAGATGGACAGCGTGTCGCCGATCTTCACCGGCAGTTCGAAGGCCATTTCCTTGACTGCCGCCGTGACGACGCGACAGCGGGAACGTTCTGCGGCGCGGATGCCGCTCGCCAAGTCCATCTGCGACATGACCCAGCCGCCGAAAATATCACCGGCCGGATTGGCATCGGCCGGCATGGCAAGCGTCCGCAGCGTCAGTTCGCCGGTCGGTTTGATGGGCAGGTCGGTCATGTCGAGATTTGCTCCTTGCGAATGTTAAAGGCGCAGCATGCGTTGCGCTTTGCGATTTCGCAAGGAAGGGCAAGCGTCAGGAGGACGCTTTGCCCAGAAATTGCTGCGTTGCATAAAGGGCGATGGCCGCTGCATTCGACACGTTGAGCGATTTGATCTCGCCCGGCATGTCGAGACGGGCAAGCGCCGAGACGGTTTCGCGGGTCTTCTGCCGCAAGCCCTTGCCTTCGGCTCCCAGTACCAGCGCGATCTTTGCGCCGCTGAAGGTCTGCTCGATGGGGGCAGGGCCTTCCGAATCCAGACCGACCGAGAAGAAGCCGAGTTTGTGCAACTCGCCCAATGTGTCGGCCAGGTTGGTGATCTGGATATAGGGAATGAGCTCCAGCGCGCCGGAAGCGGATTTCGCCAGCACGCCCGACTCGGTCGGGCTATGGCGGATGGTGGTGATGACGGCGCCGGCGTTGAAGGCGACCGCCGAGCGCATGATGGCGCCGACATTATGCGGGTCAGTGACCTGATCGAGCACGAGGATCAGCGGGCTTTTCTTCAGTGCGTCGAGCTTCTTGACCGGCAGCGGTCTGGTTTCCAGCATCACGCCCTGATGGATCGCCTCGGGGCCGAGAACCTTGTCGATATCCTGCGGCGAGACGATCTCGACCGGGAAGGGCTGCGCATCCGCTTCGCCGATATCCAGACGCGCAAAGGCATTCAGGGTAACCGACAGCTTGATGAGTTGCCGCTCGGGATTGGCAAGCGCCGCACGCACGGTATGCAGGCCGTAAAGATGCACCTGATCCGGTGCAAGCTGCGGCGGCTTCCAGTCGTCCGCACCCCTGTTCCTGCGCTTCGGCTGCTGCGGGGTCGGAATTTCGCCCCGCTCGCGTTTGGCGTCGCGCACGGCACGGCGCAGGGTGGCGTAATGGGTGTCGCGGGTGGATTTGTCTTTGGGATCGTCTTTGCTCATGGCGCCTTATATCTCCGCGAAGGGGCGGATACCAGCCCCCGCGATAATCCACAGGGCTGTAAAGGTGTTTGAATTTTTTCCCGAAAATTCGTGAAACGGCGTGTTGACAGAAACGAACGAGGCCGTCATATACGCGCCACAGATGACGCAACGGCGCTTCGCCGCAGCGAAATCTGTAGAGCTTGGTCGCTCGATCCTAGCAGAAAGCTGGAGGGATGCCCGAGTGGTTAAAGGGGACGGACTGTAAATCCGTTGGCTACGCCTACGTTGGTTCAAATCCAACTCCCTCCACCATTCTGCACGGATCGAAATCACCACCGCGGGTATAGCTCAATGGTAGAGCAGCAGCCTTCCAAGCTGAATACGCGGGTTCGATTCCCGCTACCCGCTCCAGCAATTCCCCCAACACGATCGATAACGTTTGCTTGTCATTCTTTGGCTTTGTGGCATCTTTTCAGCTTGCCTCCAAGGCCGGGCAGATACGCTGTTTCTCTGCGTCGAGCTCACTGAGCCTTCCCATATGTGCCGTGATTTCCTCGAAGATCGCGGGGCGATCCGCCATTGACTGGCGCTCCATGTGGCGCAGGGCGGTAATCACGTCGATCAGATCAATTCGCTCTCGTTCGAGTTTTTCCAGATTCCACAGCATCGTCGCGCTTTCCCCATTGGTGTGCGTTCAATGGCCCGCGGGGAAAAAGGTTCAAATCGGTAGAATTTAAGGTAAATTTTATCTTGCCGGCTTCGGACCGTCGCATCGGGGCTGGTTTAGTGGGGAGAGCGACATTGCTCTCGCGTGCCGGCCGCTGCCGTATAGCTGTTGTCGGTGGGATGGTAGGTGGCGTAACGCGCGGCACACCATTTGACGTGGTTGATTTCCCCTTGTGAAAGGGCGTAGCCGTTGGCTGAGGCTTCTTCGCCTTTACCCGCGGCAAAGGCCGAGGCGGGGTAGCCGCGCCCGTCTGTATTCTGTGTCTGTTCCTGCTGCTGGTAGGCGGGCTGTATAAGGCTCAGCGCTTGGGCGGGCACGACAGAAGCGGCAGATATCGCGACGCCAAGAGCGAGCGCGGAGATGGTCTTCGGCATCCTCAACATCGGTAAATCCTCGTTATTCGTTCGAGATGCTAACGAAAACTTAGGATATTCGTTCCGGAAAAGAGGTGACGGCACACGAATACGTGATTCTTCGGACACGGCGCGGGCGACAGTTGACCGACAAGACCGGGATGCCAGGCCCCCACGCATGGCCGTTCGTGAGTGGCGGCGCGATGCCGTCTTCACCACAAACATGTTGAGGCTTGGCGAGCGCGTTTTTTCCGCCGTCAATTTGACTTTCCGTCCTTACCGCACTGCTCGTTGACAAGTTGAAAATCCGGTCGGATAGTCGGCCGGCAATCATGCAACCGGGAGTCTTCTATGTTTAACAGGGCTGTCATTTTCTCATCATTTGCGCTGCTGGCATCGGCGGCGTTTGTCTCCCCTGCGGCCGCACTCACCATGAAGGAGTGCAGCGTGAAATATCAGGCCGCGAAAACTGACGGGTCTGCCAAGGATATCAAGTGGAACGACTATCGCGCTAAGTTCTGTGGCAGCGACGCCGCCGCTGAAGACGCCGCCGATGACAAGCAGGTCGCGGCCACTACCGAAAAAGAACCCGAAAAAGCGACGACGAAGGCCCCGAAGGGCGTCGCTTTTCCGAGTGCTGTCGATAAGAAATATTCAAGCGAGACGCCCGGAAAGGCCCGCCTGAAAACCTGTGTCGACTCCTATCACAAGAACAAAAATGACGGCACGCTCGGCGATCTGAAATGGATCCAGAAGGGTGGCGGCTATTGGAGTCTCTGCAACACAGCTCTCAAGAGCTGAGGCGGCAGGAGCGGCGGCCAATGGTCGTTGCTCCGGCATCGCTGCGTTTCCGAAGTGGCCTTGGCTAAGGTCCGCGCAGATTCGGCTGCGATTATTCTCGCATGAGCCTTTGCCGGCGTGGCTGGCGTATGAAATATTCTTGCCCATCCGTGATCAGGAGGTGATCGCGGATGAGCTGGCTCCCATGGGTCGGAAACCACGGCAAGGGCAACCCCGTTTTCGGGCGGGTAAAATCTGCGAATGGCTTGGGATTCAGTCTCTTGTTAGAAAGAGTTGATCCTGCGGCTCGATCCGCATCCAGCAATTTAAACGACTGCGGTCCGATGGCCGCTGGCCGGCAATGTGGGCGGATGACCAGACGATTTCGAAACTATCTCACCGTGCTGGCCATATCGCTGCTGATGTGGACGGTGATACTCGGCGTCGTCTATTGGCTGTTTCGATAGTTGTGCTGCAGCTTGCGGGCTGCTTTGAAACGGCTGCGATGCGGATGCCGTAACGAAGCCTGGCAATGCCCACGCGGCGTATTCTCAGAAATTTGACCTGCAACGGGCGGCCGCCTCATTTCGGCTTTTCTGCCATGGCCTCTATGGTTCGACGCAATCAGGAAAGGACCATCATGAAAAAATCCATTGCCGCACCATGCCTTGCAGCCTTTGCTTTGATTGCCACCGGCGCTCTGGCGGAAGACCTGGTGATTCCGCTTCCGAAAGACACGGCGGTCGAAAAGGTGGAGACCACCTACCAATGCGCTGCCGACCAGGTGGAGGCCGTCTATTTTAATGCTGGCGATGTCAGCCTCGTACGGCTGGGGCTGAAGGATGGCATCACCGTTGCCGCAAATGTCATTTCCGGGTCGGGCGCCAAATATCAGGGCGGCATCTATGTCTGGTGGTCGAAGGGTGACGAAGCCGATCTCTATGATCTTATGGCCGATCCCGACATGAAGAAGCCGGTTCACTGCGTGGACGTCAAGAAGTCCTGATCGCCGGAGATATCCCCTTGAAGGAGCGGCGGCAGGGCGGTTTCTGAAAACCTTGCCATGCCGCCGGTCAGCGTGGGGGTGCGGCGCGTTCAGCCAAGAACGAGCGACGCGAGAAGCGCCAGCAGGATGAGAGAGCTGGCGACTACGCCCAGCTTCATCCGCCGAAGGCGGCGGGTACGACCGCCGCTCCAGTCATAAGCCATTGGCAGCTTTACCTTTCTTTTTATTATTATGACTTATTGCCTAGCTCCCTAGGCTTGCCCGTGGCTGACCTCAATTGCCAGAATCCATCGGCGAAAAATCACGATTTCCCTGTTTGATCATGATGTTGCAGCAGGCGCGGTGATTGATTCTCGCCCTTTGTGAGTGCGGTTGCGGGAGATGTGAATCCGATGGGTGCACGTCATGAAAAAGGCCCGGAAACTGGCGTTTCCGGGCCTCGTCTTGGAAGTGTTACTGCTGGCGGTCTCAGCCGAGATAGGTCTTGATATAGGGCAAAACCTCGAGCGTGCCGTGATACAGCATGTTGAGCGCCACATAGATGATGACCATCAGGCCGAGATAGGAAATCCAGCGATAACGGTGCAGCAGCTTGGCGACGAAGTTGGCGGCGAGACCCATCAGCGCGATCGAAACGACGAGGCCGATGATCAGCACCGTCACATGTTCCTGTGCCGCGCCGGCGACGGCAAGCACATTGTCCAGCGACATGGAGACGTCGGCGATGACGATCTGGGTCGCAGCCTGGAAGAAGGTCTTGTGACCCTTGGTCAGATCGGCCTCGTCGTCCGTCACCTCGTCTTCGATGGAGCCTGCGGCCTCGCGCAGTTCCGTCCACATCTTCCAGCACACCCAGGCAAGCAGCAGGCCGCCGAATAATTGCAGGCCGACGATGGCGAGGAGCTGCACGGTGACTGCGGCAAAACCGATGCGCAGAACCGTGGCGGCAATGATACCGACCAGAATGGCCTTGCGGCGAAGATGGGCGGGAAGACCCGCGGCGGCAAGGCCGATGACGATGGCATTGTCGCCTGCCAGAACGAGATCGATCGCAATGACCTGTAAGAATGCCGTGAAACCGGCGGCTGTGAAGATTTCCATGGAATGGTCCTGAAACGGATAAAAGGACACGAGGGAAAGCGAAGGATCGATATAGGGCTCGGCCGGCGTGCCCTGCCTCGTTCCAATCGCCCGTCTCCCCCCGGCGATGGAATGTCCTTAAGCCATCATGCCGGTGCCGGTAAAGAAGTTGTGATGCAAATATCTTAATTAGTGATCGGCAATGGAGGATGGGGGCTCGTTGGGCTTGCCCGGCTTCACCCTCGCACGGGGTTTAAATGCCGCAAAAGATACACCATATACGCGGCTCAGGGCACGCTTGGAGCGCGCGCGAAGGCGCTTTCACAATTAAGTCTTGCGCATTCGCTTACAAACCCTTAAACGGCGACACCAAACCGGTTCGCCCGGGGAAACTACTTCACGTTCACAGGAAGCAATTCACATGGCAAAGAGCAAGTTTGAGCGCAATAAGCCGCACGTCAACATTGGCACGATCGGTCACGTCGACCATGGCAAGACGTCGCTGACGGCAGCGATCACGAAGTTCTTCGGCGAATTCAAGGCGTATGACCAGATCGACGCCGCGCCTGAAGAAAAGGCCCGTGGTATCACGATCTCGACGGCACACGTCGAATACGAGACGCCTGCCCGTCACTACGCACACGTCGACTGCCCCGGCCACGCCGACTATGTGAAGAACATGATCACCGGTGCTGCCCAGATGGACGGCGCGATCCTGGTTTGCTCGGCTGCCGACGGCCCGATGCCGCAGACCCGCGAGCACATCCTGCTTGCCCGTCAGGTTGGCGTTCCGGCAATCGTCGTGTTCCTCAACAAGGTCGACCAGGTTGACGACGCCGAGCTTCTTGAGCTCGTCGAATTGGAAGTTCGCGAACTTCTGTCGTCCTACGACTTCCCGGGCGACGACATTCCGATCGTCAAGGGTTCGGCACTTGCTGCTCTTGAAGACAGCGACAAGAAGATCGGTGAAGACGCGATCCGCGAGCTGATGGCTGCGGTTGACGCCTACATCCCGACGCCTGAGCGTCCGATCGACCAGCCGTTCCTGATGCCGATCGAAGACGTGTTCTCGATCTCTGGCCGTGGTACGGTTGTGACGGGTCGCGTTGAGCGCGGTATCGTCAAGGTTGGTGAAGAAGTCGAGATCGTCGGCATTCGTCCGACCTCGAAGACGACGGTTACCGGCGTTGAAATGTTCCGCAAGCTGCTCGACCAGGGCCAGGCTGGCGACAACATCGGTGCTCTCGTTCGCGGCGTTACCCGTGACGGCGTTGAGCGTGGTCAGATCCTGTGCAAGCCGGGTTCGGTCAAGCCGCACAAGAAGTTCATGGCAGAAGCCTACATCCTGACGAAGGAAGAAGGCGGCCGTCATACGCCGTTCTTCACGAACTACCGTCCGCAGTTCTACTTCCGTACGACTGACGTTACCGGTATCGTTTCGCTTCCTGAAGGCACGGAAATGGTTATGCCTGGCGACAACGTCACGGTTGAAGTCGAGCTGATCGTTCCGATCGCGATGGAAGAAAAGCTGCGCTTCGCTATCCGCGAAGGCGGCCGTACCGTCGGCGCCGGCATTGTTGCTTCGATCGTTGAATAACGATTGCTAACGATGCCGTAAGCCTGCCGACGGCAAGTCGAGATGTGCAAATGGCGCGCAAGCGCGATTTGCACGCGGCGCCGGCATCGTTGCTTCGATCGTCGAGTAATATTCACGTCGGGAAACCGGTGTGAAAATTAAATAAAAACGGCGGTGCCACTGGCGCCGCCGTTTCTGTTTGTATTGCTGTTTGATGCGGCTTTTATACTTGATAATGACAGAGAAAATTTTTACGTTTTGACAAAATTTGCTGAATTGTAGAGATTCAATGGAATTTGCAGTGCAGCAATATTTGGAGAGTTGATTGCCGTTTCAATTGCGGCATGCGTCGCTGGGGGGGCGTATTTTTCCAATGTCTGATCTAACCGTCGTTTTGACGAGCTGCCGTCGTCCAGATCTTCTGGTCGCCACGCTTGATGCGTTTTTCGCGACCAATGATTATCCGCTCCATGAATTCATCGTCATCGAGGATTCGGACGACGCCTCGGTTCTGGATGTTCCCGCGCGTTACCCTGGCCAGCCCATCAGGGTTATTCTGAACGGCGTCAATCTCGGCCAGCACCGCTCCATCGATAAAGCCTATTCGCAGGTCCAGACGCCTTACATCCTTCACCTTGAAGACGACTGGACTTTTCCTGTCAAAGGAATCGTTGCGCGAGGAATTGAGGTGCTGAAACAGGATTCTCAAGTCGGGCTGGTGCAGTTACGAGCTGACGAGGATTTGCCTGCAGCAATCAAGAAAGTGTCGCCGGCCTTCGGTGATCCTGGGTATTGGAAAATACCACCTGCGGCGCATCGGGTTTGGCACAGCTTCACGTTCAATCCGACGCTGAAGAGGCTCGCGGATTATCGGCAGCTTCCGAATGGCTACGCCGGTTTCACAAGCGAAGCGGAAATCAGCCTTCATTACAAGGATCGAGGTGTGATAATGGCGTGGCTTTCGGATACCAAAGTCACCCATCTCGGTTACGGTCGAAGCAATTACGGCTCCAAGACACCGCGCAACCTTGCCGGATGGATGCAGGATGTCCAGCGATTCTTTTCAACCGCTACGCTGAAGAAATGGAGGCGTTCGGTCGTCCGCAGGGTCGCTCACGCGAAACGCAAGCGCAATGCCGGAGTTGGTTTTCCAATCGACCGTCACCGCTTCGACCTTGAATAGACGTCTGCCTGATCGCACTGCGTGTGCGTGTTTCGATCATTCCCTGCACGGCAATACTGGTCCGCATGGCTCACGTTGCAATTCGCTAAAGACGGTTAGAGCAGGGCGGGGATAAACTTGATGCAAGTGACAAAAAGCACTTGCCATTCTTTTCCCCGCGTCTTAAAGGAGCGCATACCGAATTGGCCAAGCGATTTTCGCGGCTGGTTCTGGTGTTCAAGGGGTATAGCTCAGTTGGTAGAGCGGCGGTCTCCAAAACCGCAGGTCGTAAGTTCGAGCCTTACTGCCCCTGCCACTTTCCATTCGCAAGCGCGGTTTTCGCTGCATGGCAGATGGGGCCGGATTTCCGGCGAATTTCGCCAAATGTCGATTTCCTCTTGTTAAAAGTGGAATCGGTGTTTATGTAGGTCAAAACAGACACGCGGTGCGTGGGGCTGATTAGTTCGGCTTTACGCGCCGTAATTGCGTGGGCAGTCAATGGCATCCAAAACCAATCCGTTTACGTTTCTGCAGCAGGTTCGCGCCGAAGCGTCAAAGATCACTTGGCCGTCGCGCCGCGAGACCATGATTTCGACGGCTATGGTGCTGGTGATGGTCATTTTTGCGGCTCTGTTCTTTTTTGCTGCTGACCAGCTCATCGGCTGGGTGCTCAGCCTCGTGCTGAACGTCGGCCGGTAACGGATTGAACGGAGAATAAAAATGGCAGCGCGCTGGTACATCGTTCACGCTTATTCAAATTTTGAAAAGAAGGTCGCCGAGTCGATCGAGGAAAAGGCCCGTCAGAAGGGTCTTTCTCATCTTTTCGAGAAAATCCTCGTGCCGACCGAAAAGGTTGTCGAGGTGCGTCGCGGCCGCAAGGTTGACAGCGAGCGCAAGTTCTTTCCAGGTTACGTGCTGGTGCGCGCCAACCTGACGGATGAGGCTTATCACCTCATCAAGAACACGCCGAAGGTGACCGGTTTCCTCGGTTCGGACAGCAAGCCTGTTCCGATTCCCGATTATGAAGCCGATCGTATCCTTGGTCAGGTTCAGGAAGGTGTCGAGCGTCCGAAGTCTTCGGTCTCGTTCGAGATCGGCGAGCAGGTTCGCGTCTCCGACGGTCCGTTCGCGTCGTTCAACGGCGTGGTGCAGGATGTCGATGAAGAGCGTTCGCGTCTGAAGGTGGAAGTTTCGATTTTCGGCCGCGCTACGCCGGTCGAGCTGGAATACAATCAGGTCGAGAAGGTCTGATTGGAGGGGTGAAGCCCCAA
Source organism: Agrobacterium tumefaciens (assembly GCF_005221325.1). Classification (NCBI taxonomy): domain Bacteria; kingdom Pseudomonadati; phylum Pseudomonadota; class Alphaproteobacteria; order Hyphomicrobiales; family Rhizobiaceae; genus Agrobacterium; species Agrobacterium tumefaciens. The sequence goes on along the minus strand of NZ_CP039888.1, from coordinate 1,718,763 downwards.
CGCGTGGAAGGCTAACTGGCTCTTTAAGCCGGGGCAGGGCGCCGCACCACGCAACCGCAGCCGCCGGAGCGATCCGGCTAGAGAGAAGCCGGGTAACCGGTTTGAATTGAAAGGCAGAGAGATATGGCTAAGAAAGTTGCAGGCCAGCTCAAGTTGCAGGTAAAGGCTGGGTCGGCCAATCCGTCCCCGCCGATCGGTCCGGCACTTGGTCAGCGTGGCATTAACATCATGGAATTCTGCAAGGCGTTCAATGCCGCTACGCAGGAAATGGAAAAGGGTATGCCGATCCCGGTCGTCATCACCTATTACCAGGACAAGTCCTTCACCTTCGTCATGAAGCAGCCGCCGATGACCTATTGGCTGAAGAAGGAAGCGAAGATCACCTCCGGTTCCAAGACGCCTGGCAAGGGCGCCAAGGTCGGTTCCATCACCAAGGCTCAGGTCAAGACGATCGCTGAAGCCAAGATGAAGGATCTGAACGCAGCCGACATCGAAGGCGCAATGGCAATGGTTGAGGGCTCTGCCCGCGCCATGGGCCTGGAAGTGGTAGGTTGATCATGGCCAAGGTAGCAAAGCGCATTCAGAAGATCCGCGAAGGCGTGGATCCCAACAAGCTTTACGTTCTCACCGACGCCATTTCGATGGTCAAGGAACGTGCTGTCGCCAAGTTCGACGAAACCGTTGAAGTTTCGATGAACCTCGGCGTTGACCCGCGCCATGCGGACCAGATGGTTCGTGGCGTTGTCAACCTGCCGAACGGCACCGGTCGTGACGTTCGCGTTGCCGTTTTCGCCCGTGGCGTCAAGGCTGATGAAGCCACGGCTGCCGGCGCTGACGTTGTTGGTGCGGAAGAACTGGTTGAAATCGTTCAGGGCGGCAAGATCGACTTCGATCGTTGCATCGCGACCCCGGACATGATGCCGCTCGTCGGCCGTCTCGGCAAGGTACTCGGCCCGCGTGGCATGATGCCGAACCCGAAGGTCGGTACGGTGACCATGGATGTTGCCGGCGCCGTCAAGGCGTCCAAGGGCGGCGCTGTCGAATTCCGCGTCGAAAAGGCCGGTATCGTACACGCTGGCGTTGGCAAGGCTTCGTTCGACGCCAAGGCTCTTGAAGAAAACATCAAGGCTTTCGCCGATGCCGTCATCAAGGCAAAGCCGACAGGTGCCAAGGGCAACTACGTCAAGCGCGTCGCGATTTCCTCGACCATGGGTCCGGGCGTCAAGATCGACCCTTCGTCGGTCACCGCGTAATCAATTCTCGCGCTTCCCAAGGGGAGTGTGAATAAAAGAATTTCCGGCTCTCAGGGAGCCGGAGATTTCCGGGGAAACCCGGAACTCCTGTCCGAGATTGCGGGTGGCCTTGTCTTTCGGGATTTGGCCTTAATCATTCAACCTGCATGAGACGGGTGAGGCTGGATTTGAGGCATCACAGATGCCTGACTGTCCGGTTCGAACCTGGTGTGCCTGTGCCTGAAGCCGTTTGCGGCGACAGAGCGGGGGACAGGATCCTCGAGCGTCGCTCGGGATCTTTGCAAAAAGGTCCCTTGGGGCAAAGGCAAACCCGACGGGTTCACATAATGTGGTCCCGTCTACTGGAGACAGACAGTGGAAAGAGCGGAAAAACGCGAATTCGTCACGGAGCTGAACGAAGTCTTCAAGGCTTCCGGTTCGGTTGTCGTGGCCCACTATGCTGGTGTCACCGTTGCGCAGATGAACGACTTCCGTTCGAAGATGCGCGCTGCCGGAGGCACCGTCAAGGTCGCGAAGAACCGCCTGGCCAAGATCGCTCTTCAGGGCACGGAGTCGGAAGGGATCACTGATCTCTTCAAGGGCCAGACGCTGATTGCATACAGCGTCGACCCGATGACGGCTCCGAAAGTCGTCATGGATTTCGCCAAGACCAACGACAAGGTCGTTGTTCTCGGTGGCGCCATGGGCACAACCACGCTCAACGCCGAAGCAGTCAAGTCGCTTGCGACCCTGCCTTCGCTGGACGAGCTGCGCGCAAAGCTGCTGGGCCTTCTCAATGCCCCGGCAACTCGCGTCGCTACGGTTGTCGCAGCACCTGCAAGCCAGCTTGCACGGGTGTTCTCGGCTTACGCCAAGAAGGACGAAGCCGCTTAAGGCGGTTTTTCGCTGTAAATATTCAAACTGGTTCGAACTGAACAAAAGGAACTATCAAAATGGCTGATCTCGCAAAGATCGTTGAAGACCTCTCCACCCTGACCGTTCTGGAAGCTGCAGAACTGTCGAAGCTTCTTGAAGAAAAGTGGGGCGTTTCCGCTGCTGCTCCGGTAGCTGTTGCTGCTGCTGGCGGTGCTGGCGTTGCTGCTGCTGTTGAAGAAGAAAAGACTGAATTCGACGTGATCCTGGTTGACGCTGGCGCCAACAAGATCAACGTCATCAAGGAAGTCCGCGCTATCACGGGCCTCGGCCTGAAGGAAGCCAAGGACCTCGTTGAAGGCGCTCCGAAGGCTGTCAAGGAAGCCGTCTCCAAGGCTGAAGCTGCTGATCTCAAGAAGAAGCTTGAAGAAGCAGGCGCCAAGGTTGACGTTAAGTAATCTTGCGATTGCTGGCGGGAAGGGGCTTCATGCCCCTTTCCGTCGTTATCGTTTTTAAAACTTATTACCCAAAAGCCGCGTGAAAATGGCTTTTGGGTAATGGGTTCTTCAAGAGAATGGTTCCGAACCGGCTCATCTAGGCAATCCGGCCTGATCGATCCGGGATGTGGAACGAGATTGATGATACCCATTGCTTGACGGGATCGACTGGCCATCGGTTCCCGTCCGTTGCAGGCCCGGATGCAATTTTTAAAGGAGCGACGATGGCTCAGACCCTTTCGTTTAACGGTCGCAGGCGCGTACGCAAGTTTTTCGGCAAAATTCCAGAAGTAGCGGAAATGCCGAACCTCATCGAGGTTCAGAAGGCTTCGTATGACCAGTTTCTCATGGTTGACGAGCCCAAGGGTGGCCGTCCCGACGAGGGATTGAATGCCGTATTCAAGTCCGTATTCCCGATCACCGATTTTTCCGGTGCATCCATGCTCGAATTCGTATCCTACGAATTCGAAGCGCCGAAGTTCGACGTCGAGGAATGCCGTCAGCGCGATCTGACCTATGCTGCGCCGCTGAAAGTGACGCTGCGCCTCATCGTGTTCGATATTGACGAGGATACAGGCGCGAAGTCCATCAAGGACATCAAGGAACAGTCCGTCTACATGGGCGACATGCCGCTCATGACCAACAACGGCACGTTCATCGTCAACGGCACCGAGCGCGTCATCGTTTCGCAGATGCACCGTTCGCCGGGCGTGTTCTTCGACCACGACAAGGGCAAGAGCCATTCTTCCGGCAAGCTGCTCTTTGCTGCGCGCGTCATTCCTTACCGCGGTTCCTGGCTCGACATCGAGTTCGACGCCAAGGACATCGTCTATGCGCGCATCGACCGTCGCCGCAAGCTGCCCGTGACCTCGCTCCTGATGGCGCTCGGCATGGACGGCGAAGAAATCCTGTCGACCTTCTACACCAAGGCTTCCTACGAGCGCTCCGGCGACGGCTGGCGCATTCCGTTCCAGCCCGAGACGCTGAAGAATGCCAAGGTCATCACCGACATGATCGACGCCGATACCGGCGAAGTCGTTGTCGAAGGTGGCAAGAAGCTGACCCCGCGCCTCATTCGTCAGCTGACGGAAAAGGGCTTGAAGGCGCTGAAGGCGACCGACGAAGACCTCTATGGCAACTTCCTCGCCGAAGACATCGTCAACTACTCGACGGGCGAGATCTATCTCGAAGCCGGCGACGAAATCGACGAGAAGACGCTCGGTCTCATTCTCCAGTCCGGCTTTGACGAGATTCCGGTTCTCAACATCGACCACGTCAATGTTGGCGCCTATATCCGCAACACGCTGTCTGCTGACAAGAACCAGAACCGCCAGGAAGCGCTGTTCGACATCTACCGCGTCATGCGTCCGGGTGAGCCGCCGACCATGGATTCGGCCGAAGCGATGTTCAACTCGCTGTTCTTTGATGCTGAACGTTACGATCTCTCGGCTGTCGGCCGCGTGAAGATGAACATGCGTCTCGACCTCGACGCGGAAGACACCGTGCGCACGCTGCGCAAGGAAGACATCCTCGCGGTCGTCAAGATGCTGGTCGAACTGCGCGACGGCAAGGGCGAAATCGACGACATCGACAACCTCGGCAACCGCCGTGTGCGTTCCGTCGGTGAGCTGATGGAAAACCAGTATCGTCTGGGCCTTCTGCGCATGGAACGTGCGATCAAGGAACGTATGTCCTCGATCGAAATCGACACCGTGATGCCGCAGGACCTGATCAACGCGAAGCCGGCAGCCGCCGCCGTTCGCGAATTCTTCGGTTCCTCGCAGCTGTCGCAGTTCATGGACCAGGTGAACCCGCTTTCGGAAATCACCCACAAGCGCCGTCTTTCGGCTCTTGGACCGGGTGGTCTGACCCGTGAGCGCGCCGGCTTCGAAGTGCGCGACGTTCACCCGACCCATTACGGCCGTATTTGCCCGATCGAAACGCCTGAAGGCCCGAACATCGGTCTGATCAACTCGCTCGCAACCTTTGCCCGTGTGAACAAGTACGGCTTCATCGAAAGCCCGTACCGCAAGATCATCGACGGCAAGGTGACGACCGACGTTATCTACCTCTCCGCCATGGAAGAGGCGAAGTATTACGTCGCACAGGCCAATGCCGAACTCGATGGCGAAGGCGCCTTCGTTGAAGAGTTCGTTGTTTGCCGTCACTCGGGCGAAGTTATGCTCGCACCGCGCGACAACATCAACCTGATGGACGTTTCGCCGAAGCAGCTGGTTTCGGTCGCGGCGGCTCTCATTCCGTTCCTGGAAAACGACGACGCCAACCGCGCGCTCATGGGCTCGAACATGCAGCGTCAGGCCGTTCCGCTCCTGCGGGCGGAAGCGCCGTTCGTCGGCACCGGCATGGAACCGATTGTTGCTCGCGACTCCGGCGCTGCCATCGCGGCTCGCCGCGGCGGTATCGTCGACCAGGTGGATGCGACGCGTATCGTTATCCGCGCTACGGAAGACCTCGATGCCGGCAAATCCGGTGTTGATATCTACCGTCTGCAGAAGTTCCAGCGTTCGAACCAGAACACCTGCGTCAACCAGCGTCCGCTGGTCTCCGTCGGTGACGCCATCTCCAAGGGCGACATCATCGCGGACGGTCCGTCGACCGACCTCGGCGATCTGGCGCTTGGCCGTAACGCGCTCGTCGCGTTCATGCCCTGGAACGGCTACAACTACGAAGACTCGATCCTGATGTCGGAACGTATCGTTTCCGACGACGTGTTCACCTCCATCCACATCGAAGAATTCGAAGTGATGGCGCGTGACACGAAGCTTGGTCCGGAAGAAATCACGCGCGACATTCCGAACGTTTCGGAAGAAGCGCTGAAGAACCTCGACGAAGCCGGTATCGTTTACATCGGTGCGGAAGTTCAGCCGGGCGACATTCTCGTCGGCAAGATCACGCCGAAGGGCGAAAGCCCGATGACGCCGGAAGAAAAGCTTCTGCGCGCCATCTTCGGTGAAAAGGCTTCCGACGTTCGCGACACCTCCATGCGTATGCCTCCGGGCACGTTCGGTACGGTCGTGGAAGTCCGCGTCTTTAACCGTCACGGTGTGGAGAAGGACGAGCGCGCGATGGCTATCGAGCGCGAAGAGATCGAACGTCTGGCAAAGGACCGCGACGACGAGCAGGCAATTCTTGACCGTAACGTTTACGGCCGCCTGATCGACATGCTGCGTGGTCACGTTTCCATCGCCGGTCCGAAGGGCTTCAAGAAGGGCGTCGAGCTTTCCAACGCCGTCGTCTCCGAATATCCCCGCTCGCAGTGGTGGATGTTCGCAGTCGAGGACGAGAAGGCTCAGTCCGAGCTGGAAGCGCTTCGCGGCCAGTACGACGAATCCAAGTCGCGCCTTGAACAGCGCTTCATGGACAAGGTCGAAAAGGTCCAGCGCGGCGACGAAATGCCTCCTGGCGTCATGAAGATGGTCAAGGTCTTCGTCGCTGTGAAGCGCAAGATCCAGCCGGGCGACAAGATGGCCGGCCGTCACGGTAACAAGGGCGTCGTCTCGCGTATCGTTCCGGTCGAGGACATGCCGTTCCTCGAAGACGGCACGCATGTCGACATCTGCTTGAACCCGCTCGGCGTGCCTTCGCGCATGAACGTCGGCCAGATCCTCGAAACCCACCTCGCATGGGCATGTGCCGGCATGGGCAAGAAGATCGGCGAGATGCTCGAAGAGTATCGCAAGACGATGGACATCAGCGAGCTTCGCAGCGAGCTGACGGAAATCTACGCGTCTGAAGCCAATGACGAGGTTCAGCGTTTCGACGACGACTCGCTGGTGAAGCTTGCCGAAGAAGCCAAGCGCGGTGTTTCCATCGCGACCCCGGTCTTCGACGGTGCGCATGAGCCCGACGTCGCCGCGATGCTGAAGAAGGCTGGTCTGCATGAATCCGGTCAGTCCGTCCTTTACGACGGTCGTACCGGTGAGCCGTTCGACCGCAAGGTCACTGTCGGCTACATGTACATGATCAAGCTGAACCACCTTGTCGACGACAAGATCCACGCTCGCTCGATCGGTCCTTACTCGCTCGTTACCCAGCAGCCGCTGGGCGGCAAGGCGCAGTTCGGCGGACAGCGCTTCGGGGAAATGGAAGTCTGGGCTCTGGAAGCATACGGCGCGGCTTACACGCTGCAGGAAATGCTGACCGTCAAGTCGGACGACGTGGCCGGCCGCACCAAGGTCTACGAAGCGATCGTCCGTGGCGACGACACCTTCGAGGCCGGTATTCCGGAGAGCTTCAACGTTCTCGTCAAGGAAATGCGGTCGCTCGGTCTTTCGGTCGAACTGGAGAACTCGAAGATCGAGAACCAGGCCGAAGACCAGCTGCCCGACGCGGCGGAATAAAATGAGAGAGGCGGGCGCCTTCCGGGCGCCTGCCGGTTTCCCCGCCAGCCCGGCTGGCGTGGGACACTTTCGCCGCATTGTGCGGTTAATCCGTATTTAAAGCTCTGGACGGTGACCCGGGAAGAAGCCGGTCCAGATGCAAACAGGGGCAGCAGCTAGCCTCTCAAGGAGACAAGGCATGAACCAAGAGGTCATGAATCTTTTCAATCCTCAGGTGCCTGCGCAGCATTTCGATTCCATCCGGATTTCGATCGCTTCGCCGGAAAAAATCCTGTCGTGGTCCTACGGCGAGATCAAGAAGCCGGAAACCATCAACTACCGTACGTTCAAGCCGGAACGCGACGGTCTCTTCTGCGCGCGCATCTTCGGGCCGATCAAGGACTATGAGTGCCTGTGCGGCAAGTACAAGCGCATGAAGTACAAGGGCATCATCTGCGAAAAGTGCGGCGTCGAAGTGACGCTGTCGCGCGTTCGCCGTGAGCGCATGGGCCACATCGAGCTCGCAGCGCCGGTTGCCCACATCTGGTTCCTGAAGTCGCTTCCTTCGCGTATCTCGACACTGCTCGACATGACGCTGAAGGATGTCGAACGCGTTCTCTATTTCGAGAACTACATCGTCACCGAGCCTGGCCTCACTTCGCTGAAGCAGAACCAGCTTCTGTCTGAAGAAGAGTACATGATCGCCGTCGACGAATTCGGCGAAGACCAGTTCACCGCCATGATCGGGGCTGAAGCAATCTATGAGATGCTGGCTTCGATGAACCTCGAAAAGATCGCCGGCGACCTGCGTGCCGAACTTGCTGAGACCACGTCTGATCTCAAGCAGAAGAAGCTGATGAAGCGCCTGAAGATCGTCGAGAACTTCATGGAGAGCGGCAACCGTCCGGAATGGATGATCATGAAGGTCGTTCCGGTCATTCCGCCGGACCTGCGTCCGCTGGTTCCGCTGGATGGCGGCCGTTTCGCGACGTCCGACCTCAACGATCTCTATCGCCGCGTCATCAACCGTAACAACCGTCTGAAGCGCCTGATCGAGCTTCGCGCGCCTGGCATCATCATCCGCAACGAAAAGCGTATGCTGCAGGAATCCGTCGATGCGCTGTTCGATAACGGCCGTCGCGGTCGCGTCATCACGGGTGCCAACAAGCGTCCGCTGAAGTCGCTCTCCGACATGCTAAAGGGCAAGCAGGGCCGCTTCCGCCAGAACCTGCTCGGCAAGCGCGTCGACTATTCCGGCCGTTCGGTCATCGTGACCGGTCCGGAACTGAAGCTGCACCAGTGCGGCCTACCGAAGAAGATGGCGCTCGAACTGTTCAAGCCGTTCATCTATGCCCGCCTCGACGCCAAGGGTTACTCCTCGACCGTCAAGCAGGCCAAGAAGCTGGTTGAAAAGGAAAAGCCGGAAGTTTGGGATATCCTCGACGAGGTCATCCGCGAGCATCCGGTTCTCCTGAACCGCGCACCGACGCTGCACCGTCTGGGTATCCAGGCTTTCGAACCCATGCTGGTCGAAGGCAAGGCCATCCAGCTGCACCCGCTCGTCTGCACGGCCTTCAACGCCGACTTCGACGGCGACCAGATGGCTGTTCACGTTCCGCTCTCGCTGGAAGCCCAGCTGGAAGCGCGCGTGCTGATGATGTCGACCAACAACATCCTGCATCCGGCAAACGGCCACCCGATCATCGTTCCGTCGCAGGACATGGTTCTCGGCCTGTATTACCTGTCGATCATGAACCAGAACGAGCCGGGCGAAGGCATGGCCTTCTCGGATATCGGCGAACTGCATCACGCGCTTGAAAACAAGGTCGTGACGCTGCATGCCAAGATCCGCGGCCGCTTCAAGACCGTGGATGCCGATGGCAAGCCGGTTTCCAAGATTCATGAAACGACCCCCGGCCGTATGCTGATTGGCGAACTTCTGCCGAAGAACGTCAACGTGCCTTTCGACGTCTGCAACCAGGAAATGACCAAGAAGAACATCTCCAAGATGATCGACACGGTCTACCGTCATTGCGGCCAGAAAGACACGGTCATCTTCTGCGACCGCATCATGCAGCTCGGCTTCAGCCACGCCTGCCGCGCCGGCATTTCGTTCGGCAAGGACGACATGGTCATTCCGGACAGCAAGGTTAAGATCGTCGGTGATACCGAAGCTCTCGTGAAGGAATACGAACAGCAGTACAATGACGGTCTCATCACCCAGGGCGAAAAGTACAACAAGGTTGTCGACGCCTGGGGCAAGGCGACCGAAAAGGTCGCCGAAGAGATGATGGCACGCATCAAGGCTGTCGAGTTCGATCCGGAAACGGGCCGCCAGAAGCCGATGAACTCCATCTACATGATGTCCCACTCGGGTGCTCGTGGTTCTCCGAACCAGATGCGTCAGCTGGGCGGCATGCGCGGCCTGATGGCGAAGCCCTCGGGTGAAATCATCGAGACGCCGATCATCTCGAACTTCAAGGAAGGCCTGACCGTTAACGAGTACTTCAACTCGACTCACGGTGCCCGTAAGGGTCTCGCAGACACCGCCCTGAAGACCGCGAACTCGGGTTACCTGACCCGTCGCCTCGTTGACGTCGCGCAGGATTGCATCGTCAATTCCGTGGATTGCGGCACCGACAAGGGCCTCACCATGACCGCCATCGTCGATGCCGGTCAGGTTGTTGCCTCGCTCGGCGCGCGTATCCTCGGCCGTACGGCTCTTGATGACATCGACAACCCGGTCACTGGCGAGAACATCGTCAAGGCCGGAACGCTGATCGACGAAGCCGACGTTGCGACAATCGAGAAGGCCGGCATCCAGTCCGTGCGCATCCGCTCGGCGCTTACCTGCGAAGTGCAGATCGGCGTCTGCGGCGTCTGCTACGGTCGCGACCTTGCTCGGGGTACGCCTGTCAACATGGGCGAAGCCGTTGGCGTCATTGCCGCACAGTCGATCGGTGAACCGGGCACGCAGCTCACCATGCGTACCTTCCACCTTGGCGGTACGGCAAACGTGGTCGACCAGTCGTTCCTCGAAGCGTCGTATGAAGGTACGATCCAGATCAAGAACCGCAACATCCTGCGGAACTCCGAAGGCGTTCTCATCGCCATGGGCCGTAACATGTCCGTTACGATCCTCGATGAGCGCGGCGTCGAACGTTCCTCGCAGCGTGTCGCTTACGGTTCGAAGATCTTCGTTGACGATGGCGACAAGGTTAAGCGCGGTCAGCGTCTTGCAGAGTGGGACCCCTACACCCGTCCGATGATGACGGAAGTGGAAGGTACCGTTCACTTCGAAGACCTCGTCGACGGTCTTTCCGTTCTGGAAGCCACCGACGAATCCACCGGCATCACCAAGCGTCAGGTCATTGACTGGCGTTCGACGCCGCGCGGTTCGGACCTCAAGCCCGCAATCATCATCAAGGATGCTTCCGGCGCGGTTGCCAAGCTTAGCCGCGGTGGCGAAGCCCGCTTCCACCTCTCCGTGGATGCGATCCTGTCGGTCGAGCCGGGTGCGAAGGTCTCCCAGGGTGACGTGCTTGCACGTTCGCCGCTGGAAAGCGCCAAGACGAAGGACATCACCGGCGGTCTGCCGCGCGTTGCCGAACTGTTCGAAGCCCGTCGTCCGAAGGATCATGCCGTCATCGCTGAGATCGATGGTACGATCCGCCTCGGTCGCGACTACAAGAACAAGCGTCGCGTGATGATCGAGCCTGCGGAAGATGGCGTCGAGCCGGTCGAATACCTGATCCCGAAGGGCAAGCCCTTCCATCTTCAGGAAGGCGACTACATCGAGAAGGGCGAATACATTCTCGACGGCAACCCGGCACCGCACGACATTCTGGCAATCAAGGGCGTAGAGGCTTTGGCTTCCTACCTCGTGAACGAAATCCAGGAAGTCTACCGACTGCAGGGCGTTGTGATCAACGACAAGCACATCGAGGTGATCGTTCGCCAGATGCTGCAGAAGGTCGAGATCACCGATGCGGGCGACAGCCACTACATCGTTGGCGACAATGTCGATCGTATCGAGCTTGACGACAATAACGACCGCCTGATCGAAGAAGGCAAGAAGCCTGCCTATGGCGAGCCGGTTCTGCTCGGCATCACCAAGGCTTCGCTGCAGACGCCGTCCTTCATCTCGGCCGCATCCTTCCAGGAAACCACCAAGGTTCTCACGGAAGCTGCGATTGCCGGCAAGACGGACACGCTGCAGGGTCTCAAGGAAAACGTCATCGTCGGCCGCCTCATCCCGGCCGGTACCGGCGGCACCATGACGCAGATCCGCCGCATCGCCACCTCGCGCGACGACCTCATCCTTGAGGAACGCCGCAAGGGTACGGGTGCAGGCTCTGCGAACCAGATGCTGCAGGACATGACGGATCAGGTTCCGGCCGCCGAATAAGGTCAGACAGGGGCAGGGGCTTTGCGAAGCCCTGCCAAGGTTCAGTGAAAACGCCCGGAGCAATCCGGGCGTTTTTGTTTGTGTGGAATTCGGCCGGCGCCTTTTGGTGCGCTTGGGGGTCAGCCCTGTTCGCGGATGTTGTAGCGCGTCAGGACGGAAAGCCGTCGAACGAGATCGGCCTGGCCGGTGCTGCCGGTTTTCGCATAGATCGACTTGGCGTTGCTGCGAACCGTTTCGTGGGAGATTTGCAATTGCTTGGCCACGGCGGGGAGCGAAAGCCCCTTCATGATTTCCAGCGCGACGCGGGCTTCGCCTCTGGTGAGGTCGTAGAGACCCTTCAGCAACGTGCTCGCGTCATCGACGGTGCCCATGGGCTGCGATATCAGCACGATGGCGCTGCCATTGGGTGACAGGTCGAGCGCATTTCTGCGCAGGGGTATGACGTGGAGGATGCAGGCCCGATCCTCGCCGCTGGGGAGGGGGAAAGACCCGATAGTGTGCCCGGCGAGCGCTTTATAGAGCAGCCGGTTCGTTCTTTCGTCTGATATGGCGATCCTGTCACGGGCGCGGGTGGAAATGGATTTCTGGAGCGACAGAAAAAGATCGTTGGCAGAGAGAATACGGCCGCTTGCCTGCAACACCGCCGCCGGTGCGCCGATGGCGTTGAGGCCGAGTGTCATGGCATCGGCCTTCTGTCGCTGCAGCCGGGTTGCAAGCGTGAGGCTGCGGGCGATATGCGGCCTCAACCCGCCGAGCGCCGCCATGGTTTCCGGCCCGATGGCGCCGCTCTCCAGCTTACGTTCAAAAAGTACCGTCATTTCGGGATGGTCGGGCGGCGCAACCTGGGTCGCCGCGCCATATCCCAATCCGCGCGGCATGAGAAAGTCACGCACGATCGGTAGTCCGGCCCATTCTTCATGGGTGAAAACATCGAAATCATGTACGAAGGAAAATTGGCCCCCACGGACAGCGCGGGTCAGGCGGTCGTTGCGGCGGTTCCAGCCGCCTTCCATGAAGGCGTGCATCAGTTCCTGGAGATTGGGCGTATAAAGCCAGGCTTCCTCCTCGCCCTTGCCCCAGGTGAGCGCGCCACCCCAGAAATCCAGCCGGTTGCCGATGGTGGCAATCACCTTCGCCCAACGGTCGGGGAAAAGCGCTGCCTCGTAAATGTCATCGATAATGTCTGCTGGCGATATAGTATTCAACCCGTCACCGGAATCCTGTGTCGGGACTATTTAAAGCTCATATTGCGTTATTGTTCAATGTATAAAGAAATAATACTATTGTATGCAAAGTATATAATCTATGAGTGACATAATATATTGATAAGCTTGCCGAAGGGGTCGCGCAGAAACAGTCGTTGCACACCCCATGCCTCGGTCACGGGGCCGTATACGATCGGCAGTCCCGCTTTCAGGATTCTGGCGTGGACTTCATCGAAGTTATCGACCTCGATCGAAAGGTCCGGCACATCAGTGCCGGAACCGCCTTCGCGTGCAAAGCTAACCTGAGCGCGCGCTTCGAGCGGGCTGGCGCGGGTGATGATCCAGCCGTGATCCATGGCGACGGGCATACCGAGAATATCGCCGTAGAACGCCTGCGCCCGCGCGGGCTCGGGCGTTGCGATATTGGCGACGACACGTCTGACCGCCATGGCCTGAGCCTCAGGCGAAGCGGATGATGGCGACTTCGCCTTCCAGCGCACCCTGATAGGCGGACGCGTGCGGCTCTTCATCCGGAATTTCGGTCAGCATGCCGATCTGGTCGAGATCGGCTTCGATGAAGCCTTCCTCGGAAAGCGCGTTCAGCGTCTCGCGCACGGCGGTATCGTCGTCGGGCGCGCGCAGGATAACGTGGATGTCGATGCCCTCGGAATTGTCGGTCTCATAAGCCTTGCCGATGACGATGAAGACCATCGGCTCGTCGCGTCCATTATCGTTGTCGGGGAGGGTGCTCATGACGCGGTTCCTTGATCTTTTGTTGCTGTCATGCGGGCCGACGGAATCGGTCCCGCGGATGGCGAAACCGGTTCGGCCCGCCCTCAGGGAATCAATAGACGGATTTTGTGAAAAGCCAAAGCGCGGAGGTCAAAATCGCTGCCTTCTGCGCCGACTTATGTTAAAGCGCATTGGAAATGGCCCGGACGTGGGCTCTGCGGCCATGGGTGGCGGCGCAAAATGTGGATTCACCCTTGACGAAAGCTGGCTAAAACAGTAGTACGCCCGCCATCGGAGCCTCTATCTGTGCTGGCCGTTCGGGACGCTTTTTCCCGAGCATCCTCTCAAACGGGTCTCCATTGCACGTAGAAGACACGAATGTTGCACGCAAGACGCCTCATCCGGCGTCCTCTGCTCTTGGTGGTCCATCCGTGAAAACGGATCGGGCCACGTTTTGCGCATGAGGATATATGCGTGCATCGTCGCCGGAAACGGCATAGCCGCCACCCGTGAGGGTGGCTAAAGTAGTTTTTGCAAGGGATGGTTATATGCCTACCGTAAACCAGCTGATCCGCAAGCCTCGCCAGGCACAGGTAAAGCGCAACAAGGTTCCTGCTCTTCAGGAAAACCCGCAGAAGCGTGGTGTTTGCACCCGCGTTTACACGACGACCCCGAAGAAGCCGAACTCGGCTCTGCGTAAGGTTGCCAAGATCCGCCTCACCAACGGCTTTGAAGTCATCGGCTACATTCCGGGCGAAGGTCACAACCTTCAGGAACACTCCGTGGTCATGATCCGCGGCGGCCGCGTAAAGGACTTGCCGGGTGTGCGTTACCACATCATCCGCGGTGTTCTCGATACCCAGGGCGTCAAGAACCGCAAGCAGCGCCGCTCCAAGTACGGTGCGAAGCGTCCGAAGTAATTCGGGTTTAACAAATTCCGGCGCTGCGCGAGGTTCTCCGCGTGGTAAAGCGTCAATAACATTGAGAGACAAAGAATATGTCCCGTCGCCATAGTGCAGAAAAGCGTGAGATCAACCCGGACCCGAAGTTCGGCGATCTGGTCGTCACCAAGTTCATGAACGCCATCATGCTTCACGGCAAGAAGTCGGTCGCAGAAAGCATCGTTTACGGCGCGTTCGACGTCGTTCAGGGCAAGACGAAGCAGGAGCCGCTCGGCGTGTTCCACTCCGCCCTCGACAACGTTGCTCCGCACGTTGAAGTGCGTTCGCGCCGCGTCGGCGGTGCAACTTACCAGGTCCCGGTCGATGTTCGTCCGGAGCGCCGTCAGGCTCTCGCCATCCGCTGGCTGATCACTGCTGCGCGCAAGCGCAACGAAACGACCATGGTCGATCGCCTTTCCGGCGAACTCATGGACGCTGCGAACAACCGCGGTTCTGCCGTCAAGAAGCGTGAAGACACGCACAAGATGGCCGACGCTAACCGCGCATTCTCGCATTACCGCTGGTAATCTTAAACGGTCGCATATCGAAAGGCAGTCCATTATGGCTCGCGAATATAAAATCGAAGACTACCGCAATTTCGGTATCATGGCGCATATCGACGCCGGCAAGACCACGACCACCGAGCGTATTCTTTATTACACCGGTAAGTCGCACAAGATCGGCGAAGTCCATGATGGCGCTGCCACGATGGACTGGATGGAACAGGAGCAGGAGCGTGGTATCACCATCACCTCCGCAGCCACCACGACCTTCTGGAAGGGTCGCGACGGCAAGATGCGCCGCTTCAACATCATCGACACCCCCGGCCACGTCGACTTCACCATTGAAGTCGAGCGTTCGCTGCGCGTTCTCGACGGCGCCATCGCGCTGCTCGACGCCAACGCCGGTGTTGAGCCGCAGACGGAAACCGTCTGGCGCCAGGCCGAGAAGTACAACGTTCCGCGTATGATCTTCTGTAACAAGATGGACAAGACCGGCGCTGACTTCTACCGCTCGGTAGAGATGATCAAGACCCGTCTCGGCGCCATCGCCGTGGTCATGCAGCTGCCGATCGGCGCTGAGACCGAGTTCAAGGGCGTTATCGACCTGATCGAGATGAACGCACTCATCTGGCGCGACGAATCGCTCGGCGCTCAGTGGGACGTCGTTGAGATCCCTGATGACATGAAGGCCAAGGCTGACGAATATCGCGAAAAGCTGATCGAGACCGTTGTCGAGATCGACGAAGAAGCGATGGAAGACTACCTGAACGGCATCATGCCCGACAATGAGAAGATCCGTGCGCTCGTTCGCCGCGGCACCATCGACGTGAAGTTCCACCCGATGTTCTGCGGTACCGCGTTCAAGAACAAGGGCGTTCAGCCGCTGCTCGACGCTGTTGTAGACTACCTGCCGTCTCCGCTGGACATCCCGGCGATCAAGGGTATCGACTTCAAGACCGAAGCCGACATCGAGCGTCATGCTGACGACAGCGAGCCGCTTTCCATGCTCGCGTTCAAGATCATGAACGACCCCTTCGTCGGTTCGCTGACCTTCGCACGCATCTACTCGGGCAAGCTCGAAAAGGGCACCTCGGTCATCAACACGGTCAAGGACAAGCGCGAGCGCGTCGGCCGTATGCTGCAGATGCATTCCAACAGCCGTGAAGACATCGAAGAAGCCTTTGCCGGCGACATCGTTGCTCTGGCTGGCCTCAAGGAAACCACCACTGGCGATACGCTTTGCGATCCGCTGAAGCCGGTTATCCTCGAGCGCATGGAATTCCCCGAGCCGGTCATCCAGATCGCGATCGAGCCGAAGACCAAGGGCGACCAGGAAAAGATGGGCCTCGCGCTCAACCGTCTGGCTGCTGAAGATCCTTCGTTCCGCGTCAAGACCGACGAAGAGTCCGGTCAGACGATCATCGCAGGCATGGGCGAACTTCACCTCGACATTCTCGTTGACCGTATGCGTCGCGAGTTCAAGGTTGAAGCGACCGTCGGTGCTCCGCAGGTTGCCTACCGCGAAACCATCACGCGTCAGCACGAAGAAGACTACACGCACAAGAAGCAGTCCGGTGGTACCGGTCAGTTCGCTCGCGTGAAGATCATCTTCGAACCGAACCCTGAAGGCGAAGACTTCAAGTTCGAATCGAAGATCGTCGGTGGTGCTGTTCCGAAGGAATACATCCCGGGCGTTCAGAAGGGTATCGAAAGCGTTCTGTCTTCCGGTCCGCTCGCTGGCTTCCCGATGCTCGGCGTCAAGGCGACACTGATCGACGGTGCATTCCACGACGTCGACTCGTCGGTTCTCGCCTTCGAAATCGCATCGCGTGCCTGCTTCCGTGAAGCAGCCAAGAAGGCTGGTGCACAGCTTCTCGAGCCGATGATGAAGGTCGAAGTCGTAACGCCGGAAGACTATGTCGGCGACGTTATCGGCGACCTGAACTCCCGTCGTGGTCAGATCCAGGGCCAGGAAAGCCGTGGTATCACCATCGTCATCAACGCACACGTTCCGCTCGCGAACATGTTCAAGTACGTCGACAACCTGCGCTCCATGAGCCAAGGCCGCGCACAGTACTCGATGACGTTCGATCACTATTCGCCGGTTCCGTCGAACGTGGCGCAGGAAATCCAGGCAAAGTACTCCGGTCAGAAATGATCGGGGTACGCCCCACCAGATTTGAAGATTATTCCCGCCAAGGGACAAGAATGGAGAGCCACTAATGGCAAAGAGCAAGTTTGAGCGCAATAAGCCGCACGTCAACATTGGCACGATCGGTCACGTCGACCATGGCAAGACGTCGCTGACGGCAGCGATCACGAAGTTCTTCGGCGAATTCAAGGCGTATGACCAGATCGACGCCGCGCCTGAAGAAAAGGCCCGTGGTATCACGATCTCGACGGCACACGTCGAATACGAGACGCCTGCCCGTCACTACGCACACGTCGACTGCCCCGGCCACGCCGACTATGTGAAGAACATGATCACCGGTGCTGCCCAGATGGACGGCGCGATCCTGGTTTGCTCGGCTGCCGACGGCCCGATGCCGCAGACCCGCGAGCACATCCTGCTTGCCCGTCAGGTTGGCGTTCCGGCAATCGTCGTGTTCCTCAACAAGGTCGACCAGGTTGACGACGCCGAGCTTCTTGAGCTCGTCGAATTGGAAGTTCGCGAACTTCTGTCGTCCTACGACTTCCCGGGCGACGACATTCCGATCGTCAAGGGTTCGGCACTTGCTGCTCTTGAAGACAGCGACAAGAAGATCGGTGAAGACGCGATCCGCGAGCTGATGGCTGCGGTTGACGCCTACATCCCGACGCCTGAGCGTCCGATCGACCAGCCGTTCCTGATGCCGATCGAAGACGTGTTCTCGATCTCTGGCCGTGGTACGGTTGTGACGGGTCGCGTTGAGCGCGGTATCGTCAAGGTTGGTGAAGAAGTCGAGATCGTCGGCATTCGTCCGACCTCGAAGACGACGGTTACCGGCGTTGAAATGTTCCGCAAGCTGCTCGACCAGGGCCAGGCTGGCGACAACATCGGTGCTCTCGTTCGCGGCGTTACCCGTGACGGCGTTGAGCGTGGTCAGATCCTGTGCAAGCCGGGTTCGGTCAAGCCGCACAAGAAGTTCATGGCAGAAGCCTACATCCTGACGAAGGAAGAAGGCGGCCGTCATACGCCGTTCTTCACGAACTACCGTCCGCAGTTCTACTTCCGTACGACTGACGTTACCGGTATCGTTTCGCTTCCTGAAGGCACGGAAATGGTTATGCCTGGCGACAACGTCACGGTTGAAGTCGAGCTGATCGTTCCGATCGCGATGGAAGAAAAGCTGCGCTTCGCTATCCGCGAAGGCGGCCGTACCGTCGGCGCCGGCATCGTGGCTTCGATCGTCGAGTAATTTCGACCGTTGAAATTCTGACTGGCGGCGGTGTGAACAACACCGCCGCCGGACTTTTCATAAAAAGCCTGGCGGCGTTGCATTTTTAGTGCTTGAAAAATTCGGAGAAAGCGCGTAAACGCGCACTCACACTCACCCGCTGGATTCGCAAGCGATTGCGAAGCGCGGTGTTTTAGCATTACAGACTACTGAAATGATTGGGGTGCGAGGCGCATTCCTCTCGATTTTTGAAAATCTGCGGCGCCACGATCAATAGAAGTTCATGTGTTTCCGCGTGCGGAAACGAATAACAAAGAACAAGGACAAGACGAATGACCGGCCAGAATATCCGTATCCGCCTCAAGGCGTTCGATCACCGGATCCTCGATGCCTCTACCCGTGAAATCGTGTCGACCGCAAAGCGCACCGGCGCCAGCGTTCGCGGCCCGGTTCCACTTCCTACCCGCATCGAAAAGTTTACCGTCAACCGCTCTCCTCACGTTGACAAGAAAAGCCGTGAACAGTTCGAAATGCGGACGCACAAGCGTCTTCTCGATATCGTTGACCCCACCCCGCAGACTGTCGATGCTCTGATGAAGCTCGACCTCGCTGCTGGCGTTGACGTGGAAATCAAGCTCTAAGACCCGGCCCGATCCATCCAAGGTGAGGGCTGAAATAACAAGGAAGGTACGTGGAGCAATCCAACGACTTCCAAACCGGAGACCGGAAACATCGTGAGATGTCGAAGGGCACTCCTTAACAAAGGCCAGAGAGGGTTTTCCCTTCAAGGCTCGCAAGAGGATGAACCAATGCGTTCAGGTGTGATTGCACAGAAAGTGGGTATGACACGCGTCTATAACGACGCAGGTGAACATATCCCTGTAACAGTATTGCGACTGGATAACGTACAAGTCGTTGCCCAGCGCACGGAAGACAAGAATGGCTACACCGCAGTTCAGCTCGGTGCCGGCCAGTCCAAGGTCAAGAACACGACGAAGGCGCTTCGCGGTCACTTTGCCGCTGCCAATGTCGAACCGAAAGCCAAGCTCGTCGAGTTCCGGGTCTCCCCCGAGAACCTGATCGACATCGGTGCAACACTGACCGCAAATCATTTTCAGTCCGGCCAGCTGGTCGACGTCACTGGAACCACGATCGGTAAAGGTTTTGCCGGTGCTATGAAGCGTCACAACTTCGGTGGTGGCCGCGCTTCGCACGGTAACTCCGTATCGCACCGTGCACACGGTTCGACCGGTAACAACCAGGATCCGGGCCGCGTCTGGAAGGGCAAGCGCATGGCTGGTCATATGGGCCAGACACGCGTCACGACCCAGAACCTTGAAGTCGTTTCGACTGATGAAGACCGTGGCCTCA
This sequence comes from Agrobacterium tumefaciens, assembly GCF_005221325.1. Lineage (NCBI taxonomy): Bacteria > Pseudomonadati > Pseudomonadota > Alphaproteobacteria > Hyphomicrobiales > Rhizobiaceae > Agrobacterium > Agrobacterium tumefaciens. The sequence goes on along the minus strand of NZ_CP039888.1, from coordinate 1,699,284 downwards.
TCCTCGTGAAGGGTGCAGTTCCGGGTTCGAAGGGTTCCTGGATCATTGTCCGCGACGCCGTCAAGTCGGCTGCGAAGTAAGGGAGCCTTATCATGGAATTGAACGTCAAGACCCTCGAGGGAAAAGACGCCGGCAAGGTTTCTCTGTCGGATGAGATCTTCGGCCTCGACCCCCGCCAGGACATCCTGGCCCGCATGGTTCGCTGGCAGCTTGCAAAGAAGCAGCAGGGAACCCACAAGACCAAGAACCGGTCGGAAGTTTCCCGCACCGGCGCGAAGATGTACAAGCAGAAGGGTACGGGCCGCGCTCGTCACCATTCGGCTCGCGCACCGCAGTTCCGCGGCGGCGGCAAGGCCCACGGCCCGGTCGTTCGCAGCCACGCCCATGACCTTCCCAAGAAGGTTCGTGCGCTCGCTCTGCGTCATGCCCTGTCTGCAAAGCTGAAGGCTGAAGAACTGATCATCGTCGATCAGCTCGTTGCATCCGAAGCAAAGACCAAGGCTCTGCTGGGCAGCTTCGCTTCGCTTGGCCTGACCAACGCTCTCGTTATCGGTGGCGCTGAACTTGATGGCAACTTCAAGCTCGCAGCCCAGAACATCCCGAATGTGGATGTTCTGCCGGTACAGGGCATCAATGTTTACGACATCCTGCGCCGTGGCAAGCTGGTGCTTTCCAAGGCTGCTGTAGAGGCTCTGGAGGAGCGGTTCAAATGACGGATCTTCGCCACTACGATGTGATCGTATCTCCTTCGATCACGGAAAAGTCGACGCTGGTATCCGAACAGAACCAGGTCGTATTCAACGTCGCCAAGACTGCTTCCAAGCCTGAAATCAAGGCTGCCGTGGAAGCTCTCTTCGGCGTCAAAGTCACGGCTGTGAACACGCTTATCCGCAAGGGTAAGACCCGTCGTTTCCGTGGGTTCGCCGGTAAGCTTAAGGACGTCAAGAAAGCCGTCGTTACGCTCGCCGAAGGTCAATCCATCGACGTGTCCACCGGACTCTAAAGGTTAGGCCCAAGCGGGCAAAGACCCAAAAGGGAACAAGAATATGGCATTGAAAAGTTTCAATCCGACCACGCCGAGCCAGCGTCAGCTGGTTATCGTGGACCGCGCTTCGCTCTACAAGGGCAAGCCGGTAAAGGCTCTCACCCAGGGCCTCAGCTCCAAGGGTGGCCGCAACAACCAGGGCCGGATCACCGTCCGTTTCCAGGGTGGCGGTCACAAGCGGACCTATCGTCTGGTAGACTTCAAGCGTCGCAAGTTTGACGTTGAAGGTACCGTTGAACGTCTGGAATACGACCCCAACCGCACCGCGTTCATCGCGCTGGTTACGTATACCGACGGCGAACAGGCTTACATTCTCGCGCCACAGCGTCTCGCTGCTGGTGACAAGGTGATCGCCTCCGACAAGGCAGTGGACGTGAAGCCCGGCAACACCATGCCGCTTCAGTACATTCCGGTCGGTTCGATCATCCACAACGTCGAGATGAAGCCGGGCAAGGGCGGTCAGATCGCTCGCTCCGCCGGTACGTATGTCCAGCTCGTCGGCCGCGATGCCGGTATGGCCATCCTGCGTCTCAACTCGGGCGAACAGCGTCTGGTGCACGGCTCCTGCCTCGCATCGATCGGCGCTGTTTCGAACTCGGACCACGGCAACATCAACGACGGCAAGGCCGGTCGTTCCCGTTGGCGCGGCAAGCGTCCGCACGTTCGCGGCGTCGTCATGAACCCGGTCGACCACCCGCACGGTGGTGGTGAAGGTCGCACGTCGGGTGGTCGCCACCCGGTTACTCCGTGGGGCAAGCCCACGAAGGGCAAGCGCACCCGTTCGAACAAGTCGACCGACAAGTTCATCATGCGCTCGCGCCATCAGCGTAAGAAGTAAGAGAGGTAGTCACTCATGGCTCGTTCAGTATGGAAAGGTCCGTTTGTTGACGGCTATCTTCTCACCAAGGCTGAGAAGGTGCGCGAGAGCGGACGTAACGAAGTAATCAAGATCTGGAGCCGTCGCTCCACGATCCTGCCGCAGTTCGTTGGTCTGACCTTCGGCGTCTACAACGGCAGCAAGCATGTGCCCGTCTCGGTCAACGAAGACATGGTCGGACACAAGTTCGGTGAATTCTCTCCGACCCGTACCTATTACGGTCACGGCGCGGACAAGAAGGCAAAGAGGAAGTAATCATGGCGAAGGCTAAGACCGAACGCCGGCTGAAGGACAATGAGGCTCAGGCCATTGCCCGTACGCTCCGCGTCAGCCCCCAGAAACTGAACCTGGTTGCCGCTCTTATCCGTGGCAAGAAGGTTGATCGCGCTCTCGCCGAGCTCGAATTCTCCCGCAAGCGCATTGCAGGCACCGTCAAGAAGACGCTCGAATCTGCAATTGCCAATGCGGAAAACAACCATGACCTCGACGTCGACGCTCTCGTCGTCGCCGAGGCCTATGTTGGCAAGTCCATCACCATGAAGCGTTTCCACGCTCGTGGCCGTGGTCGTGCTTCCCGCATTGAAAAGCCGTTCGCTCACCTCACGATCGTTGTTCGTGAAGTTGAGGAAAAAGGGGAGGCCGCATAATGGGTCAGAAAATCAATCCAATCGGCTTCCGCCTCGGCATCAACCGTACCTGGGACAGCCGCTGGTACGCTGACACCGCTGAATACGGCAAGCTTCTGCATGAAGACCTGAAGATCCGGGCATACCTGATCAAGGAACTCAAGCAGGCCGGCATCGCCAAGGTGGTCATCGAGCGTCCGCACAAGAAGTGCCGCGTTACGATCCACTCGGCTCGCCCGGGTCTGATCATCGGCAAGAAGGGCGCGGACATCGAGAAGCTTCGCAAGAAGCTTTCCGAGATGACCAACTCCGAAACGCACCTCAACATCGTTGAAGTGCGCAAGCCGGAAATCGACGCAACTCTCGTTGCTCAGTCGATCGCCCAGCAGCTCGAGCGCCGCGTGGCTTTCCGCCGTGCGATGAAGCGTGCTGTTCAGTCTGCAATGCGTCTTGGCGCCGAAGGCATCAAGATCACCTGCGGCGGCCGTCTCGGTGGTGCAGAAATCGCTCGTACCGAATGGTACCGCGAAGGTCGCGTTCCGCTGCACACGCTGCGTGCGGACATCGACTACGGCACAGCCGAAGCTGAAACCGCATTCGGCATCTGCGGCATCAAGGTCTGGATCTTCAAGGGCGAAATCCTTGAGCACGATCCGATGGCTTCTGAGCGTCGCGGTCTCGAAGGCGACGCACAGGGCCCTGCAAGCCGTGAGCGTGGCGATCGTCCCGATCGTCGTCGCGAAAACGCTTGATTGACGCTGGCGAAAGATAAGCTCGGAGAAGTAAGAAAATGTTGCAGCCAAAGCGTACTAAGTACCGTAAGCAGTTCAAGGGACGCATCAAGGGCGTCGCCAAGGGCGGCTTTGACCTGGCATTCGGTGAATTCGGCTTGAAGTCGCAGGAACCGAACCGCGTGAATGCACGCGAGATCGAAGCGGCCCGCCGCGCGATCACGCGTTACATGAAGCGCGCAGGTCGTGTGTGGATCCGCGTATTCCCCGACGTTCCGGTTACGGCCAAGCCGACCGAAGTTCGTATGGGTAAGGGCAAGGGTTCGGTCGATTACTGGGCATGCAAGGTCAAGCCCGGTCGTATGATGTTCGAGATCGACGGTGTTACCGAGGAGATCGCCCGTGAGGCGCTTCGTCTCGGCGCTGCCAAGCTCTCGGTCAAGACGCGCTTCGTACAGCGCATCGCAGAGTAAGGAGCAAGGCACATGAAAGCCGATGAAGTTCGCGGCCTCAGCGCCGACCAGCTCAAGGACAAGCTCGCCGATCTGAAGAAGGAGCAGTTCAACCTGCGCTTCCAGAAGGCGACCGGCCAGCTGGAGAAGTCCTCGCGCATCAACGAAGTCCGCAAGGACATCGCCCGCGTTAAAACCATTGCCCGCCAGAAGGCGGCAGAAGCCAAGGCCTAAGGAAAAATAATATGCCGAAACGCATTCTGCAGGGCGTCGTAGTGTCCGACAAGAACGAGAAGACTGTCGTGGTCCGGGTTGAGCGTCGATTCGCTCACCCGCTCATGCAAAAGACCGTTCGTCGTTCGAAGAAGTACAAGGCACACGACGAAAACAATCAGTATAAGGTCGGCGACGTCGTTTCCATCGAGGAATGCGCACCGATCTCCAAGGACAAGCGCTGGACGGTCGTTGCCGCCCAGGCTTAATTTCATCAGAATCGCGCCAGGTCTCTTGTACTTGGCGCGGAATCCTGTATGAAGCAGCGCAAGGACGCTCGTGACCCGAGCGTCTTTTGCTTTGATGCGCACGGAAGGTCCTTCGGGAAACCACCCTGTCACGATTTTTCCGCGCAAAAAAAGAGATATTCATAAGCTGGAGCAGGGGGCTCGCTCGGGAGAGTTTGCCCAACCGTTCCGGTAACAACAAGAAGGCGACCTGACATGATTCAGATGCAAACAAACCTCGACGTGGCGGATAATTCCGGCGCACGTCGTGTCATGTGCATCAAGGTGCTGGGCGGCTCGAAGCGCAAATATGCTTCTGTTGGCGACATTATTGTCGTTTCCATCAAGGAAGCTATTCCGCGCGGCCGCGTCAAGAAGGGCGACGTGATGAAGGCGGTTGTCGTGCGCACCGCCAAGGACATCCGTCGCGCTGACGGCAGCGTCATCCGTTTCGATAACAACGCAGCCGTTCTTATCGACAACAAAAAAGAGCCCATCGGCACCCGTATCTTCGGACCGGTTCCGCGCGAACTTCGCGCCAAGAACCACATGAAGATCATCTCGCTGGCTCCGGAAGTACTGTAAGGAGCGATTGCGATGCAGAAAATTCGTAAAGGCGACAAGGTTGTCGTATTGACCGGTAAGGACAAGGGCCGTACCGGCGAAGTAATCCAGGTGATGCCGAAAGAAGACCGGGCCGTTGTGCGTGGCGTAAACATGGTGAAGCGTCACCAGCGCCAGACCCAGGCCCAGGAAGCCGGCATCATCAACAAGGAAGCATCCTTGCACATCTCCAACATTGCCATCGTCGATAAGGATGGCAAGCCGACCCGCGTTGGCTTCTCTGTTGTGGATGGCAAGAAGGTCCGCGTGGCCAAGCGTTCGGGAGAAGTGATCGATGGCTGATAAGTACGAGCCGCGTCTCAAGACGGAATACGTTTCCCGTATCCGTGGCGCCATGCAGGAGAAGTTCTCCTACGCGAACGTCATGATGATCCCGAAGCTTGAAAAGATCGTGATCAACATGGGCGTCGGCGAAGCAACAGCCGATTCCAAGAAGCCGACGATTGCTGCCGGTGACCTGGCTGCGATTGCTGGCCAGAAGCCGGTCGTTACCCGCGCTCGCAACTCGATCGCTGGTTTCAAGGTTCGCGAAGGCATGCCGATCGGTGCGAAGGTTACCCTTCGTGGCGCACGCATGTACGAATTCCTTGATCGTCTGGTCAACATCGCGCTGCCGCGCGTTCGCGACTTCCGGGGCCTGAACCCGAAGAGCTTTGACGGCCGTGGCAACTTCGCCATGGGCATCAAGGAACACATTGTGTTCCCTGAGATCAACTACGATAAGGTTGATCAGATGTGGGGCATGGACATCATCGTTTGCACGACGGCGACGTCGGACGACGAAGCTCGGGCTCTGCTTACAGAGTTCAACTTCCCGTTCCGTCACTAACCGTAACGACGAGCGTAGAAAAGGAACTCCGATATGGCGAAAACAAGCGCAGTTGAAAAGAACAAGCGCCGCCGCAAGTCGGTCGCCCAGCAGGCTACCAAGCGTGCTGCACTCAAGGCGATCGTGATGAACCAGTCCCTTCCGATCGAAGACCGGTTCAAGGCCACTCTGAAGCTCGCTTCGCTGCCGCGTGACGGCTCGAAGACGCGTATCCGCAACCGCTGCGAAGTAACGGGCCGTCCGCGCGCGTTCTATCGCAAGCTCAAGATGTCGCGTATCGCGCTTCGTGAGCTGGGCAATTCCGGCAAGGTGCCGGGCATTGTCAAGTCGAGCTGGTAAGGAGACGGGCACATGACCATGACTGATCCTTTGGGTGATATGCTCACCCGCATCCGCAATGGTGCTGCTCGCCGTAAGTCTTCGGTAAGCACGCCTGCTTCCAGCCTGCGCGCACGCGTTCTCGACGTGCTGCAGTCTGAAGGCTACATTCGCGGTTATTCCAAGGTCGATTTCGAAAACGGCAAGGCCGAATTCACGATCGAACTGAAGTACTACGAAGGCGCGTCGGTGATCCGTGAGATCGGCCGCGTGTCCAAGCCGGGCCGCCGGGTTTATGTCTCGGTAAAGTCCATTCCGCAGGTCGCGAACGGCCTCGGCATCACCATCCTTTCGACTCCGAAGGGCGTGATGGCCGATCACCAGGCTCGCGAACAGAACGTTGGTGGCGAGGTTCTTTGCTCGGTCTTCTAAGACCCGAGCAAGGATCTCCATAACGAACAGACAGGATTGAATAATGTCTCGTATCGGTAAAAAGCCCGTTCCGGTTCCCGCAGGTGTGACGGCCAATGTCGACGGCCAGAAGGTCACTGCGAAGGGCCCGAAGGGTGAACTGTTTTTCGTCGCCAATGACGACATTCAGCTGAAGCTCGAAGATAACGGCGTTTCCGTAACCCCGGCTAACGGCACCAAGGAAGCTCGTTCGAAGTGGGGCATGTCCCGCACCATGATCGAGAACATCTTCAAGGGTGTTAAGGACGGCTATGAGCGCAAGCTCGAAATCAACGGCGTTGGTTACCGTGCCGCCCTGCAGGGCAAGAACCTGCAGCTGGCTCTCGGTTTCAGCCATGACGTTGTTTACGAGCCTCCGGTCGGCATCACCATTGCCGTGCCGAAGCCGACGGAAATCATCGTTTCCGGCATCAACAAGCAGCAGGTTGGCCAGGTAGCCGCGGAAATCCGCGAATACCGCGGTCCCGAGCCCTACAAGGGCAAGGGCGTGAAGTACGCTGAAGAGCGTATTGTCCGCAAAGAAGGCAAGAAGAAGTAAGGATCACGCGAAATGGCTAGCAGGAAAGAAGCACTTGCACGTCGCGCGAGCCGTGTGCGCCGCCAGATCAAGGCGGTTGCCAATGGCCGCCCGCGCCTGTCGGTTCATCGCTCGTCGAAGAACATCTACGCCCAGATCATCGATGATGTTGCTGGCAAGACGCTTGCGTCTGCCTCCACGCTCGAAGCGGATCTGCGCGGCTCGCTCAAGACCGGCGCCGACGTTGCGGCAGCAGCTGTCGTAGGCAAGCTGGTTGCAGAGCGTGGCGTCAAGGCTGGCGTCAAGGATGTCGTATTCGATCGTGGCGCATTCATCTATCACGGCCGCATCAAGGCTGTGGCTGAAGCTGCCCGTGAAGGCGGTCTGAACTTCTGAGTGCATGACCCTTTCGATTTTTTGAAATCGAAAGAAAGGATCATGCACCAACCAAGATGCTGCAGCGCTTCTTGCGCTGCAGTTTCCGCCCGGACAACGATCCGGGCGGAATTTCACCGGACCATGCGGATCTCGTCATCGAGGCCGCTGGTCTTTTCGTTTGCCGTTCCACCCGTAAAAGAAAAAGGACAAGGACAATGGCACAGGAAAAAAGAGGTTCTCGCGACGATCGCCAGAACCGTGAAGAGCGCGATAGCGAATTCGTCGACAAGCTGGTCGCGATCAACCGCGTTGCAAAGGTTGTTAAGGGTGGCCGTCGCTTCGGCTTCGCCGCTCTCGTCGTAGTTGGCGATCAGAAGGGCCGCGTTGGCTTCGGTCACGGCAAGGCTCGTGAAGTTCCGGAAGCGATCCGCAAGGCAACTGAAAGCGCAAAGCGCGATCTGATCTTCGTTCCGCTGCGCGATGGCCGCACTCTGCATCACGACGTCAATGGCCGTCACGGCGCAGGCAAGGTTCTGCTGCGTTCGGCCAAGGCCGGTACCGGTATCATCGCCGGTGGTCCGATGCGCGCCGTTTTCGAAACGCTCGGCGTTCATGACGTTGTTGCGAAGTCGACCGGTTCGTCGAACCCGTACAACATGGTTCGCGCTACGTTTGACGCTCTGAAGCATCAGGTTCATCCGAAGGACATCGCTGCACAGCGTGGTCTGAAGTATGCGACCCTTCAGGCTCGCCGTGCCGCTTCCGGCAACGCTTCTGAAGAATAAGGAGCTGGATCATGGCCAAGAAGACTACTGAAGCCAAGAAGACTGTCACGGTCGAACAGATCGGCAGCCCTATTCGCCGCCCGGCAATCCAGCGTCAGACGCTGGTCGGTCTGGGTCTCAACAAGATGCATCGTCAGCGCACCCTGGAAGATACTCCGGCGGTTCGCGGCATGATCCGTGCGGTCCAGCATCTCGTTCGCGTCGTTGACGAGAAGTGAGACGGAGTAACCTATCATGAAACTCAATGAAATCAGAGACAACGAAGGCTCTTCCAAGGACCGTATCCGCGTAGGTCGCGGTATCGGTTCTGGCAAGGGCAAGACCGGTGGTCGCGGTGTGAAGGGTCAGAAGGCTCGTTCGGGCGTCGCCATCAACGGCTTCGAAGGCGGTCAGATGCCAATCTACCGTCGTCTGCCGAAGCGCGGCTTTAACAACATTTTCGGTTCCGAATATGCTGTTGTGTCGCTCGGCCGCATTCAGACCGCCATCGACGCCAAGAAGCTTGACGCTTCCGCAACGATCGATGCTGCTGCCCTCAAGGCTGCCGGCGTCATCCGCCGCGTCAAGGACGGCGTGCGCATTTTGGCCGACGGCGAGCTGAAGGCCAAGGTTGCCTTCGAAGTTGCCGGCGCTTCCAAGCCCGCACTCGAAAAGATTGAGAAGGCCGGCGGCTCGATCAAGCTTCTCGTGGTTGCAGCTGAAGCCTCCGAGTAATATATAGACTTCAGACGCCCGGGGCTTCGTCGCTCCGGGCGTCTGCGCTCCCTGGCCTATGCTGCTCTCGATCTAAATCGATTTATAGAGACACCATGGCAAACTCTTCGCGGTGCAGCTTTTATGCGCCCCGCTTGCGGCAGAAAGTGCTGCAGGGAGAGCCTCACAGTTCTTGAACTTCCGTAGGGGAGGGGATAGGACATAAAAAAACAGGGTGAGGCATGATGGCGGCGCAAGGCCGTGTTCGTCCGAAGCCCGGTTTTTGAACCAGTATTTAGACCTTTCCGCATCGGCCAGTATTGGCTGGCAAGGGTCGTTCGGAGAAATTTATGGCTTCAGCAGCGGAACAACTGGCTTCGAACCTGAATTTTTCGACCTTCGCTAAGGCGGAGGATCTGAAAAAGCGTCTCTGGTTTACTCTTGCCGCACTTCTCGTCTACCGTCTCGGCACCCATATTCCGCTTCCGGGTCTGAACCCCGAAGCCTATGCGCAGGCCTTCCGTGGCCAGGCCAACGGTATTCTCGGTCTTTTCAACATGTTTGCGGGCGGCGCTGTCGAGCGCATGGCGATCTTCGCCCTCGGCATCATGCCTTACATCTCCGCTTCGATCATCGTGCAGCTCATGACCTCGGTCGTGCCCTCGCTCGAAGCGTTGAAGAAGGAAGGCGAAGCCGGCCGCAAGATCATCAACCAGTATACGCGCTACGGCACGGTGCTGCTCGGCACGCTGCAGGCCTATGGCATTGCGGTCGGCCTTGAAAGCGGCAACGGTCTCGTGGTCGATCCGGGCCTGTTCTTCCGCATTTCCACCGTCATCACGCTGCTTGGCGGCACGATGTTCCTGATGTGGCTCGGCGAGCAGATCACATCGCGCGGTATTGGCAACGGTATTTCGCTGATCATCTTCGCTGGCATCGCCGCAGGCCTGCCCAAGGCTCTTGCCGGCACGCTGGAACTCGGCCGCACCGGCGCGCTGTCGACCCCGCTCATCCTGATGGTTGTCATCGTGGCCATCGGCGTCATTGCCCTCATCGTCTTCGTGGAGCGCGCCCAGCGTCGTCTCCTCATACAATATCCGAAGCGACAGGTCGGCAATCGGATGTTCCAGGGCGATACCTCGCATCTGCCGCTGAAACTGAACACGGCCGGCGTCATCCCCGCGATCTTCGCATCGTCGCTGCTGCTCCTGCCGGCAACGGCTGCAGGTTTTGCCGGTAACACCAACCTGCCGACCTGGGCGACCTCGATCATCGCGTCGCTGCAGCATGGCCAGCCGTTGTTCATGGCGCTCTATGGTCTGTTGATCGCGTTCTTCGCATTCTTCTACACGGCAATCGTGTTCAATCCGAAGGATACGGCTGACAATCTCAAGAAGCATGGTGGCTTCATTCCAGGCATTCGTCCGGGTGAGCGTACCGCGGAATACATCGATTACGTCCTGACCCGCATCACTGTGGTCGGCGCGATTTATCTGGTCTTCGTGTGTATCCTTCCTGAGACACTTATCGCACGTACGGGCATTCCATTAGCCCTTGGTGGTACTTCGCTTTTGATCGTTGTCAGTGTAACTCTGGATACGGTTGCGCAGATTCAGGGTCACCTGATCGCCCAGCAGTATGAAGGTCTGATCAAGAAGTCGAAGTTGCGTGGAGGAAAGAGGGGACGATGAGACTGATATTTTTGGGTCCGCCGGGTGCGGGCAAGGGAACCCAGGCCAAACGGCTGACTGACAAGTACGGGATCCCGCAGCTTTCCACCGGTGACATGCTTCGCGCTGCGGTCAGCGCGGGCACCGAAATCGGCAAGCGCGCCAAGGCCGTCATGGACGCCGGCGGTCTTGTTTCCGACGATATCGTCAATCAGATCGTTTCCGAACGCATCGAAGCACCGGACTGTGCGAAGGGCTTTATTCTCGACGGCTATCCGCGCACCGTTCCGCAGGCCAAGGCGCTTGCTGACAACATGCGCAAGAAGAATCTGGTCCTTGATGCCGTCATCGAACTGAAGGTGGATGAAGAGGCGTTGATTCGCCGAATCGAAAACCGCGTGGCCGAAACCATTGCCGCTGGCGGCACGGTTCGCTCGGATGACAACCCGGAAGCTTTCCGCAAGCGCCTGACGGAATATCGCGAGAAGACCGCGCCGCTGTCTGCCTATTACAGCGAACAGGGCGAGTTGGTGACGCTCGATGGCATGGCAGATGTCGATGCCGTCACCGAGGCCATTGAGCGCGTTCTCGAGAAAGCCTCTGCCTGATTGACGGGGCGGATGGGCAAGCGCTGTTGCGTTCTTGCCCGTATCCCGCCTCCGCATGACGGCTGATCCTCTGGATCGCAAAAGAATCTTGGCGGAGCCGGTTGCTTTTTTGCGCTGATTCCGTTAAACACCGCGCCAACTCGCGACATCCCAAGCGACTGGCGCGGATTTCCCTAAAGGGAGGGAGATCCGGGTTCGGTCGTTTTGACTTGTCACGGACACCAATTTGAACTGGCGGTCTTGCGGCCGCTCAAATGGAATCACCACTTGCCGGATGGCAACTGGAACCAAGGAGAAAAGACGTGGCACGTATCGCTGGCGTCAACATCCCGACTGCGAAGCGCGTTGTTATTGCGCTGACCTACATTCACGGGATTGGTCCGAAATTCGCGCAGGAAATCATGGACAAGGTCGGTCTTCCGGCTGAAAAGCGCGTTCATCAGCTGACGGATGCTGAAGTTCTTCAGATCCGCGAAGCCATCGACCGCGACTACCAGGTCGAAGGTGACCTGCGTCGTGAGACCTCGATGAACATCAAGCGTCTGATGGACCTCGGTTGCTACCGCGGCCTGCGTCACCGCCGTGGCCTTCCGGTCCGCGGTCAGCGCACGCACACCAACGCCCGCACCCGCAAGGGTCCGGCGAAGGCTATCGCTGGTAAGAAGAAGTAATTTTCCGGTTCTCCGGAAAGGGGAGGCTGGTGCAGTCCGCGCCAGCCTTTCTGAGTTTGGCGAAAAGCTCGGCTACGAGCTGATTGCCGGTGTAGCCGCTGGTGTTACGGCGGTGAAGAGATCAATGAAAGGTATAAAATGGCCAAGGAAGCCGCACGCGTCCGTCGTCGCGAACGCAAAAATATCACGTCTGGCGTCGCGCACGTCAACTCGACCTTCAACAACACGATGATCACCATCACCGACGCACAGGGCAATGCCATTGCCTGGTCGTCCGCTGGTGCCAAGGGCTTCAAGGGTTCGCGCAAGTCGACCCCGTTTGCTGCCCAGATCGCTGCTGAAGATTGCGCGAAGAAGGCTCAGGAACACGGCATGAAGTCGCTTGAAGTTGAAGTTTGCGGTCCGGGTTCCGGCCGTGAATCGGCACTTCGCGCTCTGCAGGCTGCCGGTTTCATGATCACCTCCATTCGCGACGTGACGCCGATCCCGCACAACGGTTGCCGTCCGCGCAAGAAGCGCCGCGTCTGACGCGACCGTGGTTCGGAAATTCCGCCTTACCTCAGGTCTGGCGGAATTTTCGTGTATCTGGCGTGTGCGCGTCGATTTCGATCGACGGACTTGCGCTCAAGAACCCACTGATGAACCACTGAATTAGGTTCCTCTCGGTGTTTTCATGCTCGGTCCGTCACGATTGGATGGTGGCGGCGAACGGAAGGTTTAAAGATGATTCAGAAGAACTGGCAGGAACTTATCAAGCCGAACAAGGTCGAGTTCACCTCGTCCAGCCGCACCAAGGCAACTCTGGTTGCCGAGCCGCTGGAGCGTGGTTTCGGTCTTACCCTCGGCAACGCGCTGCGTCGCGTTCTGTTGTCTTCCCTGCGTGGCGCCGCTGTAACGGCCGTGCAGATCGACGGTGTCCTGCATGAATTCTCCTCCATCCCCGGCGTTCGGGAAGATGTGACGGATATCGTGCTCAACATCAAGGAAATCGCCATCAAGATGGATGGCGACGATTCCAAGCGCATGGTCGTGCGCAAGCAGGGCCCTGGTGCCGTAACCGCTGGTGACATCCAGACGGTTGGCGACATCGAGATCCTGAACCCCGACCACGTAATCTGCACGCTCGACGAAGGCGCTGAAATCCGCATGGAATTCACCGTCAACAACGGCAAGGGTTACGTACCGGCTGAGCGCAACCGTGCGGAAGATGCCCCGATCGGCCTCATTCCGGTGGACAGCCTCTATTCTCCGGTCAAGAAAGTGTCCTACAAGGTGGAAAACACCCGTGAAGGCCAGGTTCTCGACTATGACAAGCTGATCATGACGATCGAGACCAACGGTTCGGTTTCCGGCGAAGACGCCGTTGCCTTCGCCGCTCGTATTCTTCAGGACCAGCTGGGCGTCTTCGTCAATTTCGACGAGCCGCAGAAGGAAGCAGAAGAAGAATCGGTTACCGAACTCGCGTTCAACCCGGCGCTTCTCAAGAAGGTCGACGAGCTCGAGCTGTCCGTTCGTTCGGCAAACTGCCTGAAGAACGACAACATCGTTTATATCGGCGACCTGATCCAGAAGACCGAAGCCGAAATGCTCCGCACGCCGAACTTTGGTCGCAAGTCGCTGAACGAAATCAAGGAAGTTCTCGCTTCCATGGGTCTGCACCTCGGCATGGAAGTGCCGGCATGGCCGCCTGAGAACATCGAAGATCTCGCCAAGCGTTACGAAGACCAGTACTGAGCAGCATGAGGAAAAGTGTGAAGCGGTTTTCCGCCCGCATGCTGCGACATAAAATAAGTCAATCAAAAAGGCAGACCCTTTAAAGACTGCCTTTCCCCGTCAAACAGCAGATAAGTCATCTGCATGTGCCAGGAAACGGCAGGCCTTAGAGAAGGCACCTGCGTAGAAGGAGAATAGCAATGCGCCACGGAAATTCAGGCCGCAAGCTCAATAGAACCGCCAGCCACCGCAAGGCAATGTTTGCCAACATGGCTGCTTCGCTCATCACCCATGAGCAGATCGTCACCACCCTTCCGAAGGCGAAGGAAATCCGTCCGATCGTCGAGCGTCTCGTGACGCTGGGCAAGCGCGGCGACCTGCACGCTCGTCGTCAGGCGATCTCGCAGATCAAGGATCAGGACGCCGTTCGCAAGCTGTTCGACGCGATCGCTTCGCGTTACGCAACCCGCAATGGCGGCTACCTGCGTATCATGAAGGCCGGTTACCGCCAGGGCGACAACGCGGCTCTCGCTGTTGTTGAATTCGTCGAGCGCGACGTTGACGCCAAGGGCGCAGCCGACAAGGCTCGCGTTGCCGCTGAAGCAGCTGCTGCCGAAGCCGCGTAAGGTCTGACGCCTTCAGGCGTCGTGAATTAAAAAGCCGGGTGAGAGATCGCCCGGCTTTTCTTTTTGCGCTGGTGTATCAATTTAAGGACGGCGACCCGGCAGATAGTGGCTGATTTGGCGGATGACGTCGACGATCGGCGCCATCAGGACGAAACGGTCCGAAGCATGATGCGCCCGCCAAAGCCTTTCAAGGTGCTCGTCTTTGATCTCGCCATTCTCTATGCGTTCGAGAAGCCTCGAGAGCGACTGGCGATGCCTCGTGTTCAAAGCGCGGGCGATGCGTGCGGGTGCGAAACCCACGCCGATTGTCATGGTGCTGAAAATCTCGGAAAGAGCCGCCTGGTCCGAGACGGAAATTTCAGCGTGGCGTGCAGTTTGATGGTTTTGGTCAGTCGGTTTCATGTCTTTGACGGGCGTTGTAACGAATTGCCTGCAGCACGTTTTTGCCGCTTGCGTTGCATGAGCGAGGGCCGCACCAGCCGATAGCCCAGCAACACCACCATCGTGCTGATATAAAACACCGGTTCCAGCGTGATCGATTTCCGCGCCAGCACGAAATGCAGCACGCCGACGATGAGGACGAGATAAACGAGCTTGTGCAGCGTGTTCCAGCGGCTGCCGAGACGGCGGATCGACCAGCGGTTGGAGGTAAGCGCCAGCGGAATGAGCATGGTAAGCCCCGCCATGCCGAACATGATATAGGGCCGCTTCAGGATATCGCCGGCGATGGAGCTGAGGATCAGGCCGCGGTCCAGCGCCAGATAGACGGTGAAATGGGCGAGCACATAATAAAAGGCGATCAGGCCCAGCGCCCGGCGATAGGCGATGAGGTTGATGTTGAAGAGATCGCGCAGGGGCGTCACCAGCAGGCCGAGGCACAAAAATCGCAGCGCCCATATGCCGAGCAGGTGTTCGAAATCCTTAACCGGATTAAAACCGAGGCTACCGGTTGCGGCGAGGTAGAAATACCAGACACCCGGACAGAGGCCGAGCACATACAGCGACCAGATGGCCGCCGGCTGGTAACGCTTGGGCAGCGACGGAAGCGACAGGGCAAAGGCCATGGTCAATAATTCGCTTTCAGATCCATGCCGGAATAGAGGTTTGCCACCTCGTCATAACCGTTGAACATCAGGGTAGGGCGGTTCTGGGTGCCGAAAAAGCCGCCTTCGCCGATGCGCTGTTCCGTCGCCTGGCTCCAGCGGGGATGGTCCACATGCGGATTGACGTTGGAATAGAAGCCATATTCGCGGGCGTTGGAGTTTTTCCAGGTCGTTTCCGGCTGCTTTTCGGTGAGCGAAATGCGGACGATGGATTTGATACCCTTGAAACCGTACTTCCACGGCACGACAAGCCGGATCGGCGCGCCGTTCTGGTTCGGCAGCGTCTCGCCATAAAGCCCGACGGCGAGGATGGTGAGCGGATGGCGCGCTTCATCGAGACGCAGGCCTTCGACATAGGGCCATGAAAGAGGCTGGAAAAGGCCGCTCTGGCCCGGCATTTCCTCTGGCCGTACGACCGTCTCGAAGGAAACGTATTTGGCGCTGCTCTGCGGCTCCACCTTGTCCAGCAGGCTCGCGAGCGGAAAACCGATCCACGGAATGACCATCGACCAGCCTTCGACGCAGCGCATGCGATAGGTGCGCTCCTCGAGTTGATATTTCATCAGCTCTTCTATGCCGAATTCCTGCGGCTTGGAGACGAGGCCGTCCACCTTCACTGTCCAGGGCGCCGGCTTGAACTTGCCGGAATTCTCCTTCGGGTCGGACTTGCCGACACCGAATTCGTAGAAATTATTGTAGCTGGTGACGGCGTCGAGCGGAGTGAGCTTTTCGTCCAGCTTATAGGCGCCGGCCTTGGCGGAGAGCGGTGCGGCAATGGCTTCGCGGCCGGCCAATCCCATGGCAGCAAAGCCTGCCGCTGTTCCGAGGAAGTTGCGTCGGGACAGATAAAAGGATTTAGGCGTTATCTCTGAAGATGCGATATGGGGCGGACGATAGGCGGGCATAAAAACCTCCACAAAAGCCGGGTGCATCGGCGATAAATCGATTATGATAGCCAATACGGTCGCTGCACAGATATGTTTCAGCGCTCTGCGGAAAAACAACGCTGAACAGGTGGTAATCGCGCATTTGTGATGGCGTGTCCTTTGCTGTGGGGCGTGAATGAAAAGCGTACCGTACCGAACCGTACTGTTTTGCCCTAAGGTGACAGTGACAGGGCTTGCGGTTTGCGCTAGAAAAACCGCAAAATAGGGCAGGAGCTGTTTTTACCGCCTTTGCGGAAACATGCTCCTGGCCAGAGATCGAGGAAAACACCATGCCAGCCTATCGCTCCAGAACGACAACCCACGGCCGCAACATGGCGGGCGCGCGCGGCCTTTGGCGCGCTACCGGCATGAAGGACAGCGATTTCGGCAAGCCGATCATCGCTGTCGTTAATTCCTTCACGCAGTTCGTGCCGGGCCATGTCCACCTGAAGGATCTCGGCCAGCTCGTCGCCCGCGAAATCGAGGCGGCAGGCGGCGTTGCCAAGGAATTCAACACGATCGCGGTCGATGATGGTATCGCCATGGGCCATGACGGCATGCTCTATTCGCTGCCGTCGCGCGAGATCATCGCGGATTCGGTGGAATATATGGTCAATGCCCATTGCGCCGACGCCATGGTTTGCATTTCCAACTGCGACAAGATCACGCCCGGCATGCTGAATGCGGCGATGCGCCTCAACATCCCCGCCGTTTTCGTGTCCGGCGGTCCGATGGAAGCGGGCAAGGTCGTTCTGCATGGCAAGACGGTCGCGCTCGATCTGGTCGATGCGATGGTGGCTGCTGCCGACGACAAGATTTCCGACGAAGACGTCAAGATCATCGAACGTTCCGCTTGCCCGACCTGCGGTTCCTGCTCCGGCATGTTCACCGCCAATTCCATGAACTGTCTGACCGAGGCGCTGGGTCTTTCTTTGCCCGGCAACGGCTCGACGCTTGCCACCCACTCGGATCGCCGGCGGCTGTTCGTCGAGGCCGGGCATCTGATCGTTGATCTGGCGCGCCGTTATTACGAGCAGGACGACGAAACCGTTCTGCCGCGCACCATCGCCAACAAGGCGGCGTTTGAGAACGCCATGTCGCTGGATATCGCCATGGGCGGCTCCACCAATACGGTGCTGCATATTCTGGCCGCAGCCCATGAGGGCGGCGTCGATTTCGGCATGGAGGATATCGACCGTCTTTCCCGCAAGGTTCCCTGCCTTTCCAAGGTCGCCCCTGCCAAGCAGGACGTGCATATGGAAGACGTTCACCGCGCCGGTGGCATCATGCGTATTCTCGGCGAGCTGGAGCGTGGCGGTCTTATCAACCGCGATACCTATACGGTGCACGAGGCGACGCTGGGCGATGCCATCGACCGCTGGGATATCACCCGCACCAATAGCGAAACGGTACGCGAATTCTTCAAGGCTGCCCCTGGCGGCGTACCGACACAGGTTGCCTTCAGCCAGTCCTCGCGTTGGGACGATCTGGATACGGACAGCGACAACGGCGTTATCCGCTCGGTTGAGAAGCCCTTCTCCAAGGATGGTGGTCTGGCCGTGCTTTACGGCAACATCGCGCTTGACGGCTGCATCGTGAAGACGGCGGGTGTCGACGAATCCATCCTGAAATTCAACGGTTCGGCAGTCGTTTACGAAAGCCAGGACGCGGCCGTGAAGGGTATTCTCGGCAATGAGGTCAAGGCGGGTGACGTCGTTGTTATTCGTTATGAAGGACCGAAGGGTGGTCCGGGCATGCAGGAAATGCTCTATCCTACCAGCTATCTGAAATCCAAGGGCCTCGGCAAAGCCTGCGCGCTCATCACAGACGGGCGTTTCTCCGGTGGCACGTCGGGCCTTTCCATCGGTCATGCCTCGCCGGAAGCGGCGCAGGGCGGAGCCATCGGCCTCGTGCGTCAGGGTGACCTGATCGAGATCGATATTCCGAACCGCACCATCAACCTCAAGGTTACGGATGCCGAACTGGCGTCGCGCCGCGCCGAGCAGGAAGAAAAGGGCTGGAAGCCCGAAGCACCGCGCAAGCGCAATGTCACGACAGCGCTGAAGGCCTATGCGGCTTTTGCGTCGAGCGCGGACAAGGGTGCGGTGCGGATCCTGCCGGAGTAAGTTGTCGCAGTGTGAGGTGGGGAGTTACTTAACCGTCCCGTTGCGCGGTGGTTGGAGCTTGCTGACCAGGATCGAAAAGCTCTCATCCGTCATGCTCGGGCTTGTCCCGAGCATCTGCAACCGACCGATACTACGCGACGTGGATAGATCCTCGGGACAGGCCCGAGGATGACGCCGAGAGCGATGTGCGATTTGCAGTCGTTCGATCAGCCGCCCTCTGGGGCGGCTTTTTGCTGTCTGAATTTGGTGTGAAGCCGAAGCTCACAAACAGATTCAATTGCCTCACAGGGTGATTCTTCAACTCCCTTCAACATTCTGTTTTTCTGCCATAAATTCGAAACTGCCAGCTTGCTGTCTTCCCACCGGGCAGTCACATTGGAGTGATGTTCACCTGCCGGGCCTTCTCCAGAACGCCGCGATGCCTAACTTCATCACCATGAAAAGACGAACCGCACTCACCCTCATCGCGTCGCTGCCTTTTGCCCGATTGGCCCAAGCGCAGGGCGCCGGCAACAACATCCGTTTCGATCCGTTGCTGAGGCAGGCGGATGCGCTTTCCAGCCTCAAGGCGGTGATCGTCAGCATCGATGGGGAAGAGGTCGCGAGCCGTGCCTATCATGGGGCCAGCCTCAATGGCTCCACGAATATCAAATCGGCGTCGAAATCGGTCATTTCGGCTCTGGTGGGCATGGCGATCGATCGCAGGATCATTGAGGGCGCAGATCAGCCGATTGCTACCATTCTTCGCGGTGATTTTCCACCTAACCCCGATCCACGACTGGAGCGGATCACCGTCGGCAATCTCCTGTCCATGCAGTCCGGTCTGGAGCGCATGTCCGGCCCGAACTATGGCCGCTGGGTTGCCAGCCGCAACTGGGTGAGAATGGCGCTGGGTTCCGGTTTTGCCGGGGAGCCCGGCGGCGGCATGCTTTATTCCACGGCCTCCACACATCTGCTCTCGGCGATATTGACGAAGGCTTCCGGCCGCTCGACGCTTTCTCTCGCCCGCGACTGGTTCCGGCCACTCGACGGATTTTCCATCGGCGGATGGGAGCGCGATCCGCAGGGCATCTATCTCGGCGGCAACCAGATGGCGATGACGGCGCGTTCCCTGTTGGCCTTCGGCGAGCTTTATCGTCTTGGCGGCGTAACGCCTGAGGGTGAGCGGCTGATCTCACAGGAATGGATCAGCCATTCCTGGCAACAGCGCACCAATTCCGTCTTCAACGGCGATGGTTACGGTTATTGTTGGTTCATCAAGGAGATGGCCGGGGAGACAGTCTATTATGCCTGGGGTTATGGCGGGCAGATGCTCTATATCGTGCCCGCCAGACGGCTTTCCGTGGTCATGACATCGCGTGAGGATGCACCTTCGGCGAGAACCGGTTATCGCGACCAGCTGCATGGTCTCATGGAGGACATTATCCGTGCGGTGTGATGGCAGGCGATAATGGTCAGAGCGGGCGGTTGATGCTTTGGAACGCTTCGCCGAGCTTCTTCATCCGTTCCTCATAGGCACCCGTCAGGCAGGCTACATCGGCTGCGCATTCCTGGCGCTTCTTCAGCCATTTGCTCTGTTCGTCGCGCAAGGTGTCGCGCGCGCCCATCGCCATCAGCTGGGTCAGAATGTCGAAGGTGGTGCCCATCTTCACATCCTGGTCGTTCAGCGCGCGGTTGTCGCAGATCGCTTTTTCATCGGCCGCCAGATCGGTCTTGGTGCAATCGAAGCTTGCGGCGCTGGCCGGTGAAACGAAGGAGGAGGCGAGAAGGATGCCACAGGCGAGGAGGCTGGGTTTCAGATGCATGGGTCGTCTCTTCTAAGGACAGTCTTGTCGGCTGAAACCAAAAAGGGGCGCTGTTGGTTCCAATTGTGCCGGCCGATCCCCACCTGGAAAAGCTTGGCCATCATCTTGCCGCTCTTTGCTTTACAGGCTTTGGCGTTATAACTCCATCATACTGATGACGATGAGGAATCACATGCGAAGCGTGTTGAAGTATCTGTCCACTGGCTTTCTCGCCGCGCTCGTTCTCTTGCCCGTGGGCGCCGGGGCGCAGGACAACAAGACCGTGCCGGCAAGCCACACGGAAATGCAGCTTTCCTTCGCGCCGCTGGTGAAGCGCACCGCAGGTGCTGTGGTGAATGTCTATGCCGAGCGTGTCGTGCAGCGGCGTGCCTCCCCCTTTGCCGGCGATCCCTTCTTCGAGCAGTTTTTCGGCCAGCAGATGCCGAACCGGACGGAAAAGCAGTCATCTCTCGGCTCGGGCGTGATCGTGACGGCAGGCGGCCTTGTGGTGACGAACAATCACGTCATCGATGGCGCTGATGATATCAAGGTGGCGCTGGCGGATGGTCGCGAGTTTTCCTCCAAGGTGCTGATGAAGGACGACCGGGTCGATCTCGCCGTGCTGCAGATCGACGCCAAGGAGCAGTTCCCGGTGCTGTCGCTTGGCGATTCCGACAAGATCGAGGTGGGTGATCTGGTGCTCGCCATCGGCAACCCCTTCGGGGTCGGCCAGACGGTGACGAGCGGCATCGTCTCCGGTCTTGCGCGCAACCAGGTGACACAGGGTGATTTCGGCTTCTTCATC
The DNA here is from genome assembly GCF_005221325.1 of Agrobacterium tumefaciens. NCBI lineage: Bacteria > Pseudomonadati > Pseudomonadota > Alphaproteobacteria > Hyphomicrobiales > Rhizobiaceae > Agrobacterium > Agrobacterium tumefaciens. Next base: position 1,678,406 of record NZ_CP039888.1, on the reverse strand, counting down.
CAGACAGACGCCTCCATCAACCCCGGCAATTCCGGCGGTGCGCTGATGAACATGGCGGGTGAGCTGATCGGCATCAATACCGCCATCTTTTCCAAGGGCGGCGGGTCGAACGGCATCGGTTTCGCCATCCCCGCCAATCTGGTTCGGGTGTTCGTGGCGGCCGCGGAGCGCGGCGACGCTAACTTCCAGCGGCCCTATATCGGCGCGACTTTCGATCCGGTGACGTCAGATGTCGCGGAGGCGCTCGGCCTGCATCGCGCCCGCGGTGCGCTCGTCGTCGGCGTCACCAAGGGTGGCCCGGCGGAGAAGGCCGGTATTGAGCCCGGACAGGTGGTGACTGCGGTCAATGGCCTGGACGTGGAGCATCCCGACGCGCTGGGCTATCGCCTGACGACCGCCGGCATCGGCAAATCGGCCGAGTTGACGGTGGTGGAAAAGGGTAAGGAAAAGAAGCTGACCATCGCGCTTGATACGGCACCGGAAACCGCGCCGCGTGACGAACGGCTGCTCGAAGGCCGCAATCCCTTCGCGGGTGCCACCGTTGCCAACCTCTCGCCGAAGCTTGCGGATGAATTGCGCATGCCTTCGCAGGTCACGGGCGTCGTCATCACCGATGTGAAGCGTGGTTCGCCGGCCTATCGCGTCGGTTTCCAGCCGAAAGATGTCATCCTGTCGCTGAATGGTGCGGATATCGGCTCCACCGCTGCGGTTGAAAAGGCGCTGGATGACAATCCCGGCTTCTGGCGCGTGGAAATCCTGCGTGACGGGCAGCGCATCCGGCAGTTTCTGCGATGAGTGACGATCTCTTTGCCCCGCAAGTGCCCGTGGAGGTCGCCAACCGGCGGCCTCTTGCCGATCGTCTGCGTCCGAAAACGCTGGCGGAGGTAAGCGGGCAGCCACATCTGACGGGCGAAGAGGGCGTTCTGCGCCGCATGATCGACAGCGGCTCGCTTGGATCGATGATCTTCTGGGGCCCGCCCGGTACGGGCAAGACCACGGTTGCCCGTCTGCTTTCCGGCGAGGCGGGGCTGGCCTTCGAGCAGATTTCGGCGATCTTTTCCGGTGTCGCCGATCTCAAGAAGGTTTTCGAGGCAGCGCGCGCGCGCCGGATGAATGGCCGGCAGACCCTGCTTTTTGTCGATGAGATTCACCGTTTCAACCGCGCCCAGCAGGATAGCTTTCTTCCCGTGATGGAGGATGGCACCATCATTCTCGTGGGCGCCACGACCGAAAATCCGTCCTTCGAGCTCAATGCCGCTCTTTTGTCGCGCGCGCGTGTCCTGACATTCGGTTCGCATGACGAGGATAGCCTGAGCGAGCTTCTGAAGCGCGCCGAGGAGGCAGAGGGCAAACCCCTGCCGCTGACGGAAGAGGCGCGGGCAAGCCTCGTCCGCATGGCCGATGGCGATGGCCGTGCCGTGCTGACGCTTGCCGAAGAAGTCTGGCGGGCGGCGCGCAAGGATGAGACCTTCGATACCGAAGGGCTGACCCGCATCGTGCAGCGCCGTGCCCCGGTTTACGACAAAAGCCAGGATGGCCACTACAATCTCATTTCCGCGCTGCATAAGTCCGTGCGCGGTTCGGATCCGGATGCGGCACTTTATTATCTCGCCCGCATGTTCGATGCCGGCGAGGACCCGCTTTATCTGGGGCGGCGGCTGGTGCGTATGGCGGTGGAGGATATCGGCCTTGCCGACCCGCAGGCGCTTGTCGTCTGCAATGCCGCCAAGGATGCCTATGATTATCTCGGCTCGCCGGAAGGGGAACTCGCGCTGGCACAGGCCTGCGTTTATCTCGCCACCGCGCCGAAATCCAATGCCGTCTATACCGCCTTCAAGGCGGCGATGCGGGCGGCCAAGGAGAACGGCTCGCTGGTGCCGCCGAAACATATTCTGAACGCGCCGACCAAGCTCATGAAGGGCGAGGGTTATGGCGACGGTTACCGTTATGACCATGACGAACCGGATGCCTTTTCCGGGCAGGATTATTTCCCGGAGAAAATGGGGCGCACGACCTTTTACGATCCGCCGGACAGGGGTTTCGAGCGGGAAATCCGCAAGCGCCTCGACTGGTGGGCGAAGCTGCGCCGCGAGCGGGGGTCGCGTTAGCGTTTATGGGGTTGGGCCGCATTCCCGGCGATCTTGAGAAAAAGAATCAGGTCGCTGGCAAAGTGAGTCGCGAAATCGAAGCAACTCACTGTTTTTAAAAGAAATCAGGATGCTTTGCGATGCAGCGTTGTCTGCGGCTGCGCCGGCAGCATCTTGACCGATGATTCCGCCAGACCGCTATGGCCTTCGGCATCGATGACCAGGTGCCAGTGCATGGTTTCGGGAACGGCGATGCGGATCGGCGATTTTTTGGCCACGCCACCGAGATATTTGAAGTCGAGCAATTCGGTGAAACGCTGGAAATTTGCGCCCGTCATCAGGCGGACATTGTTAATGGACGACAACGATATTTCAAGCGTGGTGCCAGCCCGCAATTCCTTCAGGTCATAATGCGTATAGCGGAAATTCGGCCGGGCCATCGCGCGCCTCCCTGTAGAGTCATTTCGGTCAAAGAGGATAGGGCGGCACGGTTAACGCTGTCTTTAAATGCTAGGTGTGGGCCTGAAATTTCATGCCTGCTGTCGCAATTCGGAATGGTGGAATGATGTTTTCATCCAGCCCCGGAATAAGACCATCGTATAACATTCTTATTTAATAATAATAAATGTCTTGCCTTTAACATCGGCTGGTCGAAGTGCATTCGGCGATGTTGGGGGGACCATGAAAAACGTAACAATATCTATGCGCCTTTATGCGCTCGTCGCATTGTTTCTGGCAATACTGGCCGGGGCTCTCACATTCAGCCTGTTTGAAAGCTATCACGAGATGGAGCGCGAGCGCAAAGCCGGGCTTGCAGCGATGAACGAGACGGCCGTCGCCATTCTCAAGCAATATTACCAGCTGGAGCAGGGCGGAAGCCTGACGCGGGAAGCGGCCCAGCAGCAGGCGAAGACAACGATCGCGGCGATGCGTTATGGCAACGGCAGCGGTTACTTCTGGATCAACGACATGCATCCCACCATGGTGATGCACCCGATCAAGCCTGAAATGAACGGCACGGACCTCACCGCCAACAAGGATCCGAACGGCAAGGCGTTGTTCGTGGAATTCGTGAATACGGTGAAGGCGGGCGGTCAGGGTTTTGTCGATTATTACTGGCCGAAGCCCGGTGCGCCGGAACCGGTCGAGAAATTTTCCCATGTCGCGGGCTTCGCCCCGTGGGGCTGGGTTGTCGGCACCGGTGTTTATGTCGATGATCTTGAAGCAACATTCTGGCGTGAGGCGTATTTTAACGGCGGCCTTTGTGTCGTGGTGGGCCTTCTGGTCGTTGCCGTCGCCGCCTTCGTGGTGCGCAGCGTGACACGGCCGATCGATCTCATCCGCCAGAGCATGAAGCGGATCGCTGATGGTGACGGCGCGGCTGAAATCCAGTTTGCCGACCGCCGCAACGAGATTGGTGCGATTGCCAAGACGCTTCTGGTGCTGCGTGACAGCGTCAATGAGCGCAGCGCGCTGCAGGCCCGCGAGGCCGATCAGCAGCGGGCGCTTGAGGAAGCGCGGCACGGCAACGAGATGGTTCTGCGGTCTGCATCCGAGCGGCAGGCGCACGCCATGGAGCGGCTGGGCCATGCGCTCGAGGCGCTTGCCAATGGCGATCTGACGGTCGAACTTGCCGATATCGGCGCGGATTACGAAAAACTGCGTGTGGATTTCAATCGTGCCGTCGGTGCGCTGCATGGCGCGATCGAGGCGATTGCGAGAACTGGCCACGTCGTTAATGACAGCGCCTCCGACATCAGCGGCGCGACCGGCAATCTCTCGCGCCGGACCGAACAGCAGGCGGCGGCGTTGGAAGAGACGGCTGCCGCTCTCGATGAAATTACCGCCACGGTGCGCACCGCCTCCGAACGGGCCAATGAAGCCCGGCAGATGGTGCAGGACACGAAAACCAGCGCCGGCCGTTCGGGTGAGATCGTCCGCAACGCGGTCGATGCCATGGGCCGCATCGAGGATTCCTCGAAACGCATCGGGCAAATCATCTCAGTCATCGACGAAATCGCTTTCCAGACCAATCTTCTGGCGCTGAATGCGGGTGTCGAGGCGGCGCGTGCGGGCGAGGCGGGGCGCGGTTTTGCCGTGGTGGCGCAGGAGGTGCGTGAACTGGCGCAACGCTCCGCCAATGCCGCCAAGGAGATCAAGACCCTTATCAACCGCTCGGCCGAGGAGGTGGGCGGCGGCGTCGCACTCGTGCGTTCCACCGGCGATGCGCTGGACGAGATCGTGGCGCTGGTCAACCGCGTCGAAGGCCATGTGAATTCCATCGCCACGGCGGCGCGGGAACAGGCAACCGGCCTGCAGGAGATCAACACCTCCGTCAACCACATGGACCAGATGACCCAGCAGAACGCCGCCATGGTGGAAGAAACGACGGCGGCCAGCCAGACGCTTGCCGAGGAAAGTCAGCAGCTGCGGTCGCTGCTTTCGCGTTTCGAACTGGCGCAGGGTGCGGGGCGCGCGGTTTCGCGGGCGGCTTGATTTTTCCGTTTGAGATAGCGGGGAGGGCGCGGCTTTGGCGGCGCCCTTTCCGTTTGAAGGGGTACGAAACAGGACCATTCGTTATTTGCCGCAACCAATAAGGTTTCATTTACCTCATTTCTTTAAAATTTGCCCTGTATTGCCGCGATTGCGGCCGCTGAAGGTACAGGTTCTCGTATGGCGTATGTTTCCCTTCCGCGTCGTCTTGTGACGTTGCTGATGATTTCCACGGTCATGGTGTCGTGTTCTGCGGAGGGTCTCGTGCCTCCGGCGGAAGTGGACGGCACCACGCGCGTCAGCGCCATCCGCTCGTCGCGGCAGCAGGGCTACAGCGCGCCGGCAGGCGCGGTCAATCAGGTCGAACGAGCCGGGCAGGGTGCCGACTATCCCTCCGCCATATCGCAGCCGATGCCGGAGCCTTACGCCTCGCAGGATCCGCTGCTGCAATCGCCGCAGGGAGCGCAGGGTTATTCGACACTCGAATCCCAGCATCAGGCGCGCATGGCGGCCAGCGGTCAGACTATCGCACCGGCGCAGACCATGCAGAGCCAGACTATGCAATCCCAGACCACGTCCGGGCAGCAGATGGCCAGCAACCAGAACGCCGAAGGTGAGGGCGGCGTGAATATGGATTCCATGCTGGGCGTGGAGCCGGTTCGTGGACTTGCCGAAGAACAGGATGCCGATATTGCCGAAGGCGCTTCGGCGCAGCCTGTGGTGGACGGCATCGGCACCGACAATCCGGTGGCCGTCTCTCCTCCTCGCCGGCAACAGAGCACCAGTCAATCGCGGCTGATACCGCCGCCACCGTCAAGCTCCTCCTCCCGCCGCCAGCCGGTGGAGGAAGTCGCCATGCTCATGCCAAACGATCCGATGGCGGGCGGCGGCATGCAGAGCAACCGGTCGATGCCGCCTGGCGTCATGCCATCCTCCGAAGTTGCCTGCCGCAGCGAATTGCGCCGCCTCGGTGTCGCCTTCCGGGACGTTGCGCGTATTGCCGATGGCCCGACCTGCGGCATCGATTACCCGATCGAACTCAGCGGGCTTGCCAGCGGCGTCGCCATTCGCCCGGCGGTGAAGCTCAATTGTCAGGTCACACTTGCCTTCGCCAAATGGGTGAAGTTCGAACTCGTACCGTCCTCGCGCTTCCGCTATCTCTCCGGCGTCGGCCGCATCACGCCGATGGGCGGTTATTCCTGCCGCAAGATGAATTCGCGTTCCAGCAATCCCTGGTCCGAACACGCCCGCGGCAATGCCATCGATATCGGCACCATCACGTTGAAGAGCGGCAAGGAAATCGACGTCCGCAGCAAGAGCTTCTTCGCCTTCCGCGAAAAGGCGCTGCTGAAGGCGGTGAGGTCCGACAGCTGCAAATATTTCTCCACCGTTCTCGGGCCGGGCAGCGATCCCAACCACTGGAACCATTTTCACTTCGATCTGCGCACCCGCAAGTCGGGTTACAGGCATTGCGACTAGGGGTGTCGGTGGAGAACAGGGTGAGGCTTGCTCGATGACAGTCGCGCTGTATTTTCGGCATTTGTTGTGGTGCCTTACGCCTGCAGCTTCCCGTCATGCCAGCCTTGAGCCGGTATCCAGCCGACGCGCGTCTGCGCGGCGAAAAGAGTCCTCCCAGCGCAAAGACTTGCGCTGACTGGATTCCGGCTCAAGGCCGGAATGACGGAAGTGATGGGGGCTTGCGTCCAAAACTCAATTCGTCGGATCGCGAGTTATTACTGCAAAAAAAGACCGGCCCGAAGGCCGGTGAAGAAGACTGCCTTATCGGGGGATATCGGCGTCTTTGCAAGGGCATGCAATGGGAAAACGATCCCACGGAGTGGTCCATCCGGCGCGGATATGCGGCAAAAGACATCGCGCCGTACTGACCTGCGGCCAACATGGCTTGCCGCGCTTTTCTGATACGCTATGAGCGTCACATGTTTGTGACAACGGTGCCCGGGAGCCCGCTTTCATGCCCCCTGTTTCAGAGATAATGGTCTTTGCCGCCGCACTTGCGGCAGCGGGTGTGGTGGCCGGACTTCTGGCGGGATTGTTCGGCATTGGCGGCGGCGCGGTGCTCGTGCCGGTCTTCTATCATGTCTTCGGGCTTCTGGACGTGCCGGAGGCGGTGCGCATGCATCTTTCACTCGGCACTTCGCTTGCCATCATCGTGCCGACCTCCATCCGTTCGTTTCTGACGCATCGCCAGAAGGGTGCGGTCGATATCGATCTGCTGAAGGGCTGGATCGTCGCCGTTCCGCTCGGCACCATCCTCGCATCCGTCGTGGCCGCCTATGCTTCCAGCGTCGCGTTGCGGCTGATCTTCGCCTTCATCGCACTTGCGCTCGCCTTCCGGATGATCGTCAACCGGGCGAGCTGGCAACTCGGCTCCGACCTGCCGAAAAACCCGGCCCGTTTTCTGGTCGGCACGGGCATCGGTCTTCTGTCCGGCCTGATGGGCGTGGGTGGCGGGGTGATGAACAATACCTTCATGACGCTTTACGGACGAACGATCCATCAGGCAGTCGCCACTTCGTCCGGCGTCGGTGTGCTGATCTCGCTGCCGGGTCTTCTGGGTTATATCTGGGCCGGCTGGGGCGATGCGGGCCTGCCGCCGTTTTCGACCGGTTTCATCAACTGGATCGCCGTGGTTCTGCTCATCCCCATCACGCTTCTCGTCGCTCCCTATGGCGCGCGGCTTGCCCATGCGCTCAGCAAAAAGCAGCTGGAGCGGGCCTTCGGCGTGTTTCTGGTCTTCGTCGCCGTGCAGTTTTTCTATAGCGTCTACGGCTGATTTTCCGTCTGTGCCGAACGCAGTGTTCAGTCCTCCGGGCTGGCTTTTGCAACCTCTGCGGCCTATATGGCGTTCATCTCACTCGATTTCCAAAAGAGTTCGTCATGAATGCCATTGTTTCGATACGGAATCTGACAAAATCCTACGCAAATGGCTTTCAGGCGCTCAAAGGTGTCAGCCTTGATATCAAAGAGGGGGAAATCCTCGCGCTTCTCGGCCCGAACGGCGCCGGCAAGACGACGCTGATTTCCATTGTCTGCGGTCTCGTCAATCCGAGTGAAGGTTTGGTGCTTGTCGGCGGCCACAATGTGGTGAAGGATTTCCGGCAGACCCGCGCACTTATCGGGCTCGTGCCTCAGGAACTGACAACGGACATGTTCGAGACCGTGTGGAATACGGTCAGTTTCTCGCGTGGCCTACACGGGCAGAAGAAGAACCCGGAACTGATTGAAAGCATTCTGAAGTCCCTGTCCTTGTGGGACAAGAAGGACAATATGCTGCGCGAACTTTCCGGCGGCATGAAGCGTCGCGTGCTGATCGCCAAGGCGCTTGCGCATGAGCCGAAGGTGCTCTTCCTCGACGAGCCGACCGCCGGCGTGGATGTGGCGCTACGTCGTGACATGTGGAATGTCGTTTCCGAGCTGCGCGCCAAAGGTGTCACCATCATCCTCACCACGCATTACATCGAGGAGGCGGAAGAAATCGCCGACCGGGTGGGTGTCATCAATGGCGGCGAATTGCTGTTGGTGGAAGAAAAGACGGCGCTGATGAAGAAGCTCGGCCGCAAGCAGCTTTTCCTCGAGCTGGCGCAGCCGGTGGAGCAACTGCCTGACAGCCTCGCGCCCTTTGCCCTGACGCTTTCGGAGGACCGCAGCACGCTCACCTATGAAATCGAGGGGAATGGCGAGCAGGGACGCATCGCCGATCTTCTGGGCGCTCTTTCCGCCGCCAACATCCATTTCAAGGATATTTCGACGCGGCAAAGCTCGCTCGAGGATATCTTCGTTTCGCTGGTGGGAGGCCAGAAATGAATTTCGAAGCCATCAAGTCCATCTACCTGTTCGAAATGGCGCGCACTCGCCGCACCCTGTTGCAGAGCGTGGTTTCGCCCGTCATTTCAACCTCGCTTTATTTCATCGTGTTCGGAACGGCGATAGGTTCGCGGATTCAGGAGGTTGGCGGGGTTTCCTACGGTGCGTTCATTACGCCCGGCCTCATCATGCTGACGCTTCTGACGCAATGTATCAGCAACGGATCCTTTGGCATCTATTTCCCCAAATTCACCGGCACGGTCTACGAGATATTGTCCGCGCCCGTGTCGATGACGGAAATCGTCGCGGGTTATGTCGGCGCGGCGGCGACCAAGGGGCTGATGATCGGCACGATCATCCTGATAACGGCGTCGTTCTTCGTGGATATCACCATCGCCCACCCGTTCATGATGGTCCTGTTCTTCGTGCTGACGGCTGTCAGTTTCAGCCTGTTCGGTTTCATCATCGGCATCTGGGCGACGAATTTCGAGCAGTTGAACCTCATTCCCATGCTGGTGGTGCCGCCGCTGACCTTCCTTGGCGGCAGCTTCTATTCCATCGACATGCTGCCGCCCTTCTGGCAGACGGTCAGCCACTTCAATCCAGTGCTTTATCTCATCAGCGGTTTCCGCTGGAGTTTTTACGAGATAGCCGACGTCAATCCCGTTATCAGTCTGGCGATGATCACGCTGTTTCTGGCGCTGTGTCTCGGTGTGCTGGGCTGGATGTTCAAGACCGGTTACAAGCTGCGCAACTGATGGTGCGGAACGCCAGCGAGCACAGCGGTCCCCTCATATGGGACGTCGTCCTCGGGCTTGTCCCGAGGATCTGCAACCGATTGATTTAATTGAACGTGTTTGGATCCTCGGGACAAGCCCGGGGAGGGAGAAGGAGAGGCTTGGCAGCCCCTCAAGACATGATCAGGCCGCCATCGACATTGATCGTCTGGCCGGTGATATAGGCCGCATCGTCGGAGGCCAGAAATGCCACCAGTGCCGCCACTTCCGCCGGCGTTCCGGCGCGACGCATGGGGATGTTGCGCACCCATTCGGCCATCAGTTCGCCGGGCTTGTATTCACCGAGCATCTGGCCCCAGACGCGGTCGTTATAGTCCCACATTTCGGTATGGATGATGCCGGGGCAAATGGCGTTGACTGTGATACCCTCAGGTGCAAGCTCCTTGGCAAGGCTTTGCGTCAGGCCGATAACGCCGAATTTGGAAGCGGCATAATGCGGGGTATAGATAAAACCCTGCCGCGCCTGTCCAGAGGCGGTGTTGACGAGGCGGCCCTTGGTGCCGCTGGCACGGAAGCGGCGGATCGCCTCCTGGCAGCAGAGGAACGCACCCTTGGTATTGACGTCGAGATTAAAATCCCACTGTTCCTGCGTCAGTTCCTCGATCTTGGAAATGGTGATGACGCCGGCATTCTGGACGGAGATGGAAAGCGGGCCGATCGCCTCTTCGGCTGCGCCATAGGCGTCGCGCACCGCTGCCGCGTCGCGCACGTCGAGGATGACGCCATGGGTGACGGTGCCGGTTTCGTCTGCCAATTTTTTGGCGGCGTCATGGGTGTCCTTGTCGATAGAGGCGATGGCGACTTTCGCGCCTTCCTCGGCAAAACGGCGAGCGATGCCGTAACCGATGCCCTTGTTGCCTCCGGTCACGAATACGGATTGACCTTCAAAGCGCCTCATGTCTCCTCCTTTATGGGATTTTGGCTATGTTTCCTGGCCGACCAGTCGTTCGGCGGTGAATTTATCGGTGACGAGCACATCGATCACACCGGTTCTCAAGGCACCGGCAATCGCCTCGGTTTTCTTCGAGCCGCCGGCCAGCGCAATGACGCGGTCGACATTGGAGAGATTTTCCAGCGGCAGGCCGATGACCCGGTCATCGAGCGGCGTTTTGACCGGTCTGCCTTGCCTGTCGAAGAACCGGAGCGAGATGTCGCCCACGGCGCCCGCCTGGGCGAGATCGGCCAATTCCTTGGCGGAAAAGATATTGCCGGAACGGGCGAGAAGTTCCGATGGCTCGACCGCGCCGACGCCGACGATGGCGAGCGTGATCGACCCGAAGAGATCGATGGTTTCGCGCACGAAGGGATCGGCGAGCATCAAGAGCTTGGCTTCCCGCGAGGTGGCGACGCCCGGCACCGGTAGCAGCTTCGGTTCGGCCTCTGTCAACCGCGCCAGCCGGGTAGTGATCTGGGTCGCATGCGTCTGCACGGAAGGATCGCCCATGCCGCCCAGTGTCTGGACGATATAGCGCGCCTTGGCGCCCTTCAGCGGGTGGATGTTTTCCACCATCTTGAAGATCGTCTGGCTCCAGCTGGAGACGCCGATGATCTCGTTCTGCGACAGCGTCACCTCAAGAAAATGCGCCGCTGCTTCGCCGATGCGGGCCATGATCGCGCCATCGCGATCCTCGCTGCAATCAACGACGATGGCTTCCGGCAGGTCGAAACGTTCGCGCAACTGCGCTTCCAGATCGCTATAGGTGCCGGGCGGCGGAATGATGCTGGTGCGGACGATGCCTTCCGCCTCGGCACGCTTCAACATGCGTGAAACGGTGGCCTGCGACAGGTTGAGATGCTGCGCGATTTCCGCCTGCCGTTTGTGCTCGCTGAAATACATCTGCGCCACGCGGGATATCATCCGAAGTTCGTTTAGCCTGCCCATAAGCCCTCCAGGGTGAATTTTTATTCACCATTACCCGAGGTTACAGGCAAGGTCGAGCGGGCAATCGCGTCGCGCCAGATGCTGAGCCGCTGGCCGCCATCACCGGCCGAAGGCGCGATGGCATTGCCCTGGTTATTCAGCGCCGCGATGGCGTCGAGATCGCTCCAGAGACCGAGTGCGAGGCCGGCCAGATAGGCAGCGCCGAGCGCCGAGGCTTCCGGTGCATCGCGCTGGATGACGGGGTGTTTCAGCGTGTCCGCTACACATTGCATCAGGAAACTACTCTGGCTGGGTCCGCCATCCACGAACAGACGTCCGAAGTCGGAAGGCGACTGCGCACGCATGGCGGCGAAGACGTCATGGACCTGAAAGGCGATGGAATCGGTCACGGCGCGGGCCATTTGGGCGCGGGTGGTGCTGAAATTGATCTGCGAAAACAGCGCGCGGGCAGTGGTATCCCAATAGGGCGCACCGAGGCCGACAAAGGCCGGCACGAAACCGGGGCCATCCGGCTCGGCCGTGGCGGCAAGCTCCACCAGGGCTGCGACATCCGGCAGGCCAAGGATTTCCGTCATCCATGGCAGCGAAGCAGCGGAAACGAGGATATTGCCCTCGAAAGCGAAGGTTGGTTTACCGCCCAGCCGCCAGGCGACCGTCGTGGTGATGCCGCGTTCCGGCGCGATGAAATGCGGAAGCGTCGTCATCACGGACGAGCCGGTGCCGAAAGTCACCTTGCCGTCGCCGGGGTTAAAAGCGCCGTGGCCGAAGAGGGCGGCGTGGCTGTCGCCGATGGCGGCAAGGATCGGCGTGCCGTCCTTGATGCCGGGAACGCCTGATGTCGTGCCGAAATCGCCGCTGCTGTCGCGCAGATCAGGCAAGGCGTTGATATCGATACCGAAGAGGTCACAAAGCTCATCGCTCCAGACTTGCCGGTTGAGATCGAGCACCTGGCTGCGGGCGGCATTGGAGACATCGCAGGCATGAACCTTGCCGCCGGTGAAGCAATGGATGAGCCAGCTATCGATGGTGCCGAGGCGAAGCTTTCGGCCTTTCGGCGCGCGCTCTAGCAACCAGCGCATTTTCGCGCCGGGGAACATCGGATCGATGGGCAGGCCGGTCAGCGCCATGACGCGCTCGGAATGTCCCTTCTGGATCAGGTCGGCGCAGTCCTGTGCGGTGCGGCGGCATTGCCAGCTGAGCACCGGGCCAAGCGGCTCGCCGGTCTCGCCGTCCCAGATCGTCACGGATTCGCGCTGGTTGGAAATGGCGATGGCGGCAACGTCGATGTCAGAGGGCGCGGCTGACAGGCAGGCGGAAATCGCTTCGCGGACCGAGGCCCAGATGCGGTTCGGCTCCTGTTCCACCCAGCCGGGCTGAGGATAGGTGATACCGACCGGCGACGATCCGCGCGCCAGCAATTCTCCGGTTTCCGAAACGAGAATGGCCTTGGAATTGGTGGTGCCCTGATCGATGGACAGAATAGCGCGCATCACTGTGTTCTCTCGTCTGCGGCGGTCATTTTCACACGGTGTTCTTTGTTTAAGAAGGTGCGTGCGTACTAAAAGAAGTCGCCGCGCATCCGAAGACACGCGACGACCCTGGGAGGAGACCTTATTTTCTCTTGATCAGTGCTTCAGCCGCGTCCGCAATGGCCACGGGCGTCATGCCGAATTCATCGAGCAGCCATTCGGCCGAACCGGTATGGGCGAAGACACCGGGAACGCCGAGGCGCTTCATCGGCACGGGGGAATGATCGACCACGACTTCGGCGACGGCCGAGCCGAGGCCGCCGAAGATCGAATGTTCTTCGGCCGTGAGGATCGCGCCAGTTTCCTTGGCTGCGGCGACAATGGCCGCCTCGTCAATGGGACGCACGGTCGCCATGTTCAGCACCCGCGCCTTGACGCCACGGCTCAACAGGATGTCGGCAGCCTTGACGATGCGGTGGGTCAGCGTGCCGTTGGCGATCAGCGTTACGTCGGAACCTTCGCGCAGAAGATTGGCGCGGCCGAGTTCGAAGACATGGCCTTCCGGCAGAAGATCCGGCACGCCAACGCGCGACAGGCGCAGGAAGCAGGGGCCGGCATATTCGGCCGCCCATTTGACGGCTGCTGCCGTTTCGATGCGGTCGCAGGGGGCGATGACCGGCAGGTTCGGCAGAACGCGGGTCCAGGCGAAGTCCTCGATGGAGTGATGCGTCGGTCCCAATTCGCCATAGGCCATGCCCGAGGAGATGCCGATCAGTTTCACATTGGCGTTGGAATAGGCAAGGTCGGCCTTGATCTGTTCCAGTGCGCGGCCGGTGAGGAAGCAGGATGCGCCACAGACGAAGGGCAGCTGCCCGCCATTGGCGAGGCCTGCGCCGACGCCGACCATGTTCTGTTCGGCGATGCCGACATTGACAAGCCGCTCGGGGAATTTCGACTTGAAGCCGCCGAGCTTGGAGGAGCCGACCGAATCGTTGCAGACGGCGACGACCTTGTCGTTGGCGGCGGCGAGTGCTTCCAGCGTTTCGGCGAAGGCATCGCGGCAGTCATAAAGTTTGGCGGCGGTTACGGGCGCGTTCATCACAATGCCTCCGAAAGTTCTTTGACGGCAATTTCATATTGTTCTTTGCTCGGAACCTTATGGTGCCAATCGACGCGGTCCTGCATGAAGGAAATGCCGTGACCCTTGTTGGTGTGGGCGACGATGCAGTGCGGACGGTTGCCGCGATGCTCCAGCGCCGGAACAACTTCCGCCATGGCGTTGCCGTTGATTTCGCTGACTTCCCAGCCGAAAGCCTCAAGCTTGGGGCGAAGCGGCGCGACATCGTTGGTGTCGGCAAGGGCGGCGCCCTGCTGGAAACGGTTGTGGTCGATGATCAGGGTCAGATTGTTCAGCTTGAACTGCGCGGCGGACATAATGGCTTCCCAGTTGGAGCCTTCCTGCATCTCGCCGTCGCCGGTCATCACATAGGTGTGGTAGTCCGCGCCCGAAAGCTTGGCCGCCGTGGCCATGCCGACGGCGACGGGCAATCCGTGGCCGAGCGGGCCGGTATTGGTTTCGACGCCAGGCACCTTGTTACAGTTCGGATGGCCGTTGAGGCGCGAATTCGGCTGCAGGAAGGTGGAGATTTCCTCTTCCGGAATGAAACCGCGTTTGGCCAGCGTCACGTAAAGCGCGCAGGCCGTATGGCCCTTCGAAAGCACGAAACGGTCGCGGGCAGGGTTCCTGGGATCATCCGGCCAGATGCGCAATACGCGGAAATAAAGGGCCGTCATGATGTCGATAGCGGACATTTCGCCGCCGACATGGCCGGCGCCGGCTTCGAAAACAGCCTGTACGTCGCGAAGGCGAATCTGGCGCGCAATGCGCTCTAGCTCTGTGGGCTGCATGGGATCCTCTTCAAAACATGCGTGTGAATATTTATACAGCTGTTTATATAATTGCAGACATGGCGTTTCTGTCAAGATGAAATTGCGGATTGTTTATGGCCCTGTCGTCTCTGTCTGGCGTCAGCGCCCTATTGACAAGGTTCTCTTAACTGGCTTATGCATGTTTCACCGATGATGAATAATTATTCTAATCGGTTTAAAAAATGCAAGACAGTCATCGGGAGGAGCCATGTCCGCGCTTGAACGCAATGAGGGGGTCACGAACACCAGGAGCCCGCTTGCCTGGCTGAGCGGCGCGACCGGGCCTCTTTTGGGCCTGCTGCTGCTCTGCGTGTTTCTGACTTTCGCCAGCGAGAACTTCCTGTCGCTTCGAAACGGGCTCAACATTCTCGACCAGATCACCGTTCTCGGCATCATGGCCGTTGGCATGACTTTCGTGATCCTGCTCGGCGGCATCGACCTTTCTGTCGGTTCGGTGCTGGCGCTGTCGATGATGATCATGGGCTGGACTGCCAATGTCGCGGGAATGCCAATGGGAATGGCGATCGTGCTGGCGCTTGTTGCGTCTGCCGCCTGCGGCCTTGTGGTCGGTATTCTCGTCACGGCTTTCCGGGTGCCGGCCTTCATTGCCACGCTTGCGATGATGTCTGTGGCGCGCGGTCTCGCCAACATGATCACGGACGGCCAGCAGATCGTCGGTTTCCCTGACTGGTTCATGATGCTGGCGATTGAGCGCCATTTCGGCGTGTTGACGGCAACCGTGCTGCTGATGCTCGTGGTGGTTCTGGTGACGTGGCTTTTCCTGCGTTTCCGCTCGGAGGGCCGTACCGTCTATGCTGTTGGCGGTAACCCTGAAGTGGCGCGTCTTGCCGGCATCAACGTGCCACTGGTGACGATCTGCGTTTATGTCGCCTGTGCAGTTCTTGCCGGTCTGGCGGGCATTGTGCTGGCGGCGCGTCTCGACTCGGTGCAGCCGTCCAGCGGCTTCGGTTACGAGCTGGATACGATTGCAGCCGTCGTCATCGGTGGAACCTCGCTTTCGGGCGGTGCAGGCGGCATCGGCGGAACGCTCATCGGCGTTCTGATCATCGGTGTGCTGCGCAACGGCCTCAACCTGCTCAATGTTTCTCCCTTTCTCCAGCAGGTCATTATCGGTGTGGTCATCGTGCTGGCCGTGGGTGCTGAAACATTGCGCCGCCGCAGAAGCTGAATTTGCCTACGGACGGTGATGAGCCGTCCGCGCAATAAAAGACCCTCCCGGCATGGGAGGCGTGAAAAACGGCCGGAGGGGAGGAGGTTTGATCTGCCCGAAGGTCAAAAATCAACAAATGGAGGAATAATCATGAAATTTTCACGCATTCTGCTCACATCCGCCGCCCTTCTTGCCCTGTCTCTCGGCCAGGCTAATGCCGCCGAAGTCAAGAAGATCGGCCTTGCGGTCGCCAATCTGCAGGCGAACTTCTTCAACCAGATCAAGCAGGCCGTCGAAGCCGAAGCCAAGACGCGCGGCATTTCTGTCGTCACTGTCGATGCCAAGGGCGACGGCCCGACGCAGGTGAACCAGATCCAGGATCTGCTGACCCAGAACATCGATGCGCTGATCTACATTCCGGCCGGTGCCGCCGCTGCGACCGTTCCGGTAAAGCTTGCCAAGGCCGCCGGCGTTCCCGTCATCAACATCGACCGCAATGCCGATGGCGCGCCGGGCGATACTTTCCTCGCCACCGATTCCGTCGCTTCCGCCAAGGGCGTTTGCGACTACATCATCAAGCAGGCCGGCGGTTCGGGCAAGATGGTCATCATCCACGGCCAGAAGGGCACGACGCCAGAAGTCGATCGCACCAAGGGCTGCATGGAATCGGTCAAGGCCAATTCCGGCGTGAAGGTCGTTGCCGAACAGTGGTCCAACATGTGGAGCCAGGATGAAGGCTTCCAGATCATGCAGAACATGCTGCAGGCCAATCCTGACGTCTCCATCGTCTTTGCGCAGGCAGACGGTCTGGCGCTTGGCGCGGCGCAGGCGATCAAGGTTGCCAATCCCTCGCAGAAGATCGTCGTCGGCGGCTTCGATGGCGATACGGCAGCCCTTGAAGCGCTGAAGAACGGCGTCTTCGACGTGACCGCGACGCAGCAGACCCAGAAGATGGGCCGCACGGCTGTCGAAATGGCCGTCAAGATCGTCGGCGGTGAGAAGGTTCCGGCTGTGCAATTGTCCGACGCGACGCTGACGACCAAGGAAAATGTTGAAGGCTTCATCGCCAACCATCCCTGATCCATCTGCCCCGCGCGTCCAACCGGATGCGCGGGGCATTCATTGGTTTGTCTCTACGCAATTTTTGGACACAAAGCCGTGGTGCATGTCAGCCGCGATTGCGTCCTGGGAGGTCCCGTCATGCGCGAGCCGGTTCTTTCGCTACGTGGCATCAGCAAACGTTACGGTCCGCTCGAGGTTCTGAAAGCCGTCGATCTCGACGTCTATCCCGGAGAAGTGGTGGCGTTGCTGGGTGAAAACGGCGCGGGCAAGTCCACGCTGTCCGGCATCATTGCCGGCTCCCGCGAGCCGTCCGAGGGCAAGATGACGTGGCTCGGGCAGCCTTACGCGCCCGCATCGCCGCGTGAGGCGATCGACAAGGGCATCGTTCTTATTCATCAGGAATTGAAGCTTCTGTCGGAGCTTTCCATTGCCGAAAACGTCTTCATTGGCCGCTGGCCGATGAAAAATGGCGTGATCGACCGCGCCGAGATGGTGCGGAGAGCCCAGCAGCAGCTGGCGCGCCTCAACCTGCATATTCCCGCAACGCGCAAGGTGGCTGGCCTTTCGACCGCCAACCAGCAGCTGATCGAAATCGCCAAGGCGCTGGCGCTCGATGCCAAACTTCTGATCCTCGACGAGCCGACGGCGGCACTTGGCGGCGCGGAAACGCAGGCGCTGTTTGAGCAGGTGCGCAAGCTGCGCGCCGAAGGCGTGGGCATCATCTACATTTCCCACCGGATGGAAGAGATCAAACAGATCACCGACCGTATCGTCGTGTTGCGCGATGGCGAGCGGGTGCATGAATTTGCCGATAGCGCGACGCCGGTACGTACCATCGTCGAAAGCATGGTCGGCCGCTCACTGGAGCGCCTGTTCCCGGCGTTGCCGGAACCGCAGGACAAGGTCGTGCTGCAGGTAAAGGGGCTGACCGGCGCGAACAATGCCTTCCGTGACATCAGCTTCGGCGTGCGTGCCGGCGAAATCCTCGGCATTGCCGGTCTTATCGGCGCGGGACGCACCGAGCTGGTGCGGGCGATTTCCGGTGCCGACCCAACGAGCGCCGGGGAGGTTCTGCTTGACGGCAAGGTGCTTTCGCTGAAAAGCCCGGCGGATGCTATCGCCAAGGGCATCGTCATGGTGCCGGAAGACCGCAAATTGCAGGGGCTGGTGGTGGAGCACGAGATCGGTGAAAACCTGATCTATGCCAATCTCGACCGCGTCGGCACCGGCTGGATCACGCCACGGATCAAGCGTGCCTTTACCAGGGAAGCAATCGCCAAATTCGGGGTGAAGGGCCGCAGTGAACAGCCGGCGTCCGATCTTTCCGGTGGCAACCAGCAGAAGGTGGTCATCGCCAAATGGCTTGCCCGCAATCCTCGCGTGGTGGTGCTGGATGAGCCGACCCGCGGTATCGATGTCGGCGCGCGGGCGGGCATATACGATATCATCGTCGGTCTGGCGAAAGATGGTGTCGCCGTCATCGTCGTCAGTTCCGATCTCGAGGAAGTGCTGGGCGTATCGAACCGCATCCTCGTGCTTGCGCAGGGAAAACAGGCCGGCATCCTCAGCCGTGACGACGCAAACGACGTCTCGGTCATGGAACTGGCGACTATCTGAAGAAGGAAATAAAGATGTCCACCATCACCCTCAACGCGCCGAAATTGTTCGATCTTTCCGGACAGGTGGCGCTCGTCACCGGGGCCGGCTCCGGCATCGGCCAGCGCATCGCCATGGGGCTTGCCCAGTCCGGCGCCAATGTCGCGCTGCTTGATCGCCGCACCGATGACGGTCTGGCGCAGACGGCCGATTTCATTGCCAAAGCTGGCCGCAAATCGATCCAGATCGCCGCCGATGTCACCAGCAAGCAGGCGCTGACCGATGCGGTCGCCCGCACGGAAGCAGAACTCGGTGCGCTTTCGCTCGCCGTCAATGCGGCCGGCATCGCCAATGCCAATCCGGCTGAGGAGATGGAGGAAAGCCAGTTCCAGACGATGATGGACATCAATCTGAAGGGCGTTTTCCTCTCCTGCCAGGCGGAAGCCAACGCCATGCTGAAGAACGGCCGTGGCGCGATCGTCAACATTGCCTCCATGTCCGGCGTCATCGTCAATCGCGGGCTGATGCAGTGCCACTACAACGCCTCGAAGGCGGGCGTCATCCACATGTCGAAATCCATGGCGATGGAGTGGGTGGGCCGCGGCATCCGCGTCAACACCATCTCGCCGGGTTACACCGCAACGCCGATGAATACGCGGCCGGAGATGGTGCACCAGACCAAGCTCTTTGAAGAGCAGACGCCGATGCAGCGCATGGCAGGCGTGGACGAAATGGTCGGCCCGGCGATCTTCTTGCTCTCCGATGCGGCGAGCTTCGTGACGGGCGTTGATTTGCTGGTGGATGGCGGTTTCTGCTGCTGGTAGGGTTTGGCACCTTAGCCCAGCTTCAACGGCTGATGAAGTCTGCAAAGTTCACGGCCGTCATCCTCGGGCTTGTCCCGAGGATCTGCAAGGTATTGATTTCATTCGACGTGTTTAGATCCTCGGCACGGGGCCGAGGATGACGTCGAGAGGATGCGCATCCTTTGCCACTCGCTTCGAGGCGACAGCAGGTTCCACGAAAATCCAAACGGAACAGCCGTGAGACTAGTCTGAGGATGACGTTGCGTAAGAGGTAGGGTCTACTTCAAATTTTACGCCCGGCTTGCGCCGGGCGTTTTCGTATTCGCAAAAGACGCGAACGATCAAGCCACCTGCTTCTGCGCCACTTCCTCGACAACCTCGCCCTTGAGATAAGAAACGAGGTCCTTGATCGTCACGACGAGCAGGCCGTGGCGTTCGGCGAAGACTTCGAGCTGGGGCAGGCGGGCCATGGTGCCGTCGTCGTTGGCGACTTCGCAGATGGTGCCGGACGGGAATTTCCCGGCAAGGCGGCAGAGGTCCACGGCGGCTTCCGTGTGGCCGGTGCGGCCGAGAACGCCTTCAGGATTGGCACGCAGCGGGAAGATATGGCCGGGGCGGGCGAAATCTTCCGGGCGCGATCCTTCCGATACCAGCGCACGCACGGTCTTTGCCCGGTCGGCGGCAGAAATGCCTGTCGTGGTGCCGGGAATATAGTCCACCGACACGGTGAAGGCCGTCTTGAGGGATTCGGTATTGCGCGACACCATCAGCGGAATGTCGAGCGCATCGAGACGCTCGCCCGGCATGGCGACGCACACCAGCCCGCGTGCATGGTTCATCATGAAGGCGATCTGCTGTGGAGTGATGCTGTCGGAAGCGGCGATGATATCGCCTTCGTTTTCGCGGTCTTCATCGTCAACCACAATCACCATCTCGCCACGGGAAATGGCGTCGATCGCGTCTTCAATTCTAGCAATGGTCATTTTCTATCAAGCCTTTCAAGGGTTATGCCGGTTTGCGGCATTTTCGCGCTTCAAGAAGCGCCAAATATCCCTTGGGCGAACAATGCAATGCGAAGCCCACTACGCGCGGGCGTCTTTATGCCTTGTCCTCTTCCATCCGGACTATACCGTCGGCTCCGGCCTCTCACCGGATCTGCTGACCTTCCGGCTTTGGAGACCGGAAGCGCTCGCGGGCTCCGGGAAAATCCCGATACCGCCGGTGGGGAATTGCACCCCGCCCTGAGAACAATGACAACATAAATTATCAAATAGGAAGGAATCAAGAGGCAATGCTGTGCCATGGCAGGTCGGCGCGAAAAGAACATCTCGATTATAGTTGCAACGGGGTATTTCCTTTCAACGATTGTGGCTCGCGCAAAATCCGGATGGTGAACCTAAAAGGGGATGAGGTTCAACGGTCGCGTAGCCGCAATTCGTCGGTCTGCATCTGCAGCGAACCGAGCGTCGAGAGGAAGCTCATGCCGAGCAGGCTCTGGCCCAGTTGCCCGTCCTTCGCAACGAGGGCGGGAATGTCGCGTCTGGCGATCGGGCCGATGCCGATTTCGGACAGGGTGACGGGCGCCGCTGCCGTGCGGCCGTTCGCGGTCATGACAGGCACGGTGTAACGCAGGCCCGTCGTATCGATGCCAATCGCGGCCGCATCGGCATTGGCGAGCACGACCGAACTCGCGCCGGTATCGACCAGCATGTGGATCGTCTTGCCTTCGACGGTGACATTCGCCTCGAAATGGCCGCTCATCGATTTGTGCAGCACGATTTCCTGTTCGCCGCCCGATGTCGTCACCACCACGGCGCGGCCCGGTATCAGGCCGCTCAGCAAGCGGTCGCTAAAGGATTGCAGGTCGTAGCGATAGAGATAGAGCGAGGCGAGACCGAGGATGATGACGAGCCAGGCAGCAAGCTGGCGGATGACAGTGCCGAAGCTGCCGCGCCTTCCTGCCAATATGCCGGCGGACAGGAGACCGGCGATGGGCAGAAGATAAAGGACGTGGGCGAATTGATCATTATCAATACCGAGTGTTCGGCCGCCGTCGTGATTGATGAGCAGCAGGCCAAGGCCGACGGCGAGCAGAAGGAGAACGATGGTCAGTCTGTTCATGCGGTATGTGTCTCCTTGGCGCTCTCGTTCAAATTTTCCAGTCTCTGCGGCAG
The DNA here is from genome assembly GCF_005221325.1 of Agrobacterium tumefaciens. NCBI lineage: Bacteria > Pseudomonadati > Pseudomonadota > Alphaproteobacteria > Hyphomicrobiales > Rhizobiaceae > Agrobacterium > Agrobacterium tumefaciens. The sequence goes on along the minus strand of NZ_CP039888.1, from coordinate 1,657,118 downwards.
TGCCCGCATGATCGTGCGGCGCTTCTCGTCGCTATAACCTGCCCAGCCGCCGATTTCGCCCAGCGTGCGGCCGCAGCCGATGCAGAGGCTGTTGGTCGCGTCCAGGCGGCAGATATGGATGCAGGGTGTTTCCATGATGATCTATATCAGGCTGTCATGCCGCAAGAGCAAGGGCGACGAGAGTAACGATCTCCGTGATCTGCTGGCAGGCGCCGATGGTGTCGCCGGTATGGCCGCCGATCTTCCTGTCGCAGAGCCTGCCGAACAGCACCGCCGCGAGGAAGGCGGCGGCCAGCACAAATGCAATGGCGACAAGCGGCAGGGCGTGCAGCGTGAAAAGCAGGAAGATCAGCAAACCCGTCACCAGCGCGATGTTGCGTTCGCTTTCGCCCGGCTGGCCGGCATTTGCCGCAATGCCGGAGGTCTTGGCGGCGGGAAGGGCTTGCCAGTGCCACACCATCAGGGCGCGGCTGAGGACGAGCGCGGCGATCAGGCAGGCGGCGGCGGTTTTTCCAGGAAGAGTCTCAAGCAGGGATGCGAGTGCTGTGGCACGCAACGCAAAGGAAAGAACCATGGCGATGGTGCCATAGCTGCCGATGCGGCTGTCCTTCATGATCTCGAGCGTGCGGGCCCTGTCCTTGCCGCTGCCGAAACCGTCGGCCATGTCGGCCAGCCCGTCCTCATGCAATGCGCCTGTCATGAGCGCCGTCAGGCCGATGGCGAGCCAGCCCGTGAGCTGCGGCGATGCATCGAAACCGGCGAAAATCACCACCAGGAAAGCGGCGGGCAGGGCGATCAGCAGACCGGCAGCGGGAAAGGCGCGGGCGGTGCGGCGCATCGACACGCCGTCGGTATTGTCGAAAAACCGCGAAGGAACCGGCAGGCGGCTGAGAAAGGCGAGGGAATGCATGACATCTGTTACAAAATCCCCGGCCTTCATGCTCTCTCCGTTGCAGTCGCTGCATTTCCGGTTGTTCCGCGGCGCTTCCGCGATTATGAGAGGCGCAACAAAGACCGATTTGCCGGAAAACACAAGTTCCGGACGCATGAGCCGATGCGACAGCCAACCCGGCTACGAAAGAGACCGACACCATGAGCATGAGCGGATTGCCCTTCGACGATTTTCGCGCGCTGTTGCGCGAGCTTCCCGGCCCGGATACGCACGCGCTTGTGGCGGCCAAGGAGCGCAACGCGCAACTAACCAAGCCTGCAGGTTCGCTCGGCCGTCTGGAAGAAATCGCCATGTGGCTCGCCGCCTGGTCCGGCCGTTCGCCCGCCGTCACTCGCCCGCTGGTGGCGATTTTTGCTGGCAATCACGGCGTCACCCGGCACGGCGTTACGCCCTATCCGACATCTGTTACACAGCAGATGGTCGAAAATTTCGCCGCAGGTGGTGCCGCCATCAACCAGATCTGCGTTGCCAATGATCTCGGCCTCAAAATCTTCGACCTGGCGCTCGATTATCCGACCGGCGACATCACCTGTGAGCCGGCTCTTTCGGAGCGTGACTGTGCCGCCACCATGGCCTTCGGCATGGAGGCGATTGCCGGCGGCACTGATCTTCTCTGCGTCGGTGAAATGGGTATCGGCAACACCACCATTGCTGCGGCGATCAATCTCGCGCTTTACGGCGGCACGGCGGAAGAATGGACCGGTCCCGGCACCGGTTCGGAAGGCGAAGTCATGGCCCGCAAGATCGCGGCGGTGAAGGCTGCGGTGGAGTTCCACAAGGACCACCTGTCCGATCCGCTGGAAATCATGCGCCGCCTTGGCGGCCGCGAGATCGCGGCGATTGCTGGCGCCATCCTTGCCGCCCGTGTGCAGCGCATCCCCGTGCTGATCGACGGTTATGTGGCAACGGCCGCTGCCGCTCTCTTGAAGGCCGCCAATTCTTCGGCGCTCGACCATTGCCTGATCGGCCACGTCTCGGGCGAGCCTGGCCATCTCGCTGCCGTCGAAAAGCTTGGCAAGACGCCGCTTCTGGCGCTTGGCATGCGGCTTGGTGAAGGGACTGGTGCAGCACTTGCCGCCGGCATCGTCAAGGCCGCCGCAGCTTGCCATTCCGGCATGGCGACGTTCGAGGCGGCGGGTGTGGATACCCGCATCAGCTCGCACACCGAGCATTGAGGTCAAAGATGGACGCGACGCCGCAAAGACCGCAACCGGACCCCGCCTTTCGCAAGGAAAAAGGCTGGCGGCATCTTTTCGCCGCCGCGCGTTATTCCGTGCAGGGGCTTGGCCGGCTGTGGCAGGAAGCGGCGTTCCGCCACGAGGTTCTCGCCTTCGGCGTGGGGCTCGCCCTGCTTCTTGTTGTGGGCGCGCCCTTTGCGCATCTTCTCGTCCTTACTGTGCTGATGCTGCTGTTGTTTTCGGTTGAGGCGTTGAATACGGCCATCGAAGAGCTGGTGGATCGCATTTCACCGGAAATTTCCTCGGTCGGGCGGCATGCCAAAGATCTCGGCTCCTTTGCCGTCTTCTGCCTGTTGATGGCAAACGGATTTTTTGTGCTGTATTCGCTGGTGACGTCGCTGTTCTTCTAGCAGGTGTCTTTGCGGCTCAAGCGAAAGACCGGCGGCGTGGCTGGATGGCGTGGGTTTCTTCCACCGCAGGCAGGCTTTGCAGCACGCGCTTTGCCGGCAGAATGGCGATGCCTTCCGTGCCTTCGCGCAACTTCGATTTCAGGATGAACTGGCCATCATGCTTGGCGAGGATGGCCTGAACGATGGGCAGGCCAAGGCCCGTTCCCTGTTCCGCGCTCTTGATCGCGATCGATCCCTGCCCGAAGGCCGACAGCACCACGGGAATCTCATCTTCGGGAATGCCGGGGCCGTTATCCCTGATAGAGACATATTGCCCTCCGCCTGCCGTCCAGCCCGCCTTCACGAGGATTTCGCCACCCTGCGGGGTGAATTTCACGGCATTGGAGAGCAGGTTGAGAATGACCTGGCGGATGGATTTCTCATCGGCCCAGACCTGCGGCAGGCTGGCTTCGAACTGCTGGGAAATCCTGATGTTCTTCGCGCGGGCGCGCAGCTGGATCATGCCGATGCAATCCTCGGCGATTTCCAGCATGGAGATGGATTCCTCGTTGAGATCGTAGCGGCCGGCCTCGATGCGCGAGAGGTCGAGGATTTCGTTGATGAGATCGAGCAGATGCTGGCCGGAGCGATGGATATCGCCGGAATATTCCTTGTAGAGCGGATTGTTGAGCGGGCCGAGCACCTCTGAGGACATGACCTCGGAAAAGCCGAGGATGGCGTTGAGCGGGGTTCTGAGCTCGTGCGACATGGAAGCGAGAAAGCGCGATTTTGCCAGATTGGCCTCTTCGGCGCGCCGCCGCGCTTCGTCGGACACTGAATTGGCGACTTCGAGTTCGGCGATCAGGTCGTCCTTTTCCGTCTGCGAGGAGAGGAGCTTGATGCTGGTCTGGTAAAGCCGACTGGTGATGCGATGACAGAAGAGGATCGCCATGCCGAACATCAGCGCCAGACCGACATCAAAGGGGTCCCGCGAAATAGCCGACGTGATGCAAAGTGCGGCCAGTACCGGCAGGAAGGTCATGAAGGTTGCCCGCCGCAACATAAAATTGGCCATGGCGGTGAGCGAAAGCGCGATCAGCAGCGTTGCGCCCTTGAAGAAAAGAACGAGCGTCGGGTCGTTGCGCACCGGCTCGGCCAGTGCGAACATGGCCCAGGCGCAGCCGATGAGGATCTGCATGGCGAGAAAGAGGTTTTTCCAATGCTGGAGATTTTCGTCCGTGATCTCCTGTTTGGCGGCCCGTTTCGCCAGCACCAGCGACATGGCGTGAAAGCTCAACGCAATCAGCGACCATATGATCAGGCTGATATCGCGGGTGATGTAAAGGCCGATGATGGAGGCAAGCACGATGAAAAGCGGCATGATCATCGCGCCCTGCAGGGCTTCGGCGATGTGCATGGTCAGCATTTCGCGTTCATAGGCTTCGTTTCCGCCTGCTCCCTGCTGCAGGCGTTCACGCGTCGTCTTCACCGTGTCGAAAACCGCCTTGTTGCGGTGTTTTTTCGAACGGTCGACGATGATCTTGTCGGTGGACGTGCTGACGCTTTTACTCATTGTTACAACGCAGGTGACATGAACCCTTGCAGGCTACGCCCAAAATCTTAAGAAGATGCTGCCGTGAAAGGATTTGTTTGCCATTTCTGACAAGGGTTTGTTGTGACATGAGACGAAATGGAGGCAGGCGCGGGCGTTTTTCGGCAATTCGCGACGGCGGGCTTTTTCTCGCCACGGTTTTTTTCGGCATTCTCATTGCCGCCAAGCTCGACCAGATCAACAGCGAGACCCATGTCGGCCGTTTCTTCGTGATCGATGGCGATACGCTTTCCAAGGGAGACGAACGCTTCCGGCTGCTCGGCATCGATGCGCCGGAGCTTGCGCAGACATGCCTGCGCGGCGGTGAGAGCTGGCCCTGCGGGGTGGAGGCGCGCGGGGCGCTGCAACGGCTGGTGACGGCGCGGGATTTCTCCTGTTCCGGCAGCTCGAGGGACCGTTACGGGCGACAGCTCGTTTATTGTACGGCTGATGGCAAGGATGTGTCCTCGGAAATGGTCTCGGCGGGCTTTGCCGTCGCATCAGGTTATTTCCAGTTTTCCGCCGAGCAGGCGAGGGCACGGCGGGAGGAGCGGGGTATCTGGGCCGGAGAATTCGAAAAACCCTCCGAGTGGCGTCGTGAGCACCGGGCAGCGGATCTGGAAACGCCGGCAGCGGGCTTTTTGACCGTCATCCGCCATCTTCTGGGGTGGGATCATGGCTGAGGCAGAGCGATCCCAGTGGTTACTGAATGACAGGCTGGATGGGCTGCGTGGCGAGATCGCCCGCTGTCGTCTCTGTCGCGACGCACCGCTGAAGGGAATGGCTGATCGCCTGCCGCATGAACCGCGGCCGGTGGTCGTGATCTCGACGAAGGCTAAAATTCTGATCGCCGGGCAGGCGCCGGGGCTGCGTGTGCACGAAACCGGCATACCCTTCAACGATGCCTCTGGCGACAGGCTGCGGCAATGGCTCGATGTCGATCGGGAGACGTTCTACGACCCGGACCGTTTCGCCGTCGTGCCCATGGGTTTCTGTTTTCCCGGTTATGATGACAAGGGGGGCGATCTGCCGCCACGGCGGGAATGTGCGCCCTTATGGCGTGAGCGGGTGATGACGGCAATGCCGCAGGTGGAGCTGATCCTGGCTATCGGACAATATGCGCAGGCTTTTCACCTCGGCGAAAGGCGGCATAAAACCATGACCGAAACGGTGCAGAACTGGCGCAGCTACCTCCATGCCAATTCCGGCCCCGGCATTTTGCCTCTGCCGCATCCGAGTTGGCGCAACACGGGCTGGCTGAAAAAGAACCCGTGGTTCACGTACGAGCTGCTTCCGGTTCTACGACAACATGTGGAAATGCGAGTTTAGTGAAACAATTTTCTGTTTTTCTGTAAAAATTAGTGTATTGAAAGGAAATTAATTCAGGAGGATAGACGCATTGGATCGCCTAGACCGTAAGATTTTGCGCATTCTGCAAGAGGATTCCACGCTGGCCGTTGCCGATCTGGCGAAAAAGGTCGGCCTCTCCACGACGCCCTGTTGGCGGCGTATCCAGAAGATGGAGGAAGACGGCGTTATCCGCCGGCGTGTGGCCTTGCTCGATCCCGTGAAGGTCAACACCAAGGTCACGGTTTTCGTCTCCATCCGCACCGCTTCGCACTCCATCGAGTGGCTGAAGCGTTTCTCCGAGGTGGTTTCCGAGTTTCCTGAGGTCGTTGAGTTCTACCGTATGAGCGGCGATGTCGACTATCTGCTACGCGTCGTTGTGCCTGATATCGCGGCCTATGACGCCTTCTACAAGCGGATGATCGCCAAGATCGAAATCCGCGACGTGTCCTCCGCCTTTGCCATGGAGCAGATCAAATATACGACGGAACTGCCGCTCGATTACATGCTGCTGGATAATCCCAAATCCGGCGAAGAATGATCCGCCGCTGATCAGGTTTTTGATCGATGCCCTTTCCGGTCGCCGGGGAGGGCATTTTTATTTAGGGCACGCTTTCCCCCATTGATCTGGCGCGCGAGTGGCCGATCCTACCGGAAGGTCATCCGATATGCATCATGAAGGCACGACAATCTTATTCCGCCCTATCAGGCAAATTCGCACATTCAATTCTCTCCACGCCGTATCCGCGCAAAGTGGGATTTTGATAAAATCCCTCGAATATCTACGCTTTTAATATCTGATGATGGCAACAGCGAGGGATATCGATATGATCACACGACGCGGAACATTGGGACTGCTTGCAGGTGCGACGGGGGCGGTGTTTCTGCCGCATATCCGCCGCGCTTCGGCCGCGACGACCACATTGCGGATCGGCTGGCAGAAGAATGGCGTGATTGCGCTGGCGAAAAGCCAGGGTGCGCTGGAGGCCTTGTTGAAGGATCGCGGCATCGAGGTCAAATGGTCGGAGTTTTCCTCCGGGCCGCCGCTGCTCGAAGCGCTGGGCGCAGGCGCGCTGGATATCGGGCCGACCGGCGATGTGCCGCCGCTTTTCGCGCAGGCCGCCGGCGGTAATCTGCGTTACGTCGGCACCTACAAGGCAGCGGCCGGCGGGTCGGCCATCCTCGTGCAGAGGGATTCGCCGCTGAAGACACTGGAAGACCTGAAAGGCAAGAAGGTCGCCTTCAAGCGCGGCTCCAGCGCCCATAATGTCACCGTCAAGGCGCTGCGAAAGGCGGGGCTGACATTGGCCGACATCACGCCCGTCGATCTTGCCCCCCCGGATGCAGCCGCCGCCTTCCGTAGCGGCAGCATCGATGCATGGTCGATCTGGGATCCCTATTTTGCCGTGGCGGAAAAGGAGCCGACGACGCGGGTTCTTTCCACCGCAGAAGGCATTGTTGATCCCTGGAGCTATTTCCTCGCCAATGGCGACTTCGTTGAAGGCAATCCCGATCTCGTGCCGCTGATCCTCAAGGAACTCGCAAGTGTCGGCGCGAAGGCGCAGGCCAATATCGACGCGACCGCGAAGTCGCTGGCGGCGATCACGGGCGTTCCGGAGGATGTCACCAAGGTCTCGCTGACGCGACCGGGCGCCGATCTCGGGCGGGTGTCGCTGGTCCCGGATGAAGCCATCGCCTACCAGCAGGCGCTGGCCGACGAATTCTACGATCTGAAGATCGTGCCGAAGAAACTCAAGGTGACGGATATCGTCTGGCGGCCGAAGGCCAGCTGACGGGGCCGGAAAGCTGAATCTCTTCAACCTGCTGGCGGATGTTGCTGAGAGGTTGATTCAGGCAAAAGTCATGTGAGTCACATGGGGGCGGGCGAGTGCCGCTTGTTTCTTCTCCCCGGCGGGGAGAAGAAATCTGCCGCAATGCAGAGCTTTAGCCCTTGAGCTTAGCAATCACCAGATGACCGGGCGTCGGATTGCCGTCCTGCATGCGCACATTGATGTCGGTGACTTCGACGATCTCGAAACCGGTGGCGGCCAATCGTTCCCGCACGTAGGTTTCGGCATGGGCGAAACGCTGGTGCGGGCCGACCATATAGGGCCGTCCGGCCATGATGTCTCCGGGCAGGGTTTCCGACGAGAAGATCAGTAGGCCGCCGGCATTGAGGTTTTCGACGGCGCCGAAAAACAGCGGTTCCAGCGCGCCGAGATAGGGCAGCACATCGGTTGCGGTGATGATGTCGAAGGGCTCGTCGTCATTGTCCTCGAGAAAGTCCTCGGCTTCGGCGACGTAGAGCGTCTCGTAAAGGTCCTTCTCATGGGCGATCTCGACCATGTTTTCGGAAATGTCGATGCCGGTGATGTCGTCGGCCATATCGCGTAGCGCCTCGCCGGTCAGACCGGTGCCGCAGCCGAGATCGAGCAGACGCTTGAAAGGGCCGAGTTTTAGCGTCTGCAGCCGCTGGCGCACCATCATCGGCACGGCATAACCCAGCTGCTCGACAAGAATATCCTCGAAGGCTTCGGCATGCTGGTCGAACAGGGTTTCGACGTAAGCGTCGGGCGCTTTCGAGGGCTGTTCGCCGCGGCCCATGGCGGCAATGCGCACGGCTGCGCCGCCGTGATCGTCAGGGTCGATGGCCAGAACTTCCTCATAAGCCTTCACCGCCGCATCCACATCGCCGGCCTTTTCGAGCGACAGCGCGCGGTTATAGGCCTCGGCGAGCGCCTCTTCGTCGATCTTCTGGTTCTTGGTCATCGTGCCTTATCCGTCAACGTCTTCAATTGACGTTTGCTGTAAGCCGCATCGGGAACGGGCGCAATGTTTATGTGGGCTTGGTGCTCAGTGGAGGATGAACTCTCCTTTCAGCGCCCGCCATTCCTGCGCCGAGATAACCTGCCGGTGGACGTAGCGGACGGAATGCAGGGGACCGTCGAGCTTTTCCTGCCAGAATTTGAGAAAACCGTGCATTTCGGGGAAGTCCGGGGCCAGATCATAGTCCTGCCAGACATAGGTCTGGAGAACCAGCGGATGGTCCGGCAGGTGGTAGAATATCTGGGCGGTGGTGAGGCCGTAGCCTCGCAGCATCATTTCCATTTCCTTGTTCATGACGGCGGTTCCCGTATTCATGATTGCGATCACAGCATTGCCGCTGTATCTGACATGGGAACACGACAGGGTTAATCCAAGCTTGCCAAAGGCCCGAACCGTCACAAATTTGTTATATTTTTCAAAATGTTGGCAGCCTCTATTGATGAGTGCTGCCAATCTTGCCGTTCAGCGCTTGAGGTGTCGCGTCAGGCGAGCTTCCAGCCATGCCCAGACATGCCGCAGCGTTTCGACGATCGTCAGGTAGAAGATCGCGGCCCAGAGATAGGCCTGATAATCGAAGGTGCGGGAAAAGGCGTAACGGGTCTGTCCCATCAGGTCGAAAACCGTCACGATGGAGACCACCGCCGAGCCCTTGATCATCAGGATGATCTCGTTGCCATAGGGGCGCAGCGCCACGATCAGCGCCTGCGGCAGGATGACCTTGCGGAAGGTGATGAATTTCGAAATACCGAGCGAGGCCGCACCCTCGTGCTGGCCGCGCGGCACGCTCTGGATGGCGCCACGCAGGATTTCGGCCTGATAGGCGGCGGTGTTGAGCGTCAGCGACAGAAGGCCGCAATACCAGGCTTCGCGGAAGAACCACCACAGATCGACGGCTTCCAGCGCCGGGCGGAAGCTGCCAAGGCCGTAATAGATCAGGAAAAGCTGGGCCAGAAGCGGCGTGCTGCGGAACACATAGACATAGACATAAGCGACCGCGCCGATGATGCGGTTTTCCGACATGCGGGCAAAGGCGATCGGCACCGACAGGATCGCGCCGAGAATAATTGAGCTGCCGACCAGCGTGATGGTGGTGATGAGGCCATCGATGTAGCGTGGACCGTAACGTCCGAATTTATCCCAGTCCCAGCCTTCGATCATGGCGAAGATCAGCCCGGCGGCGAGCAGCAGCCACAGCGTGATGACGGCTATACCGACGATGCGGGAAAGATTAAGCGGCTTATCGGCGACAATGGGGGCGGGCCGCGGCGGAATGAGTTCCTGGATATGACTCATCGTCTGGCCTCCGATTTACGTGACCAGCGGTCGATGAAACCGATGCCGACGGACGATATGAGCGCGAGAATGAGATAAAGCAGGCAGGCGATGCCGTAGAAGAAGAAGGCTTCCTTGCTGACACGGGCGGCAATGCCGGTCTGGCGGATGATATCGGCAAGGCCAATGATCGAGACGTAAGAAGTGTCCTTCAGCAGGATCACCCAGAGATTGGTCATGCCGGGCAGGGCGATCCGCACGAGCTGCGGGATGATGATGAGCACCATGGTGCGGCCGCGGGAAAGACCAAGCGCATCACCCGCCTCATATTGCCCCTTCGGTATGGCCCTGAAGGCGGAAAGCAGCACTTCCGACGCATAGGACGAAAACACCACCGAGAGCGCCATCATGCCGGCCACGAAGGCGTTGATTTCGATGGGGCCGTTGAGGCCGACATAACCGGCCACCGATTGCAGCAGCATCTGGACGCCGTAATAGACGATGAAGAGCGTCAGCAGTTCCGGCAGGCCGCGGAAGATGGTGGTGTAGATGCCGGCCGCCAGCCGCAGCGATTTTTCCTGGGATTGGGCGGCAAGGGCGATGAGGAAGCCGATCAGCAGCCCGATAGGCAGGGTGGCGAGCGCCAGCGAGATCGTGACCTTGACGCCGAAGGCGATTTCATCGCCCCAACCCGCATCGCCGCAGGCGACCAGAGTGCCGTTTCCGAAAAGCGAGAAGAGACCGACCGGTCCGCAGAAGGGATCGAGAAGTGTCGAGACATAGGTCCAGAACGCACCTATGGCGGAAAATGCTCCGCTCATGCCAGTTTTCCCCCGCGGTCTTAAGCCGCCGTGATTGTTATCGTGACGTTTTCAAACAAAAATGGCGGAAGGGCAAGCCTTCCGCCACCAGATTTCAACAGATCGAACAGGCTCACTCGCCGTAAACGTCGAAATCGAAGTATTTTTTGTTGATCTCCTGATACTTGCCGCTGGCGCGGATACCGGCGATGGCGGCCGTGAACTTGTCGGCCAGCGCCGTATCGCCCTTGCGGACCGCAACGCCCGCGCCATTGCCGTTGATCTCGACATCGACCTTGAGCGGCGTCAGGATTTTGCAGCAGGCGCCGGCATCCGTCTTCAGCCATTCCGACAGCACGACAATATCGTCAATGACGGCGTCGATGCGGCCATTGGCGATGTCGAGCTTATATTCGTCGGCGGTCGGATACATCTTCACGTCAGCATCGGGGAAGTGCTTTTCGGCATAGTTGGAGTGGGTGGTGGAACCCTGCGCGCCCAGCGACTTACCCTTGAGATCGTCGAGGGACTTGATCGGCGAGTCCTTCGGCACGGCGATTGCCGGCGGGGTGTTGTAATATTTCTTGGAGAAGTCGACCTTCTGGAGGCGTTCCGGCGTGATCGACATGGACGCGATGATGGCGTCGAACTTCTTGGCCTGCAGGGCCGGAATGATGCCGTCCCAGTCATTGGTGACGAAGGTGCATTCGGCCTTCATTTGTTCGCACATCGCCTTGGCGATATCGATGTCGAAGCCGGTCAGCGTGCCGTCGGCTTCGAGATTGTTGAAGGGCGGGTAGGCGCCTTCGGTGCCGATGACGATCTTGTCCTGCGCAAGGGCTGCGCCTGACAACAGCGAGATGGCGGCAATCGATACGGCTGCGAGCAGACGGGTGGAAATAGGCATTTCGATCCTCTCTGTTGGTCGTTTATCCGCAGTCTGTTGTTATTTTCAGTGCGGACGCCATGGGCGCTGGGCGCGGCAGAACGGAGGATACCGCCTGTAGCCTTCAGCGCGGATGCGATTATTCATCCGGTTGGTCAAAAAATGCAACTGCTATATTAGTCGTCTCGTTTGCGCCGCAGAGCTTCCACGAAAAGGCCTTGATCTGTTCATTTCCGGTACACAAGGCTTTGGTCATCATGGGAACCGGAGCGTGTGTAAGGCGTTGAACAGCGCCTGCGTGCCAAGCCGGGCCCACGACGTCGCACAATTCGCGACCCATAAATGACGGCAGATGAGGAAGCACTGATGCTGAAGAAGAAAAACACATTGCTGACCGGGGTGGTTTTTCCGCTCATGTCTCTCGCGATCGCGGTTGAGCCAGCAGCGGCAGGTTTTGCCGGCGCAGCCCGCGCGCAGGCGCAGGTCTCGCAAACACTTCCCGGCCAGGTGATCCTGGCGCAGGCGGAACCGGCACAGGAAAACCCGGAAGAAGAGCTGCGCAAGAAGCGTCACCAGGCCGAGGAGGCGCAGCCGCAGGCCGAACCAAAACGCGAGGAACGCGCGCCCGAGCCGCAGCGCGAACCGGAACCCAAGCGTGAGGCAGCTCCCGCCGAACCCCGCCCTGAACCCAAACACGAAGCTCCGCCCGAGCCGCAGCAGCGCGAGGCGCGCCCGGAACCCGCGCCGGCACCTGCCGAACAGCCGCAGGAGCGTCCGCGCAAACCCGAACGTGCGCAGGAGCCGCAGGGCGAGGGCGAACAGCGCCCGGCACGCCAGCGGGAGGCCGCACCTGAAGCAGCGCCTGCCGAACAGCAGCCGCAGGAACGCCCGCGCAAGCCTCAAAAAGCGGAACAGCCGGCCGGCGAAGGCGAGCAGCGCCCGGAGCGTCCCCGCAAGGAGAAGGAGCCCGCGAAGGAACCCGCTGCCGAACAGCAGCCTGCCGCGCGCCCGGAAAATGCCGAGCAGCCCGCCAAGCCCCGTGAACCGGCACCCGCGAAGAAGCCGCAGGTAGAGGAAAAGGCTCCGGAACAGAAAGCCGAGCCGGTTGAAAAACCCGTTCCGGAGAAAAAGCCGGCAGCCCCCGAACCCGCCGTGAAGGAAGCACCGGTTCCGACGGAAGCGCCGACGCCCGCGCGTCCGCCGGCTCCCGAAGCACAGCCCAACCCTGCACCCGG